>PLFB01000187.1:6081-7067 GCA_003137135.1 Acetobacteraceae bacterium
ACCGGCGGCTCCCGCGGGCTGGGACTGCAAATCGCCGAGGCGCTAGGCGAATTCGGCGCCCGCATCGCCATCGCGGCGCGCAAGGCGGATGAACTCGCGGCGGCGGTGGCGCACCTCACCAGGCTCGGCATCGCCGCGAAAGCCTATGTGGCGGATATGAGCAAGCCGGACGGCGCAAAGGCGCTCGCGGACGCGGTGCTGGCGGATGGCGGCGTCGAAATTCTGGTGAACAATGCCGGCGTGACGTGGGGGGCAAAGGCGGAAGAGATCACGCCGGAAGCCTGGGCGCGGGTGATGAACGTCAACCTCAACCAGCTGTTTTTCCTGACGCAGGAAATCGGCCGCCGCTCGATGATCCCCGCCGGCGGCGGCAAGATTCTCAACATCGCCTCGGTCGCCGGCCTGCAAGGCCACCACCACTCCATGACCGGCACCATCGCCTACAACGCCTCCAAGGGTGCGGTGGTCAACCTCACCCGCGCGCTGGCGGCTGAATGGGGCCAGCACGGCATCACCGTCAACGCGCTGGCGCCGGGGTTCTTTCCTTCGAAAATGACCAAGGGCACGCTGGAAGTTTATGGCGAGCAGGTAACGGCCCGCAGCCCGCTGATGAAAATCGGCAACGATGACGATCTGAAGGGTGCCGCGCTGCTGTTCTGCTCCGCGGCGTCGGGGCATATAACGGGACAAATCTTGGCGGTGGATGGCGGGAGTACGATCATTTAGGAAGGAAGAAAGCAGTTACTTTTTTGAAAAAAAGTAACCAAAAAACTTTTGCGCCGCTTCGNNGCGTAAAGCTTCCCGGCGGCATCGAAAATCTTACCCTCCGAAAACGCCGCCTTGCGGCCGAGGTTGACCACGCGGCCTTCCGCGGTGACTTCCGCGAGCGCGTCGGTGATCGGCCGCAGGTAGTTGATTTTGATTTCGAGTGTGGAATAGACCCGCCCGGCCGGCAGCAGCGTATGGATGCAGCAGCCCATCACCGA
>PLFB01000055.1 GCA_003137135.1 Acetobacteraceae bacterium
GAGCAAAAGTTTTTTTGGTTATTTTTTTTCTAAAAAAAGAACTTCTTACTTCCCCTTGTGGCCGCCTTCGGCGCACGCCAGAACTTAGGCAGTGTTTTGCCCAGAGGTGCCGGCGTGAAGATTGCGATTATCGGTGGCGGCTATGTCGGCCTGGTTTCCGGCGCGTGTTTTGCGGAATTCGGCGTCTCGGTTGCGGTTTATGAGGCGGATGCGGGCAAGCGGGCGCTGCTGCTGGACGGCAAGATACCGATCTACGAGCCGGGGCTGGACCGGCTGCTGACGGATAACACGGCGGCCGGGCGGCTGAGCTTTCCGGAGACCATGGCCGAGGCGATATCCGGGACGGAGGCGATATTCATCGCCGTCGGCACGCCGGCGCGGCGCGGCGATGGGCATGCGGATCTGACGTATGTGTTCGCGGCTCTGGAACAACTGCTGAAGCAACTGGAACATCCGGCGGTCATCGTCACGAAATCGACCGTGCCGGTGGGCACTGGGCGCCTGATGGCGGAGTTGGCGAGGCGTCTGCGGCCGGATCTGGAGATCGACATCGCCTCCAACCCCGAGTTTTTACGCGAGGGCAGCGCGATTCCGGATTTTATGCGGCCGGACCGCGTGATCGTGGGCACCGAATCCGATCGGGCGAAGGAGGTGCTGCGGCGGTTGTACCGGCCGTTATATTTGATCGAAACGCCGATCGTGTTTACCGGGCTGGAGACCGCGGAGCTGATCAAATACGCCGCCAACGGGTTTTTGGCGATGAAGATCACCTTTATTAATGAGATGGCCGATCTCTGTGAAAGGGTGGGCGCGGACGTGAACGATGTCGCGCGCGGGATCGGGCTGGATGGGCGGATCGGGCGGAAGTTTCTGCATGCGGGGCCGGGTTTTGGCGGGTCGTGCTTTCCGAAGGATACCGTCGCGCTGATGCGCATCGCCGAGGAGGCCGGCGCGCCGAGCCGGCTGATCCAGTCGGTGGTGGCGATCAACGATAAGCGCAAATCCGGCCTGGCGGGGCGGGTTCTGGCGGCGTTCGGCGGTGACGTGGCGGGCAAGACAATCGCCGTGCTTGGGCTCTCATTCAAGCCGGAGACCGACGACATGCGCGAGGCGCCGTCAATTCCGCTGATCGAGGGGCTGGTGGCGGCGGGTGCCGCGGTGACGGCGTTCGACCCCGCGGCGATGGCGGGCGCGCGCGCGCTGCTGCCCGGCAGCGTGACCTACGCCGCCGACGCGCCGGGTGCGGCCGCCGGCGCGGACGGCGTGGTGCTGGTGACGGAGTGGAACGAGTTCCGCTCGCTGGGACCCAAGCTGGCGCAGGTGATGCGCGGCAAAATCGTGGTGGATTTGCGCAACGTGTTCGACCCGGTGGCGATGAAGGCGGCCGGGTTTGCCTATTCCGGGATTGGTCGTAAACAATAGTTTGCGCCGGAACCCGGCCGTTAACGCCGGGGACACCGGGAACAGGTAATTTGAAGGCTGGGATGGACGAAATCACTGCAACCGTGCCGGGTGCCACGCCAGCCGCCGCCGCGCCGGGCGGCCCCGCGCCAGGGCCGTATCCTGACTACGCCAACCCGGATGTGCTGGAAAAGCTGCCGCTGGCGGCAAGAGTCATCGTGGATACCGGCTGCGGCAGCGGCGCGCTGGGGGTGGCGTATCTGCGGCGCAATCCGGCCGCGCAATATTTTGGCATCGACGTTGACCGCGCCGCCGGGGCGCTGGCCGCCACGCGCCTGACCAAGGTGTTCGTGGGCGACGCCGAAGCGGTGCCCATGCCGTTCGATGCGCCGGACGGCGTGGACTGCCTGGTCTATGGCGACGTGCTGGAACACGTGGTCGATCCGTGGGCGCTGCTGAAAAACCAGGTGGCGCATTTGCGCCCCGGCGGCACGGTGGTGGTGTGCATGCCGAATGTCGAGCACTGGTCGCTGGCGTTCAAACTGCTGAAAGGCACGTTCGACTACGAGGATGAAGGCGTGCTGGACCGCACGCATCTGCGCTGGTTCACCCCGCGCACCATGGGCGACGCGCTGGCGAAAGCCGGGCTGGACCTGACCGACGTGTCCTCCCGCGCCATCGATATGACCCAGGCCAAGAAATTCGTCGCGGCGCTGGCGCCGGGGCTGCAGGCGATCGGCGTGGACCCGGCGGAGTATTTCAACCGGGCCGGGCCGCTGCAGTTCGTCTGGCGGGCGCGCAAACAGGCGCCGCCGCGGCTGTTCATCAACGCCACCATGCTGGCGCCGCTGGGCGGCGTGAGCGAGGTGCGGGTGGTGGAACCGCTGCGCGCCCTGCGCAGCGACGCGGCGGTGGTGGCGACGATCACCGCCGAACCGGACCTGCCCGGCGGCAACGGCGAGGCGCCGCAGATCGCGGTGCTGCACCGGCCGCTGCTGGTCGGCGAGGCCGGCATCGAACGGGTGCGCGCGCTGCTGCAAAAAAACTATCTGATCGTCAGCGAATTCGACGACCATCCGAGTTTCATGGCCGAGCGCGGGCTGGATTTGAGCCAGCTGCTGACGTTTCGCGCGGCGCACGCGGTGCAGACCAGCACGCGCGAACTGGCGCAGGTGCTGGCGGCGGAGAATCCGGAAGTCGCGGTGTTCGAGAACGCGATTTTTCAGCTTCCTGAAGTGAAGAATTTCGTGGACCCGGATCGGATTACGCTGTTCTTCGCGGCGCTCAACCGCGGGCAGGACTGGGCGCCGTACATGCAGGGGCTGAACGACGTGGCCCGCGCGGTCGGCCGGCGGCTGCGCATCGTCGTCGCGCACGACAAGGAATTCTTCGACGCCCTGGAGACCGAGGAAAAGGAATTTGTGCCGACCTGCGATTACCCGACCTATCTGCAATTGCTGGGCGCCAGCGAGGTCGCGTTCATGCCGCTGGCCGACACGCCGTTCAACCGCGCGAAGTCGGATTTGAAGTTCATCGAGGCCGCGGCCTGCCGGGTGGTGAGCCTGGCCAGCGACGTGGTCTATGGCGGCACGATCAAGGACCAGAAAACCGGGCTGATTTTTACCGATTCGCTGGAAATGCGCTCGGCGCTGCTGCGCATTCTGGCCTACCCGGAGGCCGCGCGGCGCATCGCCGACGCGGCGCGCGCGTACGTCGCGGCCGAGCGCATGGCGGCGTACCAGGTGGCGGCGCGGCTGGCGTGGTACCGCTCGCTTTGGGAGCGGCGGGAGGCGTTGAACGCGGCGCTGCAGGCGCGGATGCCGGCGCTTTTTAGTTAAGGAAGAACTTCTTTTTTGAAAAAAAGAAGCAAAAAACTTTTGGTCCGCTTCGCGCGGTGTTCGCCCGTAGCGGGCCAACACCGCGCGAAGGGAACCAGAAGTTTTTTTGGTTACCCCGGGCGGGGCGCCATTTTTGTCAAAAAAAGTAACTGCTTTCTTTCACGCTAAGTCATGCGCACGCTCCGCTACAATCTGACTCTGATCTACTGGGCGCTGATCGAGCTCAAATGGTATCTCACGCTCCCCATCGCGATGTTTCTGGCGCTGTTTCGCCGCCGCCGGCAGATCGTTTCGGTTTGGCCGGAAAGCGGCATCGCCGTCGCGCCAAAGGTGGTGCTGTTCATGCACTATGATCGCTCCGGCCGCGTGCGCGGGCAAATTCTGGATTATGTGAGGCAGTTGAGGACCGGCGGGCGGAGCGTCGTGTTCGTCACCAATGCCGGCCGGCTGGTGCCCGAGGCGATGGCGGCACTTCGGGAGTTGTGCGCCGGCATCATCATCCGCCGCAACCAGGGTTATGATTTCGGCGCCTGGTGCGACGCGGTGGAGCATCTGGCGCTGCCGCGGGCGGAAACCGAGGAAGTGATTTTCGCCAATGACAGCGTGTTTGGCCCGCTGGCGCCGCTGGACGGCGCGCTGGCGGCGCTGGATTATGCCAAGGCGGATATCTGGGGGCTGACGGAAAGCTGGCAGTTCCGGTATCATTTGCAGTCCTTCTTCATGGCGTTCGGACCGAAGGCGCTGCGTTCGCCGGCGTTCAAGATGTTTTGGGACGGCATCAAGCCGGTGCCGTGGAAGAACTACATCGTGCGGTACTATGAAATCGGCATCACGCAGCAAATGGTGAAGGCCGGGCTGAGCTGCTCGGCGGTGTGGCCGTATTTGGACCTGGTGGAGAAGGTGGATTACGAGTCTTTTGACGAGCTGATCACGCGGATGGAAACGGAAGCCGGCAAGGTGGACCCGATTTTGCGCAACCGGAAACTGCAGGCGCTGCGGCTGCGCGACGCGATCGCGCGGCGGGTGGCGCTGAACCCGACGGCGGATTTGTGGCGGCAATTGCTGATGTCGGGGTTTCCGTTCATCAAGCGCGAATTGCTGCGCGAAAACCCGACGGCCGTGGAGGACGTGAGCGACTGGATCGCGACGGTGCGGCAGCAACTGAAGGCGGACCCGGAGCCGATTGTGCGGGATTTGAAACTGATGCTGAAGGACAAGGCGCCATAAGGCAGGAAGCAAGACCTACTTTTTTTGAAAAAAAAGTAGCAAAAAAACTTTTGCTCCGCTTCGCGCCTTGTTGGCCCGTAGCGGGCCAACAAGGCGCGAAGCGGAGCAAAAGTTTTTTGCTTCTTTTTTTCAAAAAAGAAGTTCTTCCTTAAATGCTTGGCTTCCTTCGCATGCTCACGCGCCTCGTTCTGGCGCTGCTCTGGACGCTGCCGTCCATGCTTTTGCAATCCATCCTCATGCTGTTGCCGGGCCGCGGGCCGGAGTGGTTCGCGCGGGTTTACTGGGACGGCGTGCGGCGCATTCTGGGGCTGCGGCTGACGGTCAAGGGGGAACTGGCGGCCGGGCGGCCGATTGTGTTCATCGCGAATCACTGTTCTTGGATTGATGTGGTGGCGCTGGGCAGCGTGCTGCCGGGCTGTTTTGTTTCGAAGGCGGACGTGGCGGGCTGGCCGCTGGTGGGGTGGATCGCGAAGCTGGGGCGCACGATTTTCGTCTCGCGGCAGCGCGCTTCGATGGCGCGCGAGCGGGCGGACATGCAGGCGCGGCTGGCGGCCGGCGATCATATCATTCTGTTTCCGGAAGGGACGACCTCCGACGGGGTCCGCATTCTGCCGTTTCAATCGGGTTTTCTGGCGATCGCGGAGGCGCCGGTGCGGCCGGTTATTCAGGTGGTGACGATTGTTTATGATGGGCTGGATGGGCTGCCGGTGCGAAGGCGGGACCGGCCGGAGATTTCCTGGTATGGCGACATGGACATGGCGGGGCATTTTCCAAAAATCGGGCGGCGGTGGATGTTGCATGCGACGGTGATCCTGGATCCGCCGCTGGATTATGCGGCGTTCGGCAACCGGAAAGTTTTGGGCGCGGCGGTGCAAGCGCGGCTGGAGGAAAACGCCGCGGCGCTGCGGCAGGGCAGGGCGGCCGAGCCGGCGGTGCTGCGGCTGCCGGATCGCGCCGGGGCATGGTCTGGCCGTGACGGGTGAGCCTTGTAAACGAAAGGTTCATCCAAATTTACTTGACTCGGCGCGCGGAAACGATGCGGAGTAGGACCAAGCTCAGGAGGGTATGACCGGCATTGGCCTTGACCGATCTGTATTTCGTGCGTTTTTCCATCGGGATAAACCCGATGGATTTCCGCACATGACGGCTTTGGACCAAAAGACCCGTAAACTCCACGTTGTGACGCATGGTTGCCAGATGAACGTGTACGATTCCGCGCGCATGGCGGACGTGCTGGCGCCGCTGGGCTACGTGCCGGTCGATGCGCCGGATGACGCGGACATGGTGATTATGAATACCTGCCATATCCGCGAACGGGCGGAGGAGAAGGTGTTTTCGGCGCTCGGCCGGCTGCGGGATCTGAAGGTGGCTGGGGGCGGCAAGATGATGATCGCCGTGACCGGCTGCGTGGCGCAGGCGGAGGGCGAGGTGATTCTGGAACGCGCGCCCTATGTGGACCTGGTGGTGGGGCCGCAGGCCTATCACCGGCTGCCGGAGCTGATCGCGCGGGTGCACCGCGGCAAAAAAGCCGTGCTTGATACAGATTTTCCGGCGGAACAAAAATTCGACTTTTTGCCGGATGAAGCGGCGCCGCAGGGCGTCATCGCGAACCTGACGATTCAGGAAGGCTGCGACAAGTTCTGCTCGTTCTGCGTGGTGCCCTATACGCGGGGCGCGGAGATGTCGCGGCCGGCGGCCGCCATCATCGCCGAGGCGCGGCGCATGGTACGTTCGGGCGCGCGGGAGATCGCGCTGCTGGGGCAGAACGTGAATGCGTATCACGGCGCAGGTCCGGATGGCGGCGTGTGGAGCCTGGCGCGGCTGCTGCGGGAGCTGGCGGAAATCCCCAACCTGCCCCGGCTGCGCTACACCACCTCGCATCCCGGCGACATGGATGACGACCTGATCCTGGCGCATCGCGACGTGGCAGAGCTGATGCCGTTCCTGCATCTGC
>PLFB01000240.1 GCA_003137135.1 Acetobacteraceae bacterium
AGCTTGTGTTGGAGACTCCTTCGCCAAAGCCGACAGGAATCAAAAGTTTTTTGGTTACTTTTTTTCAAAAAAAGTAACTGCTTGCTTTATTCTTTTCGGTAAAAAATGACGCCCGTACCAGGAACAATCTGATCAAACCAATCAAACTCCGCCACATTCCCCGTCAGCAGTTCGCACCCCATTTCCGCCGCCTGCAAGAACAGCATCGCGTCATTCAGGAGCAAAAAATCCTTGTGCCGCCCGGCCAGCCTGGTCACCAGGCCCGCCAGCATCCCCGCCTCGCCGCACGCCCGCACTGAGGGCGCACTAAGCCGGCGTGCCGGGATGTTGTCGATCACCTCTCCCAGCCGCTTCAGCGCCTGCGCGGTTCCCGGATGCGCGGGGTCAAGCGCGCCGATCAGATGCGTCAACTCGGCCAGCGCGATGGCGGAATGGTTCACGATTCGCATTTCCAGCAGCCGTTTCACTTCCGCCGGCACCCCTCCCTGCAATACGTCGATATAAACACATGTATCCAGCAGCAGCCCCCGCCCCGACGCCGGCCGCGGGTCAACAAACTTCAATTCCCCATAAGCACGAAGGCGAAGTGCTACTGATCGTCTCTGCGGTTTTAACCGGCGGAACGAAGCCCGCCGCTCAAACGTCAAGCTTAATATCCTTGGGAATGGTCCCCGCGAGCGCCACCAGCTTGCGCCCAAAATCATCCTCCAGTACCACCTTGGCCAGCGCGTACTCTACCAGCTCGGTAGTCGAAGTAATCCCACTCTGCTTCTTCGCCCGCGCCACCAATTTTTTGGGCACCCGTGCCCCGAGCGGCGCATTCTCCCCCTCCATCAGCCCCTGCGACGCCACATCCTCCATAACAGCAAGCCGCCGCGCTGCCAAAAATTTTTCCGTTTCAGCTTTCATCGCATGTCTCCCATTCGTTTAACATAATCGCAAATCTGTTAAACAACAAGAAAAATGCTTTCGGCCGCCAACCCTCCACACGTCATGCCGGCGCATGCCGGAATCCACGACTTATCACGCCCAAGGCCTCACCGCCCACGCGAAACCAACTTTTCGGCAGTTGGAATACGCCCCAATCCATGCCATCCTCCCCCGCCATGGACGCCACCCCCACCCACCCCGAGGACCTCGCCACCCTCTACCACCGCGCCTTCGCGCAATACGGCAACCGCGCGCTCTGGAACCTGCGCCCCGTCCAAAACCCCACCCCGGCCGACGCCCTAGCCATCACCCAGCCTTTGCGCACCCACGGCAAAATGGACGGCCGACGGCTAGCCGAAAAATTCGAAATTCTGTGCCGTGCTCCCCAACAATCGTAGTATGGGTGAGCGAAGCGTTACACATCATTTTCTGGCACCGATGGGGGCGCAGACCAATTTCATTCTGCGGCTCATTTTAAAAATGATGGGTAGCGCTTCGCTCACCCATCCTACGCTTGCTACTACGCCCCGTCCCCAACGCTTCCGCCGAAGCGCTAGCCATCACTCAAACTCTGCGCACCCACGCCAAAACGCTGGTCGCCAAATTGAGAAAAATCGAGTTTTGGATCACGAAGTAATGAAGGAATATGCATGATGCCTCAGGAGAAAGCTCATTTTTCGTTTTCGCCGCGTATCCTCGAACACTTGGGTATTTCGGCTTACAACAGCGTCCGGAAGTGCCTTGGAGAACTGGTGGCAAATGCGTACGACGCGGACGCTCATGAGATTCGAATTTCCCTCCCTGATGTGATCGACGAAAATGCATTGATAACTATTTCTGACGATGGCGTTGGAATGAGCGCAGAGGATTTGAGAACGAAATATCTATATGTCGGAAGAGATCGTCGTGAGGGTGGGGATCGTACCAGTGAAGGACGGTTGATTATTGGCAGCAAAGGTATTGGTAAGCTTGCAGGTTTTGGAATTGCATCGCGCATCCGATTGACCACGAGGCACAACGGCAAACAGTCGCAAATTACAATTGATAAGAGCGATCTAGACAACATCAGCGAACTGGCCGGCCATCAATTCGACCTTACAATCGCTGAAACGGAAAAGTCGAATGGTACGTCGATTGAGTTGTTACAACTGCATGAAGGCCTTCATCTTCCAGCCGCCGAGGTGGTACGACGTCATTTGCATCGGGCATTGCCTTCAAAGGCAGATTTCAGAATTTTTGTTGAGAATGTAGAATGCACTGCGGAGGACGTGCCTGGAGCAAGACACGAAATCTCCACAACGATACCTGGCGTTGGGAATTTGAATGGGTTCTACATAATTGCCCAGGGAAGACAAACCTCACCAGGATTTGCTGTGCGAGTCCGTGGCCGCATTGTACAAGAACCTTCTCTTTTCGGACTTGATACTAGAACTCATGGCTTTTTCACTGCAGAAAAAATTGTAGGTGAATTTTACGCAGAGTTTTTAGATCCCGAAGGTCATGACGGTAAGAGACACGACCTTATTAAGACATCACGCGACGGTTTCCTCGAGGATTCGGACGTGGTTCAAAGGTTTGAGGGTTGGGCAAAAAACTTTATACGAGAGGTCATTCAAGGTCTCGATGAGACTGAGACGAAGAAGCGCACCGACGCGCTTATGGATGCTCCAGGCATTCGAGACCGGCTTTTGGCGCTTCCGCCTCACATCCGTGGAACTGCTACTAAGGTTGTTCGAGGGCTCGTTGGCAAACTAAGCACAGCTTCCGATGACGACGCGATGAACCTTGTCGAATGGGTCTTAAGATACTACGAGTCAAACGTGCTGAGAGAGTTGATGAATGCGATCGCGTCAGCAGATATAAATGAGGCTGTGAAATTAGCTGAGCTCGTCGGCGCTTGGGGGCTCTCCCAGTTAAACAGTGTGGCTGGAATCATTGAGACACAGATAAACATAATCAACCGCCTTGAGGAATTGGTTTCGTCAAACAAGGCATACGAGATCGACCTTCATAAACTTATCGAGACAAACTTATGGCTTGTCCGTGAGGGCTTGGAACTGTGGTCTTCTGACAGACCTCTTAAGACTGTTTTGGATGGTCAGATTGACACTTTATACAAGGATCGCGCACATTTAAGGCCGGACCTCATCTGTCGATCCCGCGATGACGGTTCGCATGCATTAATCATTGAGTTTAAGAGGCCGTCCGAGACGGTAACTATGGAACATGTCACTCAGGCACTTGAATACGAAGGCCTTATCAAAGGGCATCGACCCAACGTCCAGTTTAGTACCTTTGTGGTTGGTCGTCAGTATCATCCTTCTGTCCTCGCAGTTCGCGATAGGATGGCAAACGCTGGATTAAACCTAGGGTCTTTCGCGGAAATTCTCCAGATGGCACGCATACGGTTCGAGAAAATTCTCGGGATACTTGGACGATAGTATTAAATAGGACACACAGCGGAGCGAAGCCTATGATCTATCCTCAAATATCCACCACGATATTCACCGCGCGGGAGGCGGTCGTTCGAGAAGGGCGCTTCTTATTCACGCCCTGACGTTTCAAAGCAAACTGCCAATATTAAACGTCTCATCAACCCCATTCGCCATCCCCTCCTCCCCGAGCGCCATCAGCCGATCTACCGCCCGCGCATCCTCCGCCAACAACCTCGCCACCCTCTCACGCATAAACCCTAATTCCACCTCCAACCCCTCCGGCGCGCCCGCCGCATGACCCCACACGCTCACAATTTCAGCCAATTCCGCATACCGCAAATACGCCAACTCCCCCTCATTATCCGCCGTCCGGAAATACAAATCCGTCGAACACGGCATCAACAAAACCCGCGCCGTAATCGCCCGCAGCGCCGCCGCCAGGTCGCCGTGGTAAATCTCATTGGCGCTGATGTCGGCGTGCAGCCAGGTTTGCGCCATCGCATAGAGATTTGCCGCGTCATGCCGCGTGAATCCGGGTTCCCATTCTCTGTCCAAAAAATCCTACAATGACGATGCCGTCAAAAGATGCAGCCCGGCGCGGAAAAAATCTTGACTCATGCACCACCCCGCATAAACCCGCGCAAATGCCCGCAGCGCCTTGTGCGGCACCGCCGAAAACCGCCCATTCCCCGAATATTCAGGCGCCGCCTCCAGCACCGCCAGCAACCCCTCCAAAAAAACCTTGTTATGAACGGAGGTTTTGGCACTCCCGCACACCACCACCGCCCGCTCCACCGCCGCCGGATACAACGCCGCCCAGTGATAGGCCTGCTGCGCCCCCATCGAAAACCCATAGACGCAAGCCAGCCGCTCGACCCCAAACACCTGCGCCAGCAACCGCCGCTGCGCCCGCACATTATCCGCCACCGTCACCAGCCCCGGAAACGCCGCATGGTTGGAAGGACTGCTGGAAACCCCATTGCCAAACATATCCACGATCACAACAAAATACTTTTCCGCATCCAGAATTCCGCCCGGCCCTACCGTCCATTCCTGGTCCTCATGCGTCGCGCCATAACAGGTCGGATACAGAATCACATTGCCCTTATCCGCCGCCAGCGTGCCAAAACTCTTCCAGCCCAGCCGCGCCCCAGCCAAAACCTCGCCGCACTGCAGCGCAAAATCCCCCAGCTCAAAAAACCCTTCTTGCACCGCGACGCTCATAAAACCTCTCCCGCCAGCGCGCGCCGCAGCGCCGCCGCATCCTCGCCAGCCACCAATCCATAACGGACAAACAGATCAACCAGCACCAGATTCACGTTGAACTTGAAATCATCCGTCGTGCCGGCGACCTCAAAAACCCGCTGCAGCGGCCAGAGCTCGAACCCCGCCACCTCCCCATCGGCCGCCACCGGCACAAAGTCTTCGGGCAGCACCAGATCATACGCCACCAAAAAATCCCGCCTCAAACCCTCCGCCCGTTCACACGCATACCCAAACCGCCCCACCTCCACCGCCCGCCCCACCAGCTCAGCCGGCAAGCCCGCCTCCTCCGCCGCCTCCTTCACCAGCGTCTCGAACGCCGAAAACCCCGCCGGCACCCCGCCCGCCACCAGATGATCCAGTTTTCCAGGATCCAATTTTTTGTCGGCCGCCCGCCGCGCCACCCACAGCCACCAGCCAGAATCCCGCCGCACCAGTCCATTCAGATGCACACCCACCCCCATCACCCCAAACGCCGGCAGCGCACCGCGGTCCAGCACCCCCAGCACGGGGCCATCCACCACCGCCCGCACGTCAAAATCCTCCCCCCGGAACGCCACCCCGGCCGCGCGGGCCACATCGTTCAGCCGCCCCGCGGCGGAGGCGGCCAGCACCACCCGCCCCGTTGCAACCGAAACCCCGGCCAGACGGGCCGCAAAATCCGGCAAAACGTAGCCCACCAGCGCATCCCCCACACAAAACGGCAGCCGTTCGCCGGGCAGCCTTGCGTTATGGCAGGCCCTTACATGCGATAATAGCTTTGCAATCTTTTGGGGCCATGCCATGTCCGATCACATGACCCGCTCCGCCCACTCTGCCAACCCCCATATGGCCGCGCCTTTGGACGGCCGCCAAAAACCCGCCAGAGGCTCCTGGTCCACCATCCTCTCGCTGCTGCCCTATTTGTGGCCGAAACACGAGTTTTGGCTCCGCTTGCGCCTGGTGCTGGCGAGCATCTGCATGGTCGTGGCGAAAATCGCCACGGTCTTCGTGCCGATCCTGCTCTACCACGCGATCGACCATCTTTCGGCGAAGGATGCCATCATCACCGTGCCGGCCGGCCTCATCGTCGGTTATGCGGCGGTGCGCATCGCCTCCACCGGCTTCGCCGAATTGCGGGACGCGATTTTCGCGGCCGTGCAGATGCGCGCCTCGCGCGTCGTCGCGCGCCAGACGTTTGAGCATCTGCACAACCTGTCCATGCGCTTTCATCTGGACCGGCAGACCGGCGGCCTGTCCAACATCATCCTGCGCGGCACGTTGGGCATCCAGAACGTGCTGCGCCTGGCGACGTTCAACATCATCCCCACCATCATCGAGCTGCTGCTCACGGCCGGCGCGCTTTGGCATTTTTTCGATGTCTGGTACGCGCTGATCACCTTCGCCGCGGTCACATTCTATATCGGCTTCACCTTCACCTTCACCAGCTGGCGCGGCAAGTTCCGCCGCATCATGAACGAAACGGATAACGAGGCGCAGACCAAGGCTATCGACTCGCTGATCAATTTTGAAACCGTCAAATATTTCGGCAACGAGGAACACGAATCCCGCCGCTTCGACGAAAGCCTGGCGCGCTACGAAAAAGCCTCGGTCAAATCACAGGTCTCGCTGAATGCGCTCAATATCGGCCAGGCCGTCATCATCTCCTCCGCGCTCGGCGTGATGATGATGATGGCCGCAAACGGCGTGGCGCATCACGGCATGACGGTGGGCAAATTCGTCCTGGTCAACACCTACCTCATGCAGCTCTACGTGCCGCTGAATTTCCTCGGCTTCGTCTATCTGCAGGTCAACCAGGGCCTGATCGACATGGAGCAGATGTTCTCGCTGCTGCGCGTCAACCAGGAAATCAAGGACAAACCCGGCGCCAAGGTCGTGGCGCCGCAGGGTCCGCCGGCGCAAATCGTTTTCGAGGACGTGCACTTCGCCTACAACCCGGACCGCCAGATTCTGAAGGGCATTTCCTTCAGCGTCGAGCCGGGCAAAAAAGTCGCCTTGGTGGGGCCCACCGGCTCCGGCAAATCCACCACCAGCCGGCTGCTGTTCCGCTTTTACGACGTCACGCAAGGGTCCGTGAAAATCGACGGGATCGACGTGCGCGACGTCACCCAGCATTCCCTGCGCGCCGCCATCGGCGTCGTCCCGCAGGACACCGTGCTGTTCAACGACAGCATCTTTTACAACATCGCCTATGGCCGCCCCGGCGCCACGGTGGCGGAGATCGAACAAGCCGCCCGCCTCGCCCAGATCCACGATTTCATCGTCTCTCTCCCGCAGGGCTACAAGACCAAGGTCGGCGAACGTGGGTTAAAGCTATCGGGCGGCGAGAAACAGCGCGTCGCCATCGCCCGCACGATTCTGAAGAATCCCAGAATCTTGATTTTGGACGAGGCCACCAGCGCGCTAGACACGGCGACGGAACAAGATATCGGCGCGGCGCTGCGCTCGGTGGCCGACCATCGCACCACGCTGGTCATCGCCCACCGGCTCTCCACCGTCACCGACGCGGACGAGATCCTGGTGCTGCGCGACGGCGAAATCGTCGAACGCGGCGGCCACGCGGCGCTGCTGGCCATGGACGGCGTGTACGCCGCCATGTGGGCAGCCCAGGTGGAACTGGAGGCCGCGGCGGACGTGGCGGGCGTGGAGCCGGCGCGGCTGGAGAGCGTGCCGGAGGCGGCGGACTAGAATGTTTTTTCGTTCACATGATTTTTTTGCGCTCGACCCCAAATCATAGGTGCCTCAGCAAAATGGACTCAAGCATGCCCGACCTTCCCCACATGCCGGACGGCGATCTCGCCTTCGCCGGGCAGATCATCGACAAGGCGATCGAGCACATGATGGAGAAGCGTCTCAGCTCACTGGCCATCGCCTCGGCGCTGCTGGGCGGCGCCATGGGCGTGCTGACGCGCACGCTGCCGGACGGCGTGGTGGTGGGGATTTTGCAAAACGCCATCGACAGCGTGGAATCGGGCGAGATGCGCCGGCAGGCGGGGAAGGATCATGCCGGAGAGGCCTGAAGACGTTCCAGGCGGGGCGCCTTTTTTCAAAAAGCGCTGCTTTCTTGCCTTCGGCTTGACCTTTTTGGCCTTCTTCGCCATAAGCCCGCCTTCACTTTCGGGCCGCGCAAACAGCCCGCTTTGACGTTTTTTTGAGGATGTTTCCGATGGCCCGCCGCTGCGACCTGACTGGCAAGACCGTATTGTCCGGCAACAATGTCAGCCACGCCAACAACAAGACCCGCCGCCGTTTTCTGCCCAATCTGCAGGAGACGACGCTGCTGTCGGACGTGCTGGGCGCGGTGAAACTTCGCCTCTCGACGCGCGCCATCCGCACCATCGAACACAACGGCGGGCTGGATGCGTATATTCTCAGCCAGTCGAACAGCAAACTGACGGAAGAGGGCGCCAGTCTGAAGCGCCGGCTGCTGAAGGCGACCGCCAAGAAAGACGCCAAAGCCGCCTGACGCATTTTTTCGAGCCGCGCGCAATATTCCAGGCGCCTCTACGCAAACCTTGTTAAGATAGGCCGCACGCCGCTGCCGCTGGCGGCGGTTTATTTGTGGCCAAGTCAAAATGTAGCTACAATTATAGTTACGGTGGGAGGCTGCCTGACAAGGCGCGGAGACAAAATCCGCGTCATCTCAATGCGAAGGGCAAGAATCGATGAGAGAACCTGATATCCGGCGTTATACGGTGGCACAGCTTCGTGAAACGCGCGCCCGCGGCGAAAGCCAGACCGACATGGCCGCCGTTTTGGCGAAAACCGAGGAAGAACTTGAAGCCGACATCGCCAGCGACCCCGATTGGGACGACATGCCGCGCGACTGGTACAAGGACGCGGTGATGGTGGGCCCGCTCGTTCCCAAAAAACTCCTCTCCGTCCGCCTGGACCCTGACATCATCGCCTGGTTCAAGGCGCAAGGGCGCGGCTACCAGACCAAAATGAACGCGGTTTTGCGCGCCTATGTCCGCGCCCAGCAGGCCGCCAAAAAGCCCGCCGAATAACCCGCATGATCCCGGTCACGCCGCGTCTTTCCATCAGCGAGGCTGACCTGGAGGAGAGTTTTATCGCCGCCTCCGGCCCCGGCGGCCAGAATGTCAACAAGGTCGCCACCGCCGTGCAGCTGCGCTTCAACCTGGCCGGCTGCGCCAGCCTGCCCGAAGCCGTCAAACGCCGCGCCGCCACGTTGGCCGGCCGCCGCCTGAATGGCGAGGGCGTCATCGTCATCACCGCCAACCAGCACCGCACCCAGAACCGCAACCGCGAGGACGCGCTCGACCGTCTGCTAGAGCTTCTGCGGGAAGCCGCGATAGCCCCTATTTTCCGCAAACCCACCCGACCTACCAAAGCCTCGAAAACCCGCCGCCTGGAAGCCAAATCGCACCGGGCAGGTACGAAAAAGCTGCGGGGGAAGGCCGAAATCGAGGGGTAGGCCCTACCTGAATAGCGTTTTCACAAACTCCGCCCCGCCCAGGCCCATCTTCTCGTAATGCGCGTTGCACAGCGCGATGTAGTCGTGCACGTCGAAATGGCCGCAGGATTTGCCTTCTTCGTCCAGCCAGATCAGCGGCCCGGTGACGGTGAAAAACACCTTCATCGGCTCATGGTGCTCATACGCCACCAGCGTATGCCCCTCGCCCGGGGTTTCGTAGATAAAATCCCCCGCCGTCGCTACCCAGTCATGCTCCAGATAGCCCCACTTGCCGGAGATGGTGTACGCAAACACCTCGTGCGGATGATAATGCCGGTTCACCAACCCCGCCCCTTTGGCCATCAGAATGTCGCACCACCGGTTAGTCGAAGGCGAAATCCACAGCGGCCGGGACGACACGGTTTCCGAAAACGGCACGTAATACCGCTCGTCATCGGTCGGCGCGTTCTGGATGTAGGTTTCGGGCAGCGAATCCGGCTTGAATACATTCGCGAGCGGCTTGATGCCGCGCCAAAATTCGGTGGTGGGTTTGTCGAGCATTTTTGGTTCCTCCGCAATTAGCCGAGAGGCTAATGAAAACAGGTGCGTTCGTCTATGAGGTTCGAAGGGAAAGTAAGCAGTTACTTTTTTGAAAAAAAGTAACCAAAAAACTTTTGCTAATTTGGACCGTGCTGGTGAAACAGCCTGCGGCCCAGATTAACAAAAGTTTTT
>PLFB01000209.1:0-419 GCA_003137135.1 Acetobacteraceae bacterium
AAGTAACTACTTCCTTCTCCTGTTTAACATGCCTTTACCTCCGAATCACCCCCAGCGCCTCGAACTCAACAACGAGGCCCACGCCCGCCCCGCCGAATCCCTCACCGCCCCCGTCCGCATTTCCTACCTCGCCTTGCTCTCGCCCCCCGCCAACCGCGATGCCGAGCGCGCCCACATCACCACCCTCGCCACCTCCTTCGGCGTCAAACCGCCCTCCCCCACCGCCATCCACTACAGCGCCGATTTCGGCCGCTTCCGCCTGAAATGGGAGCGTCACTCCGAATTCTCCCGCTACAAATTCATCACCAAAGGCGCCGCCGAGGACCCCTTCGCCGACCCCCCCATCCAAAAACTCCCGCAAGCCTGGCTGGAAAACCTTTCCGGCGAAATCCTCGCCGCCACCCACGCCGCCATCCTCC
>PLFB01000209.1:441-13515 GCA_003137135.1 Acetobacteraceae bacterium
CCCCGCCAGGCCGGCCGCGCCGTCCAGCGCCTGCTGGAAATCGACACCTACCGCCTGATGTCCCTCCTCACTTTCCCCGTCGCCCGCGCCCTGGCCCCGCAGCTGGAAACCGCGGAGCGCGAACTCGCCCAGATCACCGAGGCCCTCACCACCGTCACCGAAGCCGGCGAACCCGGCCTGCTGGACCGCCTCACCAAACTCGCCGCCGAAATCGAAAGCTTTGAGGCCAAACACCATTTCCGCTTCTCCGCCGCCCGCGCCTATTACGCTTTGGTGCAACAACGCATCCAACAACTCCGCGAAGTCCGCATCCCCGCCATCCAGACGTTTCAGGAATTCACCGAACTCCGCCTCGCCCCCGCCATGGCCACCTGCACCACCACCGCCACGCGGCTGGAGGCTCTCTCCACCCGCGTCGCCCGCGCCACCGGCCTGCTCTCCACCCGCGTGGACATCACCCGCGAGCAACAATCCATCCAGGTCCTGGAATCCATGAACCGCCGCGCCGACCTGCAACTGCGCCTGCAACAAACCGTCGAAGGCCTCTCCGTCGCCGCGATCACCTACTACATCGTCGGCCTAATCGGCTATTTTTCCCGCGGCCTGAAAACCGCCGGCATCCCCGCCGACCCCGACATCGTCATGGCCGCCAGCATCCCCTTCGTCATCCTTTTCGTCGTCCTAGCCACCCGCCGCATCCACCGCACCATCCACAAAGCCACCGGGCAGCCACACTAACCAACCCCCAAGACCCGTAGGGCGGATCAGCGAAGCGTCATTCGCCTCCTCTCCCTCACCTCGTCGGTTGCTCGCGCTCGGTCCAAAATCCTTATTCCAACGCGGCAAGTTCCGCGCGGCAAACCGCACGCAGCCCCGGTAGCTCATCAGCCACAACGCGCCAAAGCACATCGTATGCGATGTGTTCGTATTCATGGCGCAGCACATTCCCAATCCCAGCCACCTTCCGCCATGGAATGTTCCCATGCCTAGCCTTCATCTCGTCGGGCAGCCGCCGGCTAGCCTCGGAGATGATCTCCAAACCCCGCTCAACGAGCCAGCGCTTCCGCTTATCGGCCGCGAACGTCGCCAAACCGACGCCGGCAAGCTCATCCTCAATCAGTTCAATCGCTTCAAGTATGTCCCCAAGCCGCGCCACCGCCGTCCCGCCCATCAGAATACCACAACGGCAGTTGCCTCAATCGCTGGCCGCAGCCGTTCATGCAGGCTGCGCCGCGTCATGACATCCGCACGTCGTCCCAAAATTTCGGCCGCGCGCGCCTTCAGGTCCATCAGCTCAAACAACCCCAGCGAGCCCTCCGGGTGGTCAAAAAACAAGTCCACATCCGAATCTTCCCGCGCCTCATCCCGCGCCGTGGAGCCAAACAGAAACAACCGCTCGACGCCAAGCCGGCGGAATTCAGTTTCATGAGCCCGCAACCGGGCGATGGCGTCATCGCGCTTCATGTTTCTGATATAGCCCTTCTTTCCTCTGCCATAAAACAAAACCCATGGACTTACGCTCCATCGGGCCTCGCCCTCCATGGCTACGCCTAGACGCCGCCATCTACATCCCCGCCCTCGCAAACGGCAATCTCGGCTCCAAAGCTAGACCACAATGCGTCAGCAACGTTGTCGTTTGTGATACATATCACAGACGACAACACTCCTGACTAAATTAACTGGCGATTAGAAACTCTAACTCACTTCACCCGTGAATAAAACGCTACGTTCGACTTCGAAGCCCCCGCAAACGTCATCGGAAAATCCCCCGCCCCATACCCATTTCTCGCCAGCAAATACGCCATAACATCCACATAAACCCCCGGAGAAAGGGAATCCGGCGCCCCCGCCGGCGTCGCCTCCCAAACCTCGTTAAAAACCTCTCCCACCGTGTACCCATCCCCCCGCGCCGCGAACGCCGCCCCCACCAGCGGCGGCCCGCTCACCCCGCGCAAATCCGCCCCATGGCATCCCGCGCAATCCGCTGCGTAAAACCCCGCCCCCGCCGCCGCCTGCGCGGCCGTATAAAGCGGCGCCCCCACCGCGCACCCCGGCGCCAACATAGCCAACACCGCCAAAACCCTCATTCCATCATGAACCGCGCCAGTTCCGCCCGCATCTCCGCCGGCAGCCGGGCAAACCCTTCATTCAGCCGCCGCATCCGCCGCCGCAGATCATAAACCTGGTCCAGCAGCGAAAGCACCGTCGGCAGCGCCGGCTCGGAAATCTCCATCACGTCCCGCAATTCCACGATCAGCCGCACCCGCGCCACGTCCATCTCGCCAAAAACCCATGCCTCCGGCGCCCCGCCAGGCCGCACATACCGCGCCGCGATCCAGCGTCGCACATCCTCCGCCGCCACCCCCTCAACCTGCCCCAGCAGCCCCTCCAGCGTCATCATGGCACCATCCCCGCCCGTGGATCAAAATCCGCAACCGCCTGATTTTCCTTCAAAAACCCTTCCAACGCCGCATCCGCCGGCCCCACATGCACCGCCAGCGTCACAATCAAATCCCCCGCCGCCACCCCACCATGCGCCGGCACCCCCTTGCCCTTCAGCCGCATTTTTACGCCCGTATCCGCTCCCGCCTTCACATTCATCACCACCGCCCCACGCGGAGTCGGCACCGAAATTTTCGCCCCCAGCACCGCCTCCCGCACCGAAATCGGCAGCACCAGCCCGATATTCTGTCCCTCGCGCGTGAAAAACGCATGCTCCGCCACGGCAATCTCAATCAGCCCATCCCCGCCGCCAACTCCCTTCCCGCGCAGCCGCAACACATCGCCTGTCACCGTCCCCGCCGGAATTTTCACATCCAAAGTCTGCCCATCCGGCAGGGTCAGCCGCTTCGTGGCGCCATTCACCGCCTCCAAAAATCCCGCCTGCAGCGCATAATGCGCATCCCGCCCCGGCGCCGGCCCGCCCCGCGCCCGCTCGCCAAACAAATTGCTGAAAATGTCCTCAAACCCGGAAAAATCCTCGCCCGCATGCGCATACCGCGCCCCATGCGGCGCCTCCGCATACGCCCGGTAACCCGGCGGCGGCCCCTTCATCGCCCCGCTCTCATCAATCTCCCCCGCATCATATTGCTTGCGCGTCTCGGCATCCGAAAGCAGTTCGTACGCCGAAGCCACCTTCTTGAACCGCTCCTCCGCCGCCTTGTTCCCCGGATTCAAATCCGGATGATGCTTTTTCGCCAGCCCCCGGTAAGCCGTGCGCAATTCTTCCGCGCTCGCGCCCTTCTCCACCCCCAAAATTTTGTACAAATCCTCAGCCATGCCCCTCCTTAAACCTAAGCTGGCACGCCCGCCATTCCCCCGCTAAAACCCTCCGGCAGCAACCACGGGGACCAAAACCATGTCCAATAACCTCAAATTCTACATTGGCGGCGCCTGGGTGGACCCCATCACCCCCCACCGCATCCCCGTCATCAACCCGGCCACTGAGGAAGCATTTACCGAAATCAGCGGCGGCTCCGCCGCGGACGTTGACCGCGCCGTCACCGCCGCCCGCGCCGCCTTCGCCAGCTTCTCCCGCACCACCCAAAAAGAACGCCTGCAACTGCTGGAATCCTGCCTGGAAATATACAACAAGCGCTACGAGGACATCGCGCAGGCCTGCGCCACCGAAATGGGCGCCCCCATCGGCTTCGCGCGCGACGCCCAAGCCTTCGTCGGCCAAGGCCATTTCGACGCGCTGATAAAGGTCTTCAAAACCTTCGAATTCACCGAAAAACGCGGCACCACCCTCGTCGTCAAAGAACCCATCGGCGTCTGTGGCCTCATCACCCCCTGGAACTGGCCGCTCAACCAGATCGTCTGCAAGGTCGCTCCCGCTTTGGCCGCCGGCTGCACCACCATCCTCAAACCCTCCGAACTCGCCCCAATCAACGCCATCATCTTCGCCGAAATCATGCACGAAGCCGGCGTCCCGCCCGGCGTCTTCAATCTCATCAACGGCGACGGCCCCTCCGTCGGCCAGAAAATGGCCGAACACCCCGGCATCGACATGATGTCTTTTACGGGCTCCACCCGCGCCGGCATCATCGTCGCCAAGGCCGCGGCGGATTCGGTGAAGCGCGTGACGCAAGAACTAGGCGGCAAATCCGCCAATATCCTGCTGCCCGATGTCGATCTCGACGACGCCGTCCGCAAAGGCATCGGCGCCTGCTTCATCAACTCCGGCCAATCCTGCGACGCCGCCACCCGCATGCTCGTCCCACGCGTTTTGCACGACGAAGCTGTAAGAATCGCCGCCGACGAAGCCGAAAAACAAACCACCGGCGACCCTTTCGCCGACGGCACCATCCTCGGCCCCCTGGTCAGCCAGACCCAGTTCGACAAGGTGCAGCGCCTCATAGCAGCCGGCATCGACGAAGGTGCGACGCTCGCCACCGGCGGCCTCGGCCGCCCCGAAAACCTGAACCGCGGTTATTACGCCCGCCCCACTGTCTTCGGCAACGTCACCCGCGACATGACCATCGCGGCTGAAGAAATTTTTGGCCCCGTCCTCTCCATCCTGCCCTATGACTCCGAAGCCGAAGCCATCGACATCGCCAACGACACGCCCTACGGCCTGGCCGCCTACATCCAATCCAAAGACCTCGCCAAAGCCCGCGAAGTGGCGGCCCAGATGCGCGCCGGCAGCGTCTACCTCAACTACCCTGACCTCGACTTCTTCGCCCCCTTCGGCGGCTACAAACAATCCGGCAACGGCCGCGAATACGTCGACTTCGCGCTGAACGACTTTTTGGAAATCAAGGGAATCGTTGGCTATGGAGAATAACCTCCCACGTCATGGCCGGGCTTGACCCGGCCATCTACGCCTTAGGCGCCGCCAAGAGGTCGCTTTTTTGAAAAAAAGCTCCGCAAAAAACTTTTACTAATCTGGACCGCGCTGGTGAAACAACCTCTAGCCCAAATTAACAAAAGTTTTTTGGTTCTTTTTTTCAAAAAAGAACTACTTCCTTGCTTGCCTTCCGTCAGGAGCCCTGCATGACCGTCTCACGCCGCCACCTCCTAAAAACCTCCGCCGCCCTCAGCACCGCCGCCACGCTCCCCGCGCATGCCGCGGCGGAAACGCTTAACTTCGTCCTCATCGGCGACTGGGGCCGCATGGGCCGCGATAACCAGACCGACGTCGCCGCCCAGATGGCCAAAACCGCCACCGCCATCAACAGCCGGTACACCGTCTCCCTGGGCGACAATTTCTACGAAAACGGCGTCGCCAGCGTGGACGACCCGCAATGGCAAGGCTCCTTCGAACAAATCTACACCGCCCCCGCTTTGCAATCCCCCTGGAAAGTCATCCTCGGCAATCACGATTATCGCGGCAACGTGCAAGCCCAGCTGGACTACGCCAAAACCAGCAGCCGCTGGCAGCTCCCCGCCCGCTACTACATCGACACCCAAACCCTCCCCGACGGCGGCAAAGCCGATTTCTTTTACCTGGACACTTCCCCCTTCATCAAAAAATACCTAGGCACCCGCACCAACATTTCCGGCCAGGACTCTCAGGCCCAGCTCGACTGGCTCGACACCGCCCTGCAAAATTCCACCGCGGCGCAAAAGATCGTCATCGGCCATCACCCCATCTACACCGCCCTGGCGCCGGAGGCCGACTACGACCACGACCAGCCCGACCTGATCGCCCGCCTGGACCCGGTGCTGCGCAAACACAACATCCAAATCTACATCAACGGCCACGACCATAACCTGCAATGCGTCACCGTGAACGGCCTCACCTACGTCACCAACGGCGCCGGCTCCGAAACCTACCAGGCCAGCAGCGCCGTCATCCGCAACGGCTTCGTCTCCGGCAACCACGGTTTTATGACGATCGCCCTGTCCTCACAAAAGCTCGATTTCGCGCTCATCGACATGACCGGCCAAACCCTCTACGCGCAGAGCATAACGCGCGCGTAAGGGAAGTTTTTCATGATCACCGTCCACCACCTCGAAAACTCGCGCTCCCAGCGCATCCTGTGGCTCCTCGAGGAACTGGCCATCCCGTATGAAGTCAAACGCTACAACCGCGACCCCAAAACCATGCTCGCCCCGCCCGAGCTGCGCGCCATCCACCCGCTCGGCAAATCCCCGGTGATCACCGACGTCGACGAAACCGTCGCGGGAAGCGAAGTCAAGACCATCGCCGAAACCGGCACGATCGTGGAATACCTCATCGAAACCTACGGCAACGGCCGCCTGATCCCCGCCGCCGGCACGCCGGAGCGCCTGCGCTACAATTACTGGACGCACTACGCCGAAGGCTCCGCCATGCCGCCTTTGGTGATGAAGCTCATCTTCGGCCACATCCCGGATTCCCCGCAACTGCCCTTCTTCATCAAACCCATCGCCCGCATGATCACCAAGGGTGTCACGGAAAGCTACCTCGACCCGCAGATCAAAAACCACATTTCCCTGTGGGATTCCGAACTGGCAAAATCCCCCTACTTCGCCGGCCTGGAGCTGACCGGCGCCGACATCATGATGAGCTTCCCGGTAGAAGCCGCCTCCAGCCGCGGCGCCCTAACCCCCCGTCTGACAGACTATCTAACAAAAATCCACGCCCGCCCCGCCTACCAAGCCGCCCTAAAAACCGGCGGCCCCTACGAACTCCTCAAATAACCCCGCAGCCGTTCATTTGTGGGTTGCGCCCTTGCGCACCCCACCGATGAACCCCGCCACGCCGCACCTCTGCCCTTCCCCCGTCCTTGCGAGCGCGCGAAGGCGCAAGCGAAGCAAACTAGGAGCCCGCCAACGCCCGACTCTTGCAAAAACCCGCCTTTCACCGAACCAGTTCCGCAATCCACTTTCGACGCAGCCTCAGTTAAAACTAACCCAAGCCAAACCAAGCCGCTTAGCCGCGGCAGCAAGCCGCTTGTCTGTGGTCCACAACTTCGCACCCAGAGACAGCTTGGTCGCCACCAGCAAATGCGCATCGATATACCCGATGCCCGTGCCGTAGAGCCGGTCCGCATCGATGACAGCCAAAACTTCCGAATCCCGAGCCACAGCGCAGCGCGGCAATTTCGCAAATGACTTCAGCCACGCCTCCCGCCGCGCCAGCGTCCCCATCGCCAATTCGCCCAACACAAACGGGTGCATGAGTACTTCCCGGCGGTTCAGCAACCCCACCAACCGCTCATCCACGCCCCGAAAATGCGATATCCAGACCGAACTATCCGCGAGAACCACCTAAGTCTTAGAGCGCCGGCGCGGTATATCCGCCAAATCCGGCTGCGCCCCAAACAACAGCGCCAACCGCTTCGCCGCCTCGCGCTCGATCAGAGCCGTCAATGCCTCCCGCACCAGCGCCGATTTTTCCTTAATTCCGGTATATTCCTCAGCCTCCGCGAGCAATTCATCGTCGATAGCCAAAGTCGTCCGCATATCATGCCTCCATTCAAGCACGAAAAATAGCATCAAACGATGCCGATTTCAATGCCAAACTTGGTGGCAGACACGCGCCCCTCACTCTTCATCCCAAAGTCGCGGCCAGGCCACATCCTCAAAATTCGGCATAGTCTCAACCGCGGCCGACAACCGCCGCGCCAGCTCCCGATCAACGGGTGCCTTTCAGCGCCAGGTTTAGAACCGAAGAGGAATTGTCCACTCTCGCACCCGCCTTAGATTTGGCCGGCAAATTATCGTCAATTGCCACTCGGATACACATGGAAACCCCTTTAAATGTCCGAAGATGTGCCGAACCTGTTTTGGGAAGTTTTATTATCGGTAGGAGCAAATCGACTTCGGACCGCATACATCGTCGGAACACCCACCCCGAAACAAAGGACAAATGCAAATAGGCGAAATCCGACTGTCGGAGTAAGAAGGTAATCCGGAGACAAAACGGTCGAAATGGTGTCGCCAAGCTTGCTAAGGAGATACCCCGAAACGAATGTCAGTAGAGCTTTGCCTATCTCGTTAAATGCAGATTTCTCATCTTTATTTACGGGGCTAACAAGTAAACCTACCGGAATACTCAGCCCCATTCCAAGCAAAACAGCCATTATATTAAGGCAACAATCCGCCAATGACGTACCAATCCCAATGATGACCGCCAAGACCAGCGCTACTGCGTCGAAGGACATTCCTATATAGATGAGCGGTGCAACTGGTCGAATTTGTTCCCACGTTTCCTTAACAAATGCCCTTTCAAGCATCTCTCGCATCCTTTTCTAACCTCGGTTTTGTATCACTTTACATTAATCCAAAGGAGAATATCTAAATGCGACTTTCTTAAACAAGGGATCTTTTGGTCGTTGCGGTCCCACTTTTCCACGGAAGCATCACCGCTCCAACCTTACCTTCCCATCATCCCCCCCCAACACCCGCGCCTGCACATCCGTCCAAGCATCCGTCCTTGTCGCTTCATGCTCCGGATTCATCGGATAGTGTATTCGATTCTCCGCCTTGCTCGCCTCCCCCACCACCAACAACCTCACCTCCGCCCTCGTATTATTCATAAACGTATGGCAAATCCCCGTCCCCGCCGGAAACCCCACCGCATCCCCAACCCCCAGCCGATGCAGCTCCCCATCAATCCAAACATCCGGCGTCCCCTCCAGCACAAACACAAACTCTTCTTCCGCACTCTCGGCATGCGGGTAAGACGTCCGCCGTCCCGGCGGCAGCCGCTCATGGTGGATCCCAATGCGCGTCAGCCCCAGCAACCGCCCCAGCGGCGCCCCAATAGACATCAGCTCCGTATCGCCATCGTAATGCGCGTCATCCGCCCCCTCCAGCTCTCGCCAGTGCCGTATGAACGCCGGCCGCGCGCTCATGCCTTCGGCACCGAACCAGCCGCCGAAAATGCCGGCCCCGCCGGCGGCCGCGGCGGATTCATCGGCGGCACATTCAACGCCACACTCGCCCCCAGCGCATTCGCCATATCCGTCGGCACNNGTCACCCGCGCCTGCTTCTCCTTCTCCGCCTGCGCATTCCGGCTCATCGCGTCATTCAGTTCCGGCGGAATCTTCACATCTCGTATCTCCACCGAAATATCCCCAATCCCCCACCCCGCCGACTTCTTCATGATATAGCTCTGCAGCCGCGCATCCATCTCCTCGCGCTGCGACAAAATATCATTCAACGTGGTGGCGGAAATCACCTCCCGCAGCGAAGTCTGCGCCACCTGCGCGATCATCCCCTTGTAATCCGTCAACTCCGTCGCCGCCCGCTTCACATCCGCCACCCGCCAGAACATGATCGAATCCATCGTCACCGAAACCGCATCCGCCGTTAGCGTGTCCTCCGCCGAAATCCGCGTGCTCTGCCGCCTGGTATCCACCGTGGCATACACAATCTCGAACGCCGGTATCAAAAAATACAGCCCCGGCCCGCGAATCCCGGCAAACCGCCCCAGCCGCAGCACCACCGCCCGCTCCCACTCCGCCGCCGTGCGCAACGTCAGCGAAAAGATGATGCCAATCAAAATCAGCAAAATGCCAATTATCACCACGATGGAACTGCTGATATCCACCCCAAACGCCGCGACCAGAACGCCGGCGAGAATGACGAGAAACGAAATGACAACGACGGCGCTATTCATGTTTTGGACCCTCAATAGAAAAAGCAAGGCAAGCAAGAAGCGCTTTTTTGAAAAAAAGCGCGCAAAAAACTTTTACTAACCCCGGCTTTTGAGTGGCCATACTGTGGCCCCTCCTCCGCCGGGGGAATCAAAAGTTTTTTTGGTTACCCCGGGCGGGGCGCCATTTTTTTCAAAAAAAGTAACTTCTTTCTACCCTACCCTCTTCGGCACGATAGCAGAACTCTCCATCTCCTGCACCGGCTCGTCATGTTGATTAACCGTGACAAACCTGTTCGTGATAATCCCCCAGCCCGGCTTGCTCGTGCTCTCGCGTGTGGCGAGCACCGTCAGCCGCAACCTCAACGTGTCCCCCGGCCGCACCGGTTTCAGCCAGCGCAGTTTGTCAAACCCCAGCCCCAGCGTCCCCGGCGCCGGCGTATATTGCCGGCCCGTGATCAGCAGCTTCATCGTCAGGCTGGCCGTATGCCAACCGCTCGCGATCAGCCCGCCGGTAATGCTCTCGGCCGCCGCCGGGTCCGTATGCATCGGCTGCGGATCGAATTTCGTCGCAAATTCGATGATATCCGCCGCCGTCACCGTCACCGCCGGCGTCTCGAACGCCGCGCCCACGACAAAATCCTCAAAATACGTGTAAGCAACCATAACCAACCTCCCGATAATACGATCTAAGGGGCAAACCATGACCAATCAAATCGTCACTGAACAACTGGTGCTCTTCGCCCTCCCCACCTTCGCCGCCCTGCTGGCTGCCTTGTTCGCCCTGCTGGCCTGGCGCGCCAACGCCGAATGGTCGGAAAAGCTGCGCCTGATGGTGGAACAGAGCCTGGCCGGCGGCCGGGCGGAGGCGGAGACCACCCGCGCCGCCCTGGCGGCCAGCGAGGGCCGCCTGGTCGCCGCCATCCAAGGCGGCACCACGGACGCGCTCACCAAGGCCTATGCCCAGATCAATTCCGCCACGCAGGAATTCGCCCAGGCGGTGGATCGCCTGCGCCAGCAGGCCGCCGCGGATGCGGCCAAAACCACCGAAACCCTGGAAACCCGCCTCGGCGCCATCGAAAGCTCGGTCAACGAAAAGCTCCACGAAGCGGTGGAAAAACAAATGACCACCAGCTTCTCCCGCGTGCTGGAACAATTCGCCCAGGTCCAGCAGGCGATGGGCGAGGTGCAGTCCGCCGCCGCGCAGATCGGCGACCTCAAACGCATCTTCTCCAACGTCAAAACCCGCGGTGGCTGGGGCGAGGCGCAGTTGGGCGCGATGCTCGAGCAGGTCCTGCCGCCCGGTGCCTTCGAGCGCAATTTCGCCATCCAGGAAGGCTCGCGCGAGCGTGTCGATTTCGCCATCCGCATGCCGTCGCGCACCAACCTCTGGCTGCCCGTGGATTCCAAATTCCCGACCGAGGACTACGAGCGCCTCCTCCTAGCGGCCGAAACCGCCGACCTGGAAGGCGAGCGCCTGGCGCGCGAAGGAATCACCGCCCGCGTTCGCCTGGAAGCCCGCAAAATCCGCGAAAAATACATCTTTCCGCCGGAAACCGTGGATTTCGGCGTCATGTACCTGCCCAGCGACGGCTTGTTCGCCGAAGTCGCCCGCATCCCCAACCTGATCGACGAGATCCGCGTGCGCGAAAAAGTGATCATCTTGGGCCCGACCCTGCTGCCGGCGATGCTGCAGACGATTCATCTCGGCCACATCACGCTGGATTTGGAAAAACGCGCCGGCGAAATCGGCAAGCTGCTCGGCGCCACCGTCACCGAAATGGGCAAGATGGACGATGTGCTGACCAAGCTCGCCGCCAACGCCTCAGCCATGTCCAGCAACATCGAGAAAGCCCAGGTCCGCACCCGCGCCGTCCGCCGCGTCCTCAAAACCATCGAAATGGTGGATGCTTCGACCGCCCAGGTGATGCTGGGCTTGGAGCCTGACGAAGCCGAGCTGGGGCCCATCGCCCCCGAAGCCACCGCGCTTGCCTTGGAGTAAAGCCAAGAGGATAATCCCGCCCATGAAAATTTCCGACATCACCGCCCCCAAACCCTCCAAAGACTCTTTGGCCGCCGCCTACACCCGCATCAACCAGATGCTCGACGAAGGCGACCTCGCCGCCGGCATCGCCGCCTGGGACGAGCAGCGCCGCCAGTACGAAACCTGGTCCTCCCTCACCCATCTGCATTTCGAGCAGGACACCGCCGACGAGATTTTTAAGGCGGAAAAAGATTTTGCCGACGAACTGGCGCCCGCCGCCACGTCGCACGAAATCGCGTTAAAGCGCCGCCTGCTGGCCATGTCCAACCGCGCCGCGGTCGAAGCCATCACCGGCGCCCACGCGCTGCGCCTTTGGCAAACCGACGTCACCACCTTCGACCCGGTGATCGAGGCCGATCTCGAGCAGGAAGCCAAACTCTACTCCCGCTACACCGCCCTTCGCGCCTCCGCCAAGATCGAGGTCGAAGGCCAGACCATCAACCTCTCCGGCCTCGCGCCCTTCCTGCAAAATCTGGACCGCGGCGTGCGCTACCGGGCCGAGCAAGCCGGCTGGCAGTTTTTCGCCGACAACGCCGCCGAATTCGACGACATTTTCGACCAGCTCGTCAAACTCCGCCACGGCATGGCCAAAAAACTCGGCTACGACAATTTCATCGAACTCGGCTACCGCCGCATGCGCCGCATCGACTACAACGCCGCCGACGTCGCCCGCTACCGCGACCAGGTCCGCGCCCACGTCACCCCGCTGGTCGCCCAGATCATGGAAGCGCGGCGCAAAACCAATGGCTGGGACAAGCTGCATTCATGGGATGAGTCGCTCACCGACCCCGCCGGCAACCCCAAGCCCCAGGGCGACGAAGCCCAGCTCATCGCCAGCGCGCAAAGCATGTTCGAGGACATGGCGCCCGAAATGGCGGCGTTTTTCAAAGCCATGAACGAAGGCGGCTTTCTGGACCTCACCAACCGCCCCACCAAGGCCGGCGGCGGTTTTTGCACCTCCTTTCCCACCGCCGGCATGCCGTTCATCTTCGCCAATTTCAACGGCACGCATCACGACATCGACGTTTTCACCCACGAAATGGGCCACGCCTTCCAGAACTTTTCCTCGCGCGACCTCGCCTTCGACTATCTCTGGCCGACCTCGGAATCCGCCGAAATCCACTCGATGAGCCTGGAACACCTCTCCTACCCCTACATGTCGCACCTGGTCGGTGACGACGCCGCGCGCTACCAGCGCCTGCACTTGATCGAAACCCTGCAATTCCTGCCCTACGGCGTGCTCGGCGATCATTTCCAGCACGAAATCTACGCCAATCCGGACGCGACTCCGGCGGAGCGCCACGCGATCTGGAAGCGCCTGGAACACATGTACATGCCCTGGCGCGACTACGGCGACATCGAACACGGCGCCAAAGGCGGCCTGTGGCAAAAACAACTGCATTTTTACGGCCTGCCGTTCTACTACATCGACTATACCCTGGCCTCCTGCTGCGCCCTGCAATTCTGGGTCAAATCGCGCAGCGACTACCGCGCCGCGAT
>PLFB01000226.1:0-18822 GCA_003137135.1 Acetobacteraceae bacterium
ATCAGCGTCACGTAGCCGGCGCGCCCGGCCTCGTAACTGTTGAACAGGTAGAAATCACTGGCGTCCACCTTTGGACGCGTCGTGATGAAAGGCGCTTCACGATGGCTTGAGGCCAGTGCCGCGCCGGCCGCGCCGGCCGCGCCGGCGCCGGCTACCGTGGCGGGCGGCGAGACCGCAAAAATGGCGGCGGGGCTGGCCGCGGCGGTCACGGCGATGACGCGCGAGGGCAAAACCGCGCTGTCGCTCAAACTCGATCCCCCGGCGCTGGGGACGATGTCGATCCATCTGGCGCTCGGGAATGATTCGAAGGTCAACGTGCTGCTGGTGGCCGCCGTGCCGCAGACCGCGCAGGCCTTTGCCGCCGGCGCGGACAATCTGCGGCAGGCCTTCGTCAATGCCGGCATCGATCTGGGGCAACTGAATGTCGGCGGCGGCAAGGCGGATTCACAATCCGGCCAGCCGAGCTTCGGCCAGACGCCGACCGATGAGCCGAGACGCGAAGCGACGCCGGCGCTGGCCGACGGAGTGCGCGCGATTGCTTGAAACGCAGGAAGACTACGAAGTCGTTGACCTGCTTGCGGCGGGCCGCACGCCGCAACTGCGCTCGATGCTCATGGAGGGGCTCTCAGACCGGTTCATGCGGCAGATCGCGTTCGCGCTGTTTCAGCGCATGCGGCAGAATGTGGGACTTTTGAGCTGTATTAACGGCGTGATCACGCATGAGGAGGCGATTTCCTCGCTGCCGGACGTGATGCTGGCGGCGATTATCGACATGTCCCCGCTGCGCGGCCGCATGCTGCTGGTGGCGGATGGATTTCTGATCGGCGCGGTGGTGGACGCGATGTGCGGCGCCAATAACGCCAGCGATTTCGAGCGCAGCGAACTCTCGGCGATGGAAACGCGGATCGGCAAGCAGATTGTTGACCTGACGTTAACCACAATGAAGGAGGTGTTTGGTAATCTCACGCCGTTGAACTGGACGCTGATACAATATGAAACGGCCATCGGCATGGTGGCGGTGGCCGAGGCACAGGACTGGATGATCACGACCACCGGCATTTTTGAAACGCCGCTCGGCATCGGCTCGATCCGTGTGATCGCGCCGTATTCCAGCTTTGAGCCGCTGGAGGCGCGTGCCTCCTCGCCGTCGGCGCTGAGCGGACAAAGTTCCAGCGACAAGGCGTGGGAGCGCACGCTGGGCCGATTGACCGAAACCACGCTGGTGAAACTGCGGCTGGAACTGGTGCGCATGGAGGTGCCGCTGGGGGTGATTTCCAACCTGCATCCCGGCGACACGCTGAGTGTGAAAATCCTGCCGGATGCGATGGCCGTGATCGGCGATGTCGATCTGTTCATGGCCGATTACGGGCAGCACAACGGCTTTGTCTGTTTCCGGGCCAAACCCGCCGATCTGAATGAAGGACCATCCATGTCTGACCAAAAAGATTCTGCCCCGGCCGAATATGACCGGGTGGAGCTGGAAAAACTGAAGACGGTGGCGCGCAACTCGCCCGCGATCGGCAGCCACGCGCTGGTGGAACGCGTGCCGGTGATGCTGACGGTGGAACTGGGACGCACGAAAATCTCCGTGAAGGAATTGCGCAGCCTGCGGCACGGCCAGGTGGTGGTGCTGGACCAGATGGCGGGCGAGCCGCTGGCGATTTTTGCGAACGCGCAACGTTTGGGCTCGGGCGAGGTGGTGGCGGTGGGGCGCGACCAGTACGGCATCCGGATTACGTCGCTGGCCGATGAGACCGACGGCGCGGAGGACGCCACGGCGTGAACAGCGCCGCGGTCAGCGTCGGCGCGTGGCTGGCCTTTGGCGAGCTGGCGGGGCCGGTGCTGGTGGTGATGCTGGCGGTGGGGCTGGTGGCCGGGATGCTGCAGACGGCGACGCAAATCCGCGAAACCTCGGTGCCGTTTGTGCTGAAACTGATGAGCCTGGCGCTGATGACCAGCCTGGCGGGGCACCTGATGATGGGAGGGGTGGAGGATTTCGCGCGGCGGCTGCTGATTGCGTTGCCGGAGCTGGTGCATGGTTGAAGGAAAGCAAGCCTTTTTTTTTAAAAAAAGAACATTCTTTCTTGCGTCTTCGTTGAAAGCCGTGGGTGCCGCCCATGGCTGATGTGATGTTGCAGCGGCCGGGGAGTTTGAGTGCGACCCAGCTGAGCGGGCCGATCGTTATTCTGCTGGTGCTGGTGATGCTGGTGGTGCCGCTGCCGCCGGCGGCGATTTCGTTCTTGTTTGCGCTGAATATCTCGGCCGGTTTGGTGATCCTGGGGGCGAGCTTGTACATCCCCTCGGCGGCGGAATTTTCGGCGTTTCCCTCGGTGCTGCTGGCGACGACGCTGATGCGCCTGGCGCTGAACGTGGCGACTGCGCGCGCGATCTTGCTGAACGGCTATACCGGGCCGGGGGCGGCCGGGCAGGTGATCGAGAGTTTTGGGCAGTTCGCGGTGGGCGGGAATTATGTCGTCGGCGGCATCATATTTGTGATCCTGATCATTATTAATTTCGTGGTCGTTACAAAAGGTGCCAGCCGCGTGGCGGAGGTGAGCGCGCGGTTCATGCTGGACTCGCTCCCGGGTCGGCAGATGGCGATCGACGCCGAGATCAACGCCGGGATTCTGACGCCGGCGGCGGCCGAGCGGCGGCGCGAAGTTTTAAGGCGGGAGGCGGATTTTTTCGGCGCGATGGACGGCGCCTCGAAATTCGTGCGCGGCGACGTCGTGGCGGCGATGATCATTCTGGTCGTGAACATGGTGGGCGGTCTGATCATCGGGACGCTGCAGGATGGGCTGCCGCTGGCGGATGCGGCGCGGACCTATACGCTGCTGACGGTGGGCGACGGGCTGGCGGCGCAGATCCCGTCGCTGACGATTTCGGTGGCGACCGGTCTGGTGGTGACGCGCGTTTCGACCGGCGAGGATATCGGGCGGCAGATCCAGTCGCAGTTGAGCCGGTATCCGCAGGCGCTGGCGATCGCCGCGGCGATCATGGGCGCGATCGGGCTGGTGCCGCAGATGGCGCATCTGCCGTTTCTGATTCTGGCGGTGGCGCTGGGCGTGTCCGCCTGGCGGATTTCGCAGAAGAACAAGGCGGAAGACGCCGCGGTGGCGGCGGGCAAGGCGCCGGCGGCGCAGGCGCCAGGCGAGCCGAAGGTGGATTCGCTCACCGATGTGACGGGGGTTGATCCGCTGGGGATGAATATCGGCTTTGCGCTGACGCCGCTGGTGGGCGAGGGTGAGGGCCGGCTGTTAAATCGGCTAACGGCGGTGCGGCAGCGCTATGGCCGGGCCATGGGGTTTCTGGTGCCGGCGGTGCATATCCGGGACAGTTCCGATCTGCCGGCGCATGGCTACCGGTTCACGCTGCGCGGGGCGGCGATCGGCGGCGGGGAGGCGTGGCCGACGCAGTGGCTGGCGATCGAGGGGCCGATGGTGACGGAGAAACTCGTAATCGGGCGGGCGGTGAAGGACCCCGCGTTCGGCCAGGCGGCGGTGTGGATCGCGCCTTCGGCGATTCCGAACGCCGAGGAGCTGGGCTATACGGTGGTCGATGCGGCGAGCGCGATTGCGACGCATTTCGCGGAGATTCTCAAGCGCTACGGCTCGGAGCTTTTGGGCCGGCCGCAGGTGGAATCGCTGATGACGCGGCTGGCGGAAACCACGCCGCGGCTGGCTGAGGACCTGCGTACGAATTTGTCAATGGGCATGATCCGGCAGGTGCTGCAGGCGCTGTTGGCAGAAGAGGTTCCCGTTAGGGATTTTGAAAGGATTGCAGAGGCACTTGTAGAAACGTCCGACGGACCGGCGAAGGATTTCGACCGGCTGCTGGTGGCGGTGCGGCTGCGGCTGGGACGGTTCATCGTGAGCCAGTTCCTTGGGCCGGAGCCGGTTTTGCGTGTGGCCGTTTTGGAACAGAGACTCGAGGAATTGGTGGGTAAATCGATTAAGACGGGGCGGGAGAGCGGGCTGGCGCCCGAGATCGAGTCCGAGACGGCGGCGCATTTGCGCCAGGCGGTCGAGAACGCGGCGCGCGCGATGCGCCGGCGCGGTTTCAAGCCGGTGCTGGTGGTGCAGGCGGCGGTGCGGCGCGCGGTCGCCAAAACCATCGCCGGCGTGATGCCGGTGCTCTCGCTGGAAGAAATTCCCGAAGCGATGGAGCTGCAGGTGGTGGTGACGGCGGAGCCGGGCGGGCCGGCCGCCGGCGTACCGGCGGGCGTACCGGCGGCGGGTGTACCGGCGGCGGGCGGGCAGGCGGCTGACGCGCATGTCTGACAGCGCGCCCGACTATGCCAATCTGCACAAGCTGCACGGCAACTGGATCAAGCGCACCGCGCTGATGCTGAAGGCCAGAATGCCCTGGGCGGAGCTGGATGAATTGCTGCAATGGGGCGCCATCGGCATGCTGGAGGCCACCCGCCGGTTCGACCGATCGATCGGCATCGATTTCCAGGCATTTGCCGCGCGCCGGATCCGGGGTGCCATGATCGACGGGCTGCGGCGCGAAGGCGCGCTGCGGCGCGGCGAATCGCTGTTCGAACCGGATGTGGTCGATAGCGCCGCGCTGAAGGACGGCAGTTCGCCGGAGGACCCGTTGGCGCAGCTGATGCGGTCCGACAACCGCGTGTTGCTGGTGGAGGCGCTGAAAAAATTGCCGCCGCTGGAATACCGCGTGATCGCGCTGCATTTCTATGACGAAATGAACAACCGGGAAATCGCCGCGATTCTGGAGATCAGCGAAGGCTATGCCTCGCGGATTCGAAAGCGGGCGCTGGAGTCTCTGGCCGTGGATCTAGCATCGCGCGTGAAGGGGGAGACCGTCTGATGGGTTTTATTGGTATTGCCGCGTCGTTTGCCGTGCTCATCCTGGGGGCGATGTCGGACGGCGATCCGCTGTCTTCACTGTGGTCGGTGACGGCGCTCATCATCGTGTTTGGCGGGACGGCGGCCTCGTGCGTGACGCAGTTCGGGTTCGCGCATTTTCTGACCGGCCTGAAAAGCGTGATGTGGCTGATCAAGCCGCCGAAAATTGATCTGCACGCATTCATCGAGCAGGTGGCTGAATGGTCTTCCATCGCGCGCAGCCAGGGCACGCTGGCGCTGGAGAGCAAGGTGGCGGAGGTGAAGGACGATTTTTCCCGCAAGGCGCTGCAATTGATCGTGGATAACACCTCGGTTGATGACCTGGTGCCGATTTTGTCGAATTTGGCCGCCGAGGCGGGACGCCATGATGCGGTCGGCGGCGAGTTCTGGGAGGCCGCGGGCGGCTATACGCCGACGATCGGCGTGATGGGGGCGGTGCTGGGGCTGATTCATGTGATGATGCGGCTGGACCATCCGGAAGAGCTGGGGGCAGGTGTGGCGACGGCGTTCGTGGCGACGATTTATGGGGTGGGGGCGGCCAACCTGATCATGCTGCCGATGGGCACGAAGCTGACGGCGATGGCCGAGGAAATCGACCGGCAGCGGCGCGTGATGATTCAGGGTTTTGTGCTGCTGGCGGAAGGCAAGTCCGGGACCATGATCAAGCAGGTGCTGAGCAGCCTGGTGCCGGAGCATGGCAAGAAGGGCGCGAAGGCGGCGGCGGAAGGCGAGGAGCCGGCGGGCGAGGCGGCGACCGCCTAATGGCAGAGAAAGTAAGCATGTTCTTTTTTGAACAGGAGAACCCGAAAACGTTTGGCTGTTCCCGGCCTTCGAGTGGCCAAACTTTGGCGACTCAAAGGCCGGGGGAATCAGGCGTTTTTTTGGTTACTTTTTTTGCAAAAAAAGTAACGGCTTGCTTTGCTTTTTGTGGCGCGAAAGATGGATGGCTTGCCGCAGCCTTCGCATGGGGTCGCCATGGCGGGGGGGCGCTGCCGTGAAAATGCCGCCGGTGCCGGAGAAGGCGAAGAAGCCACCTAATCATGAAAGGTGGGTGATCAGCTATGCGGATTTGCTGACGCTGCTGCTGGCGCTGTTCATCGTGCTGTTTGCGTCCTCGACCCGCAACAAGGCGAAAATGTCGGAAGAAGCTGAGAGTTTGATCAAGGCGTTTCATGGCACGCCGGCTTCGATCGCGCAGGCGACGGCGACGGAAAAGGCGATCATGAGTCACCAGCCCTCGGCGATCCCGAAGCCGGTGGAGCATCCGGCGCCGCGGGTGGTGCCGCGCAGCGCCTCGAATTTGCCGCAGCATCTGACCGCGGAAATGCTGGCGCTGGAGGTGGTGAAGCAGATTTTGCAGTCGCTGCTGTCGCCGCTGATCAGTTCGAATCAGGTATCGCTGAAATCGCAGCCGCTGACGCTGACGATCAGCCTGAACGACAAGGTGCTGTTCGCCTCGGGTAAGGCGGAATTGATTCCGAAGGCGAAGACGCTGCTGATGAAGGTTACGGTGGCGCTGAAAAAATTGCCTGATCCGTTCACGATCACGGTGCAGGGTTTTACCGACGACAAGCCGATCAAGACGGCGGAGTTTCCGTCGAACTGGTCGCTCTCGACGGCGCGCGCGGTGAGCGTGGTGCAGTTGTTCGCCGATAGCGGGGTGGACGGCGACCGGCTGACGGCGGAGGGTTTCGGGCAGTATTCGCCGGTCGTGCCGGACGATAACGATCCGGACCGGGCGAAGAACCGGCGGGTGGTGATCGTGATACACGCGCCGGACCCGGCCGAGAACGCGAATGGCCAGTAAAGCCAAACCGAAGGGCAAGGCGAAGGCCAAGAAGCCGGCGGGCAAACGCTGGCTGATCGTGCTGGCGTTCACGGCGTTCTGGGCGGCGGTGAACGAGCCGGGGCAGCTGTCGATGGGGGCGGCGATCGTGTGGGGGCTGACGGCGCTGTCGGTGGCGTTTCTGGTGATGGCGGGGCTGGCGCTGCTGGGGCCGGCGCTGGTGCTGTTGATCCGCGCGCTGCCGCGGCCAAAGCCTGACGAGGCTGACGAGACATGAGTTTTCACGTCGTGCCGCGGCCGCGGCCGCGCGCGCCGGCGGCGCCACGGCCGGAAGAGGCGGCGGCGGAGGCGGGCCGCCGCGCGGAGATCGAGACGGCGGTGGTGGCGGAGGTCGCGCGGCGGCGGGCGGCGGCGGAGGAGGCCGGGCGGCGGGAAGGCGAGGCGTCGGCCCGGCTGCTGCTGCAGGCGCAGGAGGCGGCGGTGGCGGCGGCGGCGGCGGCGCTGCAGGCGGCCTGCCGGCAACTGGCGGCGCCGCTGGCGGGGCGGGAAGCCGAGGTCGCGGAACTGGTGATGGACATGGGGCTTGAACTGGCGCGGCACGTGGTGGGCGTGGCGGTGACGGCGGACCAATCGGGGCTGCGGGCGCTGGTGGAAAAACTGCTGCTCGAGGCGGCGGCGGAACGCGGGCCCAGGCAGAGCGTGGTGGTGCGCGTCAACCCGGCGGATCATGCGCTGATCGACGCAAAACTGCTCGGCGAGGGGGTGCATCTGCTGGCGGATGCGGCGGTGACGTGCGGCGGGGCGAAGGTGGAAATCGTCGCGCCGGACGGCGACCCGTTGGAAAAAACCGAATGGGACGCGACGATCGAATCCAGGATCGCGGCGCTGCGGGAGGCGCTGCGGCTGGATGGGGAGGGGGTGGCGTGAAGGACGTAAGGAAGCACTTCTTTTTTGAAAAAANNAAAAAGAAGTGCTTGCTTGCTTGCTTTTCGCATGATCGACATCGACCGCGTGCGCGCGCTGACCGCGGAGCGGGTGCGGGGGGCGGCGGGGCGGGACCTGGTGCGGCGGTATGGCCGGATCACGCGCTCAAATGGCGAGGTGCTGCATGCCAGCGGGATACGCGCGCCGATCGGGTCGCGCTGTCTGATCGAGGCGGAGGATGGCAGCCAGTTGGCGGGCGAGGTGGTGGGGTTTGAGCCGGGGTCGCTGCTGGTGATGCCCGAGCAGGGCAACCGCGGCATTACGCGCGGCGCCAGGGTGTTCGTGGCGGACCGGGCGCCGGCGCCGCTGATGGGGCCGGGGCTGCTGGGGCGGGTGGTGGATAGCCGGGGTGTCGCGCTGGATGGGCGGCCGCCGCCGGTGGTGGCGACACCCTGGCCGCTGCTGGGGATTACGGTGAACCCGATGGCGCGGGCGCGGATCGAGCAGGTGTTTGACTGCGGGGTGGGGGCGGTGAACGCGCTGCTGACGCTGGGGCGCGGCATGCGGGTGGGGCTGTTCGCCGGCAGCGGCGTGGGCAAGACGACGCTGTTGGGGATGATGGCGCGGCACGCGGCGGCGGATGTGGTGGTGGTGGGGATGATCGGCGAGCGCGGGCGCGAGATCCGCGAGTTCATCGAGGATCATCTGGCGGCGTCGCGCAAGCGGGCGGTGGTGGTGGCCTCGCCGGCGGATGACACGGCGTTAGGAAGGGTGCATGGCGCGTACCGGGCGGCGGCGATCGCGGAATATTTTCGCGACCAGGGCCAGCATGTGCTGCTGGTGGTGGATTCGCTGACGCGGCTGGCGATGGCGTTGCGCGAAATCGGCCTGGCGGTGGGCGAGCCGCCGGCGACCAAGGGGTATCCGCCATCGGTGTTCGGCGCGCTCTCGGCGTTTGTGGAGCGGGCGGGGAACGGCGCGAAAGGCCAGGGCTCGATCACCGCGCTCTACACCGTGCTGGTGGAGGGCGACGACCATCTGGGCGACCCGGTGGCCGATACGGCGCGGGCGGTGCTGGATGGGCATATCGTGCTGTCGCGGGCGCTTTCGGAGGCGGGGTTGTTTCCGCCGATCGACGTGGTGGCGTCGCTGTCGCGGCCGATGCGCGGGCTGGTGACCCCGGCGCATGACCGCCAGGCGGCGCGGGTGCGGGCGCTGTGGGCGCGGCGGCAGGAAAAGCAGGATATCATCGATCTGGGCGCGTATGTGACGGGGCGGGATCCGCTGCTGGATGAGGCGATCCGGCGCGGTCCGGCGCTGGAGGCGCTGGTGCGGCAGGACGTCGATGAGCGGGTCAGTTTTGCGGCGGCGGAGACGGCGCTGGCGGCGGTGTTCGGGGAAGCGCCGTGAAGCCGCGCACGCTGGCGCGGCTGGAGCTGATGGCGGCGGCGGCAACGGCCAAAATTCGTGAAGAGATTTTGCGGCATAATACAGTGTTAGGACAAATTGAGTACCAGAAGCGGGTGCTGGCGGATTACCGGGGCCGCCTGCAGGAAAGCTGGCGGCATGGCGGCGTTGTCGCCGCGGGCCATGCGATGCGGGCGGAGGTTTTTGTGGCGGCGTCCGATGAGGCGGGCGGAAAAATCGGCGTGGAGGCTGCAAGAACGCAAGTGATGTTGGATGAGGCGATGCAGGCGCTGGCGCGCAACCAGCAGAAGCGGCGCGGTCTGACCGAGGCGCGGCGCAAGGCGCAGGTGGTTGAGGAGCGGGAGATTGAGCGGCGGCTGGAGCTGATGACGAGCTGGCGGCGGCCGAAGGGTGAGACGGAGGATGAGAGTTGATGAGATATTTTGAGGCAGGAAGAACTTCTTTTTTAAAAAAAAAAAGGCGCCCCGCCCGGNNGCCAAACTGTGGCCGCTCAACAGCCGTCGTTAATAAAAGTTTTTTGCGCGCTTTTTTTCAAAAAAGCGCTGCTTTCTTGCTTTCTTAACGCTTTGTTACTTTTGCACAACATAGTTTCGCGGTTTCGAATAGATCCATACCGGCCGAATATTTTGGAGTTATGACCGCCTGATTCGGAGACGAGGACGATGGACTTAAACTTTTATACCAATTTCGCGCAAAATGTGGGCCAACAGGAAGCGGCGATCAACACGCTGCAGGCGCAGGTGGCGTCCGGCTACGCGGTGCAGACGCCGGACCAGGGTCCGGCGGCTTATGAGACGGCGTCGTTCGCGAATGATCAGATCGGGCAGATCTCGGCGGACAACACCACGCAGGCGGCGATTCAGAATCAGCTGGGCAGCGTCGGCGGGCTGCTGACGTCGGTTTCGAATTTGTTCGACAACGTGCAGTCGGTGGCGGAGCAGGCGCTGAACGGCGCGACCAATTCGAGCGACCAGCAGGAGCTCTCGACGCAGGTGAGTTCGTCGTTGTCGCAGCTGATCGGGCTGGCCAACACGACCGGTTCGAACGGGCAATATCTGTTCGGCGGCTCGCGCGGCAACATCGCGCCGTTTCAGGTGCAGAGCGACGGCAGCGTGCTGTATATCGGGGATAACGCGCAGAGCCTGGCGAACATCGCGCCGGGGACGAGCGTGCCGACGATCAGCAATGGCGAGGTTTTCGTCAGTTCGCTGAACGGCGACGGGATCGCGAATGTGACGGCGGCGTCTAGCAATACGGGGTCGGCGGGGCTGACCGGCGTGGTGATCAATCCGGTGACGTCGGCGGCGTTTCAGCAGGGCAGCACGCCGATCACGGTGAGTTTCAGCCAGGGCGCCAATGGGGTGGTCTATACCGCGGCGGCGGGCGGCAATGTGATTTCGACGGGCAATGTGACGAGCGGGCTGACGCTGCAGCTGGCGGGCGAGGAATTCACGCTCAGCGGCTCGCCGGCGGCGGGGGATCAGTTCACGATCGCGCCGGCGCGGCCGACGACGGCGTTTGCGTTGTTGCAGACGATTGCGACGGCTTTAGCCGACACCGGCAACACGCCGGCGCAAGGCGCGCAGACGCGGCAGATTTTGAACACAAGCCTGGGCGCGCTGGCGCAGTACCAGCAGGCGGTGGTGACGGCGCAGGCGCAGAACGGTGTGACGCTGCAGGCGGTGTCGAACGCCAAGACCGGCAACGCCAGCCAGTCCAACGCGCTGCAGGGTGCCGTGCAGACCGCGGTGGGCGCGAATATTCCGGTGGCGATCGATAATCTCGATCAGTCGGTCACCGCGCTGGAGGCCGCCTTCAAGGCGTTCGCCAGCGCATCGAGTCTCAGCCTGTTCCAGTATCTCTGAGCGCGCGCCGTGGCGGACGCGCTGTTGATTCCGAGCTATTACCGCAGCGGCACCTCGGCATTGTCGGGCGCGCTGCAGCGCCTGGGTGTTGTGCTGCATAACGACGCGGCGGCGAACGAGCATAACCCGCGCGGGTTTTACGAGGTGCCGGAGCTGATCGAACTGGATGTCGATCTGTTCACGCGGCTGGGGGTGGAATGGACGGATGTGCGGGGGCTGCCGGACAACTGGGCACAGCGGGCGGATATGGCGAGCTTCACGACGCGGCTGGAGGAGATTCTGCGGCGGCGGTTCGGCGGTGAAAAATTATGGGGGCTGAAGCATCCGCATTTGTGCCGGCTGCTGCCGCTGTACGAAAAGGCGGCGCGCCAGGCGGGCAATACGGTTTACGCGATCCATATCTTCCGCGACCCGTGGGCGGTGGCGGCCAGCCAGGCGCGCAAGAACAATCTTTCGCGCGCGCATGCTTTGGTGCTGTGGGCGAGTTATGTGACGGATGCGGAACGGCTGGCGCGGCATTTGCCGCGGGCCTGGCTGACCTATGAGGACCTGATGGCCACGCCGGCGCCGGTGCTGAAGCGGCTCGAGCGGGAGCTGGGGATTTCGCTCGGGACGGATGATCCGGACAAGCTGGCGGCGGCGTGCGGCTCGCTGGCGGGGGAGCTGAATCGCAGCCGGACCCTGCCGCGCGCGGGGCTGATGAAGCTGGTCGCCAAACTGGTGGAGGAGATTTGGGACGCGGTGCGGGACGGCGAAACCGGTGCCTCGACCTGGGACGGTTTTGCGGCGCGCTGCGGCGAGGTGACGGCATTTCTGAGCGAAATCGCGGCGACCGGCGGGACGGTGGTGCCGGGGCTGGGTGCGGCGGCGGGGCGCGTGGCGAACGCGCCGGCGGTGCTGCGGCCGGCGGAGCGCACCGACGAGGGCGCCAAGCGCCGGCTGGCGGTGCGCGAGGCGGCGGCGCCCAATTTGCCGCGCGTCGCGGTGCTGATCGCGGCGCCGCCGCGGCGGGCGCATGCGATCGGGGATTGCCTGGCGGCGCTGGAGGCGCAGTGGCGGCGGCCGGACATGATCAAGATTTTCTCGGCGGATGTCGCGGAAATCGCGGGGCAGGCGGTGGTGCGGGTGTCCGGCGAGGCCGGGGCGCTGACGCGCGCGCTGTGCGCGGCGCTGAACGCGGCGGCGGCGGAATATGACTATGTCGCGCTGCTGAATGCCGGCGATACGGTGGCGCCGGATGCGTGCCTGCGGTTTGCGCTGCTGGGCCAGCAGGCGGACGCGGATCTGATGTATTGCGACGAGGTGGTGCCGGCGGATCGCGGGCCGTGGGTGCGCCACAAGCCGGGCTGGGACGTCACACGGCTGCGGCAGTCGCCGTTTCTGGGGGACTGGGTGTGGTATCGCGGCGCCGCGGTGCTGGCGGCGGGCGGGTTCGAGACGGCGTTCGCCGGTGCCGAGGAATACCAGATGCAACTGCGCCTGGCGGAAGCCGGGGCGAAGGTGGCGCGGCTGCCGGAGACGCTGTTTTTCCGCGCGCCGTTGAGCCGGCGCGACAACATTCCGGCGACGATTTTCGGCCAGCTGGCGCAGCATGCGGTGACGGCGCATCTGGCGCGGACGGCGATTTTTGGCGAGGCGGCGCCGCGCGCGCATCTGGGGCTGCTGCAGCACAAGCGCGCGCTGGCCGATCCGGGTACGGCGATCGTGCTGCTGTGCGAGCACGCCAGTCTGGATGAGGTGAATTTCTGGACGCAGAGCCTGCTGACCGGGCCGGAGCTGACCGGCCCGCTGGTGCTGGCCGGTGCCGCGTTGACGCCGGGGGTGGCCTCCTACCTCGCGCAGGTGGCGGCGGCGGCGGAACTGCGGGGCAAAATTCTGGCGGTGCCGCCGCGCCCGGATATGACCCAAGGCGAGGCCCTGAAACGCGCGCTGGCGGCGGTTGAGAGCCCGCATGTGGCGATCCTGGAGGCGAGTGCGCTGCCGGCCACGCCGGACTGGCTGGGGGCGCTGCGGGCGCGGCTGGCGGACCCGGCGGTGGCGGTCGTGAGCGGGCGCAGCCTGGTGAAGCTGCTGCACGACCCGGCGCGCTACGGCGTGCAGGGGCCGATCATCCGCGGCGCGGATACCAGGCTGGGCGCCGGGCATCTGGCGGACGATCCGGGACCGGGCGGCTGGCTGGCGGTGGATCAGGAGGCCGGGGCGGTCGCGCCCGGCGGCATTTTGCTGCGCGGCGCGGCGCTCGCGGGGCTGCAGGTGGGCCGGCTGGCGGGCGACGCGCTGTGGATCGATGTTTGCGCGCAAATCCGCGCGGCGGGGCACAAAATCGTCTGGACGCCGGATGTGTCGTTCGTGGTCAAGCCGGAGAGCATCCGGCCGGATTTTTTATGCACCTATCGCGGCGGGTCGAAGGCGGCCAGGGCGCTGCCGGGGGCGGAGGAACTCCACCATCCGGCGCTCTCGCTGCGCGGCGACCTGCTGGCGCCGGAGCAGCGCCTCGGGCTGGTGCGGGCGGCGCCGGCGGATGCCCAGGACCTGCTGATCACCGGCGCCGCGGCGCCGGGCATGGCGGTGCTGAACGCGGCGCGGGCGCTGCGCATGGCAGGCAGGCTGGAGGCCGGCTGGGCGCCCGAGCCGCTGCTGGCGGCGGAGTATTTCCGGCGCGAGCCTTCGGTGTGGGTCCGGATCAATCCGGACACGAAGGCGGCGGCCGGGGTGTTCAAGGCGGTGCTGACGCGGCCGGCGAAACCGGAGCAGGCCGGCGCGCTGCTGCAGGCGGCGCATATTTTCGCGACGTCGCCGGCGCTGGTGAAACAGGCCAAGGCGGTGGCGCCGGGGCGGCCGGTGAGCCTGTGGCGGCCGGCGCTGTCGCGGCCGGTCTGGGCGGAGTTTGCGGCGGTTGGCGGGCTGAACACCAATCCGCGCGTGCTGTGGATCGACGAGGGCATCGCGCCGGACTGGCTGGCGGCGCTGATCCGGGAGACGTCGGATACCCTGGCCTGGATCGTGGTGGAGCGCGCCGACCAGATTTATGCCGGGGAGATGTCGCGGCTCAAAATGCCGCCCGACGAGCAGGCCTGGGCGCGCGAACTGGCGGCGTTGAGCCCGCAGATTCTCGTGCGCCCGGCGCAGGAGGGTTTTGCGGACCATTACGCCGCGCTGCTGGCAGCGGCGGCGGGGTGCCATCTGCTGGTGGATGAGCGGCTGGACCTGCCGGAGACGATGCCGGCGTGGCGGCTGGACAATGACCCGGCGATCTGGCGGGCGCGGCTGGCCGCGGCGGCGCAGGCGGGGGCGGAGAGCCTCGCGCTCGGCGCGGCGGCGCGGCTGGCGGCGCTGGCGCTGCCGGATGTGGACGCGGCGCCGCCGGCGTGGGCGAGCGCGGGCAAGACCGTGTCGCGCCGGGCGGCGGCGTGACACGGAAGAAAGCAGTTACTTTTTTTGAAAAAAAAGTAACCAAAAAAACTTTTGCTCCTGGGGGCGTTGGGACGGGCATTGCCGATAATCGCCTCCATCGGAGGCGATTATCGGCAATCCCGGCCCCAACTCCCCCAGGAGCAAAAGTTTTTTGCGCGCTTTTTTTCAAAAAAGCGCTGCTTCCTTGCTTGGCTTTCCACGCGCTGCCAGCGTTAGCCAACGAGCCGCCGGCGGCGGTGGCGGCGGCGGTGACGCAGGCGGTCGCCCTGCTGCTGCCGGCCGGCGCCACGGCGCAATTGGGCAGCGTCGCGGGGGCGGCGTCCATGCCGGCTTGCGGCGCCGCCCTGGCGGTGACGATCACGGGCGTGGCGCCGTATGAGAACGCGGCGGTGGCCTGCGCGGCGCCGGGCTGGACGCTGTATGTGCCGGTGACCGTTTCGGTCAGCGAACTGGTGGTGGTGGCGGCGCGGCCGGTGGCGGCGGGGCAGATTTTCGGGCCGGGTGATCTGACGCTGCGGCGCGAGCCGGCGCAGGCCTATGCCGGGCAGCCGGTGTTCTATGATCCGGCGGCGCTGGCGGGGGCGGTGGCGATGATGAACCTGCCGGCCGGGATGATCGTGACCGCCGGCGAAGTGCAGGCGCCGCTGCTGGTGCAGGCGGGCCAGACGGTGGTGGTGAATGTGCAGAGCGGCGGCGTGGAGGTTTCGATCAGCGCGGTCGCGGCGCAGCAGGGCCGGCTGGGCGACATGATCATGCTCACCAATCCCAGCAGCGGCACGCGATTCATGGCGCTGGTGACAAGGGACGGACCGGTCGTGCGGCTGTCGCCGGCCGGCGCGCCGTGAAGTGCCGCACCGCGAAACGAAAGGTGGGGCGCAGAAAAGCGCTGGCGGTTAGGCAAACTTTGGCGCGGTCCGGCGAATTAGGGGGTACGACAATCATCCCCGAGGAGTTTACACGATGTCCGCCATAGGCTCGATTTTAACCAACCAGGGCGCACTCGACGCGCTCCAGTCCATCAGCAACACCACGACCAATAACAGTACGCTCGAAGCCCAGCTTTCCAGCGGCCTGGCGATCAATTCGCCGGGTGACGATCCCGCCGGCTACATCACGGCGCAGGGTTTCACTTCGCAGCTGAACGGCATCAATCAGGCTGTCAGCAACGCCAATCAGGGCGTTAGCCTGCTGCAGACCGCGCAGGGCGCGCTCAATCAGCAGGTCAGCATTGTGCAGAAGCTGAACTCGATCGCGGTGCAGGCGGCCAACGGCACGCAGACCTCGCAGGAAGAGAGCTCTTTGCAGAACGTCGTCAGCCAGCTCACCAGCCAGGTCAATACGATCGCGACGCAGACGCAGTTCAACAACATCAACCTGCTCGACGGCTCGTTCACCGGCGTGCAGTTCCAGGTCGGCGCGAATGAAGGCCAGACCATCAGTCTTTCGATTTCGAGCACCAAGGCCGGCGCCATCGGGCTGAATGCCTCGACCGTCGCGTTCGGCGCCACCGGCGCGTATAACAGCGTGAACACGGGGAACGCCGCGAGCGGCGCGATCACCAAGGGCGCGCCAGCCGCGACCTCCGGCGCGTTCACCGCGGGCAATGTCGGCTTCACCGGCGGCAGTGGCGGCACGGGCAGCTACACCGTGGCGGCCAACACTTCGGCCGCTTCGATCGCAGCGCAGGTCAACTCGGTGTCCGGCACCACCGGCATCTCCGCCCAGGCGACGACGTCGATCACGTTCACGGCGACCGCCGGTTCGGGTTCCGGCGCCACGTCCGGCTTCTCGTTCAAGCTCGCCGGCTCCGGCGGGTCATCGAACTCGCAGCAGATCACCGCGAAGAATGTCACTGATCTGGTCTCCGAGGTCAACGGCAAGACCGCCACGACCGGCGTCACCGCGGCGTTGAATACCGCGGGCAATGTTGTGCTGACGCAGGCCAACGGCCAGAACATCGACATCACCAAGGCGACCGCCGGGTCGCTCGCGACCACCGGCAGCACGCCGGTGAAACTCGGCACCGCCGGCTCCGCCTCGGCGACGATCCAGGGCCAGGTGCAGTTCCAGTCCTCCACCGGGTTCAGCCTTTCGAACGCCGCGGATATCGGCCTGAATACGTCATCGACGCTGTCTTCGCTCTCGAACATCAACGTGACGACCACGGCGGGCGCCAACGCGGCGATCAACGTGGTGAAGTTCGCGCTGCAGGGCCTCGGCAACGCGGGTGGCCAGCTCGGCGCCGTGCAGCAGCGGCTGCAGGCGAACATCAACAACCTCACCACCACCGGCCAGAACCTGAATTCGGCGCTGGGCGTGGTGCAGGATGCCAACATCCCGCAGGTCAGCAACCAGCTCACGCAGGCGCAGATTCAGGCGCAGGCGGGTGTTGCGGCGCTGAAGAGTTCCACCACGCTGCAGCAATCCTTCCTGTCGCTGCTGCCGTAACAAACTGCCGGCCCGGGCAATACGCCCGGGCCGTTGCCCTTTCAATACGATTGATCGGAGGCGCGACGAAACAAAATGAGCGGTTCGGTAACCTCACTCGGCTCGGCCCAAATCCAAAGCGAAGTCGCGACCGTGCAAGCGCGGCTGCAGCAGCCGATCACGCTCCTGCAGGACCAGACCGCCGCCGACAAGGCGGAAATATCCGCGTGGGGCGTGATCTCCGGCACGATCGCGACGCTGCAGACCTCGCTGGCCGGCATCAAGGACCTCAGCACCATCAATAACCGTTCGGCGACCAGCTCGGTGACGACGGTCGCGACCGCGACCGCGACCAACACGGCGCTGCCGGCGACCTATGACCTGACCGGCGTGACGCTGGCCAAGACGCAGGAAATCTTTTCCGGCATTCTGGGCTCGGGTGCCGCGAGCCTTGGCACCGGCTCCGGCTCGCTGACCCTCACGCTGAAGGGCGGCAAACCCGAAATCGTGCAGGTTGGCTCAAGCGATATGACGCTGAACGGGATCGCGCAGGCGATCAACAAAATCGCCGGCGGTGTGCAGGCCAGCGTGGTCGGCACGGCCGGCGGCGCGCGGCTGGTGCTGCAGGGCAGCGCCACCGGCAGCAGCCAGGCGTTTTCGGTGCAGGGCACCGGGCTGCTGGCCCAATTCAACTACGCCTCCGGCGCCTCGGCCAGTGCACCGAAACAACCGTTCACCCTGGCCCAGCCGGCCAGCAACGCGGCGCTCAACATCAATGGCGTGCCCATTACCAGTACCAGCAACACGATCACCACCGCGGTAGCCGGCGTGACGTTGAACCTGACGGGCTCCGGGACCAGCACGGTGACGGTAGGCTCGTCGCCGGGCGCCATCGCCGCGGCGGTGGGGTCGGTGGCGAGCGATCTGAGCGCCGCGGTCGCGGCGATCAACAAGGAAACGCAATACGTGGCACCGTCATCGGCCAGCGCCGCCACCACGTCATCGGCGAAAACCGGCCCGCTGCTGGGCAACTTCAGCGCCTCCGATCTGGCGGCGCAACTGCTCACCTCGATCAGCGGCGCGGCGGCCAGCGGCGAGAGCGCCAACAGCATCGGCTTTGCGGTGAGCAGCACCGGCGCCGTCACGTTCAACAGCGCCACCTTCGCCACCGCCTACGCCGCCAACGCGACCGGCGTGACGGCGCTGATCAGCCAGATCTACAAAGGCATCAACACGCTGGCGACGTCCGCCGTCGGCAGTTCCGGCACCGGCGGGACCGTCGCCGCCGCGGTCAAGGATGATAACACCGACATCACCAATCTGAATGCGGAGATCGCGAACATCGCGCTAAGCAACGACGCGCAGATTTCAATCCTGGTGCAGGAATACAGCATCGCGGAAGCGGCTTCGACCAGCGCCTCGATCACGCAATCCTATCTGAGCATCTACACAAGCTCGAGCACGAGCAAAGGATAACAAAAAATGCATGGCACCGTCACATCGGGTTACCGGGCTGGTCTGTTTGACGGCGAGGCCGGGTTGAACTGGCTGCGGCCGGGCTGGCGCGGTTTGCGGCTGTACGCCCGCAAGGCGCGCCACGCGATCGAGCAGGGCGACGTGGCGCACAAGGCGGACATGATTCTGCGCGCGGATAAATTGCTCACGCTGATGACGGGCATTCTGAACACCGGCCACGGCGCCACGCTGGGCCCGGCGCTGGTAAATATTTACACCGCGTTGCGAGAGAATTTGCTGCGCGCGAATCTAAATGATGACGCCGATGCACTTCGTGATTTCGAGTCGGCGCTAAGTGTGCTAGACCGTGACATGGCCCATATTTTTGAAAGCGCGTTAGCGGCATGACCAATACGATCGGACCACTGAACCCCGGGCACGCCGCCAGCGAGGCGGCGAGCCAGAGCGCTGCCAACAAACCAGCCCCGGCGCCGGAAACGCCGGCGCCGCAAAGCGGCGCCGCGCCGGCCAGCGAGGCGGTGACGCTGAGCGCCAACTCGCAGGCCACCGCGCAACTGCTGGAGGCGGCGCGCGCCGCCGACGGCGTGGACGAGGCGCGCGTCTCGCAACTGCGCGGCGCCGTGCAGTCCGGCAG
>PLFB01000226.1:18870-33827 GCA_003137135.1 Acetobacteraceae bacterium
ACGCTGCTGCTGAGCGGCCGGCCGCACGAAATCTCCGACGCCGCCCTGGTGATCGAATCCGCGATCCGCGACGCGGCACCGGCGTTCCAGAACATCGCCGCCACCATGACCAGCATCGGCGTGCAGACGCTGGCGGCCGCGGCGACGCATTTGCGCGCGCAAAAGCAGGAGGACGCGGCCAGCCTGGCGGAAGCGCTGCGGCGCTCGCTGGCGCGGTTCGCGCAAAAATCCGTCGGCGCGAACCGGCGGGCGCAGCATTTGAACCGCGGACTGAATGCGGCTTTGCGCACGCTGAAGACGTTTGGGGCGCAGGAGACGGGACGGCTGATTGCCGAAGCGTGAAGAAAGTAAACAATTACTTTTTTGAAAATGAGGCTGCCCGCCCGGGTTAACCAAAAAACTTTTGATCAATTTATACCATGCTGGATTCACAAGCGGCGGCCCAAATTATTAAGAGTTTTTTTGCTGCTTTTTTTGCAAAAAAAGAAGTCCTTCCTGCCTCTTCTATCCCCTCCCGGTCACCACCTGTTAACGATTTTAACGATATGTCTCGCCCCGATTGGGGCGGAATTTCATGATCCGCTGATAGGGGCTTTGAATGTCAACTATACTGGTTATTGACGATTCGCCGACCGTGGTGATGCATTTTTCGGGCATCCTGCAGGGCGCTGGTTACGACGTGGCGACCGCGGCGAACGGGCAGGAGGGCATCAACCAGATCGATGCCGGGCTGAAACCGTCGATCATCCTGACGGATTTGAACATGCCGGACATGGACGGCGTGGCCTTCATCAAGGCGGCGCGGCGCACCGCGACGACGCGCTTCACGCCGATCATCGTGCTGAGTTCCGACACCGACGGCCGGCGGCGGGACGCGGCGCGCGCGGCGGGCGCTTCCGGCTGGCTGACCAAGCCGCCGCAGCCGAGCCAGCTGCTCGCGGTGGTCAAGCAACTGGCGCCGAAATAACGCGCCAGGCGCATGCGGGATGATGATTTGTTAAATGTTTTCTCTTAACCCAACGGACAGGGCCACGAAAAAATTTTTGGCTTCCCGCTGTAAGGAACGCGGCGCGTTCTTGAAAAAAGTCAGGCCCGCCATGCATGCAGTGAAAAGACTTGAGGCGCGCGCGCCGGCCGGCGGGATCTAAGCGCATGGTGTTAGGATTAATGGTGATGACGGTGCGGATGGGCGGCGTTGCCGCGTGGCGTGGCGGAGATTTGCGGTGAGCGGCGATCCGGCGAATGCGATCTGGAACACGTTCTTCGAGGAATGCGAGGAGCAGCTCGGCGAACTCGAAGGCGGGCTGCTGCGGCTGCAGGACGGCACCGCGGAGCCGGACTGCCTGAACGCGGTGTTTCGCGCCGTGCATTCCATCAAGGGCGGCGCTGGCATTTTCGCGTTGAACCCGCTGATCCGTTTCGCGCACGTGTTCGAAACGACGCTGAGCGTGGTGCGCGACGGCAAGCTGGAGATGACGCCGGACGTGATGACCATTTTCATCCGCGCCGCCGACGTGCTGGCCGATCTGGTGCGCGCGGCGCGCGAGAAGCAGCCGGATGATCCGAGCAAGACCAAGGACATCGCGGCGCAACTGGCGGCGCTGAATGACGGCGTGGGCGCCGGCAAGAAGCCGGCGGTCGATGCGGTGATGGCGCCGAAAAAACCGGCCGTCATCGTGCCCCCGCCGCCGCCGGCGGGGCCGGACCATGTCTGGCATATCCAGTTCACGCCGACGCCGGCGAGCGACGCGACCTCGCATGAAGTCGCCCTGCTGCTGCACGAGCTCGGCCGGCTGGGGCCGATGACGGTGGTCGGCGGGCCCGACGCCGCGATGAACCATATCGAGGGCGCGATCGAGGTTTCGCCAGGCCAGCTCTGGCATATTGTCGTGCGCGCCAATTGCGGCGAGGCCGCGCTGCGGGACGTTTTTTCGTTCGCGGATGAGGAATGGAAGCTGCGCATCTCGCAGGGCGCGTTGGAGGAGGAAGCCAGCGCGCCAGAAGCCGAGCCGGAGCCGGAGCCCGAGCCGGAATTCGAGGGTTTTGAAATTTTTGCGATGGACCCGCAGGAGCCCGAACCGGAGCCGGAGCCCGTGAAGCTTATCGCCGGCGCGCCGCCGGCACCGGAAAAACCGGCGCCGGTCTCGGCCGACCCGGTGGTGCCGGAAGCCGGCGCCAAGGCCGCGGCGGTCAGCAAGACCATCCGCGTCGATCTCGACCGCGTGGACCGCATGATCGACCTGGTCGGCGAACTCGTGATCAACGGCTCGATGCTGGGGCAGATGGTGGGCGAGGCGGGCATTTCGCGCGCCGCCGGCGTGGCGCTGGCGCTGCGCGATCTCGACCAGTTGACCAGGGAAATTCAGGACAGCGTGATGGCGATCCGGGCGCAGCCGGTGCGCGCGGTGTTCCAGCGCATGACGCGGCTGGTGCGCGAGGTCTCGGCGCAGACCGGCAAGCCGGCGCGGCTGGTCACCGAAGGCGATAACACGGAGCTGGACCAGACCGTGATCGAGCGCATCGGCGAACCGCTGACGCATCTGATCCGCAACGCGGTCGATCACGGGCTGGAGGATACCGAAGGGCGCAAGGCCGCCGGCAAGCCGGCGGAAGGTGTCATCCGCCTGCGCGCGCTGCATCGCTCCGGGCGCATCATCATGGAGGTCAGCGATGACGGCAAAGGTCTCGACCGGGCGCGCATCAAAGCCAAGGCGGTGCAGAAGGGCCTGATCTCGGCGGACGTGCAGCTGACCGATTCCGAAATCGACGAATTGATCTTTTTGCCCGGTTTTTCCACCGCGCAGGTGATCTCAGATGTGTCCGGCCGCGGCGTGGGCATGGATGTGGTGCGCCGCTCGGTGCAGGCGCTGGGCGGGCGGATCTCGATCTCCTCGAAACCCGGCGAAGGTTCGAGCTTCACCATGAGCCTGCCGCTGACGCTGGCGGTGCTGGACGGCATGGTCGTGGCGGCAGCGGAACAAATCCTCATCGTGCCGCTGACCACGATCATCGAAACCCTGAAACCGCGCGCGGCGAATGTGCATGAGCTGGATGGCACGATGCAGATGCTCGCACTGCGCGGCAATTTCGTACCCCTGGTCGATGTGTCATTGGCGCTGGGGTTCTCCAACAAACCGGCGGAGGCGGCGCAATCCGTCGCTCTGCTGGTGGAAACCGAGCGCGGCGTGCGCGCGGCGTTGCTGGTCGATCGCATTATCGAACAGCGTCAAGTGGTGATCAAAAGTCTCGAGTCGAACTACCAAGCCGTCAACTGCATCGCCGCCGCCACCGTTTTGGGCGACGGCCGTGTGGCGCTGATTTTGGACGTCGATGCGATCATCCCGGCGGGTAAGCCGGAGCAATTGATGTCACGAATTGGATCTTGGGAGGATGAGGCGGCATGAGCCAGATGGGCAACGACGACGCGGGAACGCGCAAAATGATGTCATTTCGAATCGAAACGCAGGAATTCTGCGTCGATATCATGGACGTGCGGGAGATCCGCGGCTGGACAGGCACCACGAAATTGCCAAATTCACCCGATTACGTCAGAGGAGTCGTGAATCTGCGCGGCGCGGTGGTGCCGATCGTGGATCTCTCCTGCCGGCTGGGGATGCCTAAACTGCAGCCGACGGAGCGCAACGTCATCATCGTCACACAGGTGCAGAACCGCAAGATCGGCATGCTGGTCGATGCGGTGTCGGATATTCTGACGCTCGAGGAATCCGCGATTCAGGCGCTGCCGGATATCGCGGGCGATAACATCAAGCGCTTTCTGCGCGGCATCCTCCCGATCGGTGACCGCATGATCAGCATCCTGGTGCTCGACCAGATTCTGCCGGCCTCCGAGATCGAGGCGGCATGAGCGCAGCTTCGCGTACCGCGCCCGCGCGCGGCCAGAGCACCGCGCCGGCGCGCGGCCAGAGCACCGCGCAAGTGCGCGGCCAGAGCACCGCGCAAGTGCGCGGCCAGAGCATGGTGCCGGACGGCGAGTTTTTGATGACCGACCGGGACTTTGCGCAAATCGCCGGCATTTTGGAGGGCGAGGCGGGCATCATGCTGCCACCCGCCAAGGCGACGATGGCGTATTCCCGCCTGGCCAAAAGGCTGCGCACGCTGCGGCTGGCGAATTTTTCCGAATACTGCGCGCTGCTGGAGAGCGGCGACGGCAAGGCGGAAAAACAAAAACTCATCCAGGCGCTCACCACCAACGTCACGCATTTCTTCCGCGAGCCGCACCATTTCGAGCATTTGAAACGCGCGGTTTTGCCGGGGCTGATCGCGCGCGCCAGAACCGGCGGCAAGGTGCGCATCTGGTCGGCCGCCAGCTCCAGCGGCCAGGAGCCCTACTCCATCGCGCTCACGCTGCTCTCCCTGATGCCGGAAGCCGCACAGCACGACATCAAAATTCTGGCGACGGATATCGATTCCAGCATCCTGGGCGTCGGCGCCGCGGGCGTTTACGATTCCGAGGTGCTGGCGCCCGTGCCGGCGGAGTTGCGAACGCGCTGGTTCAAGCCGGTTGAGGATGAACCGGGCAGTTTCCGCGCCAATGCGGCGCTAAGCGGCCTGATCACGTTCCGCGAGCTGAACCTGATTGGCCAGTGGCCGATGCGCGGGCCGTTCGACGCGATTTTTTGCCGCAACGTGGTGATTTATTTCAGCGCCGAAACGCAGGCGCAGCTCTGGGCGCGCTTCGTGCCGCTGCTGCAACCGGGTGCGGCGCTTTATGTTGGACACTCAGAACGAATAACCGGCCCCGCGGAGACATTGCTCGGCGGCGACGGTGTGACGATTTATCGAAAGTTAGGAGGAAAACCATGACAATACGGGTCATCGTCGTTGACGATTCGGCCACCATGCGTGGCCTGATTTCCGCCACCCTGCGCGCCGATCCGGAGATCGAGGTGGTCGGCCAGGCGGCGGATGCGAACGAGGCGCGCGCCGCCATCAAGGCGCTGCAGCCCGACGTGATCACGCTCGACATCGAAATGCCGCACATGAACGGCCTCGACTTTTTGGAAAAAATCATGCGGCTGCGGCCGATGCCAGTGGTGATGGTCTCCACCCTCACGCACAAGGCCGCGGATATCTCCATCCGCGCGATGGAAATGGGCGCGTTTGATTGCGTCGCCAAGCCGCATGGCGGGGAGATGGATTCCTTCGCCACGCTGGCTGAAAAAGTCAAAGCGGCTTCGCATTCGCGCATGAAGCTGCACAACAAACCGGCGCATATCGCCAATGCGATCTCGCACTACGCGCCGGATGGCCGGATCATCGCCATCGGCTCGTCCACCGGCGGGGTGGAAAGCCTGCTGCGCATCATTCCGAATTTTCCGAAAAACTGTCCACCGACGCTGATCACGCAGCACATGCCGGCAACGTTCACAAAGCGCTTCGCCGAGCGGCTGGACCGCGAAAGCCCGCCGACGGTGGTGGAGGCGAGCGACGGCTGCATCATCCAGACCGGGCACGTGTACCTGGCACCCGGTGACTCGCACCTGGAAGTCGCGCGCGGCGGCAGCCTGCACTGCGTGCTGAACAACGGCGAGCGCGTCAACAACCACCGGCCCTCGGTGGACGTGATGTTCCGCTCGATCGCCAAGCTGGTGGGCAACCGGGCGATCGGCGTGATCCTGACCGGCATGGGCGCTGACGGCGCCGAGGGCCTGCTGGCGATGCGCCGCGCCGGGGCCGACACGCTGGGTCAGGACGAAGCCACGTCGCTGGTGTACGGCATGCCGCGGGTGGCGTTCGAGGTGGGCGCGGTGGCGCAGCAATTGCCAATACAGAACATCGCGCAGAAGCTGCTGCAGATGTCGAATATGCATTCGCACGAAAGACAAACAGCCTAAGGAATTAGCGCTTTTTTGAAAAAAGCCCCGCCGCGGATGCGGCGCAAAAAACTTTTGCTCCTGCGGGCGTTTTGGCCGGAATTGTCTTTAATCGCCACTTTCAGTGGCGATTAAAGGCAATTCCGGTCCAAACGCCCGCAGGAGCAAAAGTTTTTTTGGTTACTTTTTTTTCAAAAAAAGTAACTGCTTGCTTTGGTGCGGATGGCGGGACTTGAACCCGCACTCCCTTACGGGAAACAGATTTTAAGTCTGCAGCGTCTACCGATTCCGCCACATCCACCTGTGCCGGGCTGACGTGCCCCGAGAGGGCTTGGCTGGTCAAGGGCGATTGACGCGGCGCGGGGCGGGTTGGCAGCAGGTGGGGATGGGCCGTGTTGCATCTTTGCCTCTGCCGAAAGCCAAGGCGCGGCGCAAGCCGTTCCGGCGGACGCTGTTTTTGGCGCGGGCGCTGACGATTTTCGTGATCTGGGCGGCGGTGGCGGCGGCGGTTTTGGCGCTGTGGTTCACCTGGGACATGCCGGATCCGGCGAAGGCGGTGACGCAGGCGCGGCGGCCGGCGATTTTGCTGCTGGACCCGCAGGGGCGGCTGGTGGCGCGGTTTGGGGATGTGGCGGGGCGCGTGGTGCTGCCGGGGGAGTTGCCGGCTTATGTGCCGGCGGCGTTTATCGCGATCGAGGATAAGCGGTTTGAGAGCCATGGGGCGTTTGATGGCGTCGGGCTGGTGCGGGCCGCGGTTTCGGATGTTTGGCATCGGCGGGTGGTGCAGGGCGGCTCGACGCTGACGCAGCAGGTCGCGAAAACGCTGTTTTTGAGCAATGAGCGGAGTTTTCGGCGGAAAGTGCAGGAGGCGCTGCTGAGTGTGTGGCTGTGGCGGCATTATTCGCGGGACGAGATTCTGGAGATTTATTTGAACCGGGTTTATCTGGGGGAAGGGGCTTATGGGGTGGATGCGGCGGCGCGGCTGTACTTTGGGGTGCCGGCGGCGAGGCTGACGCTGGCGCAGGCGGCGATCTTGGCGGGGCTGCCGAAGGCGCCGTCGGAATATAATCCGCTGGCGAACCCGCAGGCGGCCGCGGCGCGGGCGCAGGAGGTACTGGACGCGATGCTGGAAACTTCGGCGATTACGCCGGATGAGGAAAGCGAGGCGGATGCCGAGCTTTCGGCGGCGGCGACGCCGGCTTCGCGAACGTCGTGGTTTGCGCTGTGGGTGATGCAGCAGGCGGGTGCCGAAATTCCGGAGGGGGTGGATGCGACATTGTCCGCGACGATGGATGCCGGCTTGCAGACGGTGGCGGAGGCGGCGTTGAACCAGGCGGTGATGGCGGATGGGGATAGGTTGAATATGCATCAGGGGGCGGTGGTTGTGCTGGATGCCAGGAGCGGGGCGGTGCGGGCGCTGGTGGGCGGGGTAGGGGATAGGGAGGGGTATGATCGGGCGGTGTTGGCGCGGCGGCAGACGGGGAGTGCGATCAAGCCGGTGGTCTGGCTGGCGGGGCTGCTGGCGGGGATGGAGCCGGATGATCTGGTGCTGGACGGGCCGTTATATTTCCGGGGGTATGAGCCGCGGGATTTTGAAAGGAATTATAAGGGGTTGGTGACGATGCGCGAGGCGCTGGCGGATTCCATGAATACCGCGGCGATCCGGATTCTTTTGCGCGCGGGCGGGGCGCGGCGGGTGGCGGCGGTGGCGGAGCGGCTGGGGCTGGCGGATCATTTTCCGGATGACGCGACGCTGGCGCTGGGGACCGGGGCGGTGGGGGTGATGCAGCTGGCGGGGGCTTATGCGGCGTTTTTTAATGGCGGGGCGCGGGTGACGCCGTATGGGCTGGTGGCGGTAAATGGTTCTTTTGTGCCGGTTGCGGCGCCGATGCCGGTGGTGGATGCGGGGCTGGCGGCAGAAATGCGGGATATGCTGCGGGGGGTGGTGACGGGGGGGACGGGGGTTGCGGCTTATATTCCGGGGGAGTTTACGGCGGGCAAGACGGGGACGACGCAGGATTTTCGGGATGCGTGGTTTGTCGGGTACGCGGCGGGGGATGTGATCGCGGTCTGGGTGGGGAATGATGATAACTCGCCGATGAAGGGGGTTTTGGGGGGGAGTGTGCCGGCGGCGATTTTCAGACAGATCGCGGTGGCGGCGGGTGGATAGTTTTTCTAACAGTGAGTTAGATAGGTCAGGATGGTGGACGTTTGTGCGTCGACGCACAATTGGCAGGGGTGCTGACGTATTTTTATCGTGGGGTGGGAGGGTTTTAGGTTATTTAGATTTTTGTGTTATTATTTGGATCAAGCGTGCTATCAGGGGACGGTTTTGCTATCAGAGTTTGGGGGCGGATATTTTTGGGGGCGGGGCGGCGGCCGGCAGGTGGCGCGGGGATGCGGCGAGGGGGTTCGGAAGATAAGCAAAGGGGTGACGTTGGGTGGGTGAGGATATGCGGTTCTTGCCTCGTCACCCGGTCACTTGATGAATTTATTAACATTGTCAGCGCACAAGATAGGCTATGAAGGCGATGATGACAGCCGCAATAAATGCGGCACGTGCCCAAACTGGCGATCTCCCGGTCGAAGGACCAGTCGTCGGCGCTTGGAGAGGTTGGTTAGCGCCGCCTTTTCTTGGCGAATCAGTCGAGTAACTAAGGCCCGTGCCCGGCAAGCCGAATGTGGTTTTTGTGCCCTTTTTGCTAAAATTCTTTGTAATGCCGTGACCGCCTACGGATACGGATGAAAAACCGGATTTCCCGAGATTTATCCTGATTCCGGGAATTACTTTTATGCTCCGTCTGAACCTGAACCCCATGTTTAATTCCTCCGGTTGGCTTAGAATAGTAATGCCGCAGCCCTTTTATCGGCCATCGCCGCCGCATATTGTGGCAAAAGCGATGCTTTTTCTAGCTCCAAAATTTCCTCATATCGCGCGGCGGCCGAAGTAGCGCTAAGGAGATCAGAAAGAAGGCCTTTTAAGCGCTGCTCTAGATCGCGCCGCTTTTGAGCGAAGGCGTGTTCGACTGCAGCGATATCTGATTGTGCTACCGGTTCGTTTGGGTTGAAGCGAAATCCTTGGGCACGTTGCTCCCTCCATGCAACCAATTTTTCGACTGTTTTCGGCCCAAATCCAGGTATTTGATAAATGCGCTGTTCGGCTATGTCAGCCGCCGTCTCAATCCCAAAGCTTTGCAGGGTAGCGGCTTTTCCCGATCCAACGCCCGATATACCTGCGCCCTCAATCCGAAATGAATTCAGATAACGATAAAGTTGGCGTTCTCTCCGGTTTGCCTGAAGACCAGCAAGGGACGATTTTTTAGACGCTACTATGGCGTCATACTCCGATTTAATTGTCTTGCTCTTCTCCTTAATCTCTATTGCACGCCTCGCGTCGTCGTTAGATGCGCATTTGAGTAGTATAGACTGCCATTTCTTGTCTATTTCTCTTTTGGCACGAAAGAATTTCCTTCCTATAACTTGCAGCAGAACGATAAATAATAACGATAAAGGAACAAACGCTACCCAAAAGCTCTGCGCATCAAGAGGATCAGAATTTTGACGCGATACCACTAACCACAAAACCGTTACGATCACGATGAAAAAGCCTGCAATCGTCTTGCGTATAAGGCCTGCCTGTCGAGCCGAGGAAGATGGTTTAGATGGTGATGGCGGCCGTGGTGGAGGTGTGGAGCGAGGGATGAAAACGCCTTCTAGCTGCTGCCATAAAATCATGAAGCCGTCGGGGCCAATTTCGGATTTGACAAACGTAGCTGGAAAAAGGGTAGTCCCGCTTTCTGATTCAATTATGCACCAAGGACAGCGGGAAAGTGTTTTAGGGAAATGGTGAGACGGCACCGATGCGCATTGACGGAGCGAGGATTCGAGGCGAGTCAGGCTTTGAATCCAGTCCCTTGCTGAGGGTCGTCCGGACGGCCGAGCGCCCGCGGGAGAGAAAGCTTGTTCAAATAGGGAGCTAATTTCGGTTCCGAGAGCTGCCACTGGTAGGCTCCTGGGCGGCGGTGACATTTGGGTTCTTAATTGGTTATTAGAATATGCGTAACGAAACGCTCTAATCGAATCTTCGATGGCGGGTTGTTCGCCATGTCCAAGCCATACGCCAGAATAAGGGTGTCTTGCCAGACACAGCATCTGAAAGATCAGAACCGCAAGACCGAAAGCGTCATGGTTTGGACTGCGCTTTAGCGCGCTAAACGAGACCCCCTGCAATTCGGGAGGTTGGTGCGTCGGAACACCGACATCACAGAACCAGGTTTGACTTCCGATGGAAATCTGGAAACTGTCGCAGTCAATCAAACGAACGGTCGCGTCCTGTCCGACTATCATGTTTCCGTGATTAATATCTCCTAAAACGTGTCCAGCGTCGTGAACAGCCGCGACCGCCCGAGCCGTATTTGAGGCTGTCCTAATCAGAAATCGCCAATCAGCCTTGGGAAATTTCTGCAGCCGCAGTTTTGGCCCATAGAGCTCGAATGCCGGCCTAAAGCCGCTAAACTTTTTCATAACGAAGCCGATCGGCTTACCACGATCGATCACTACGCTCGTTGGCCAGGCTGAAAGTTTAATCAGCTCTTCGGTCCCGCAACGGGACATTTCTATTATCTTCGATGTCTGATCTCTGCCTATAGGTTTCTGATATATCTTTGCTACGGAGTTATTTCGATCAAGTAAGCCATACACGACCCCCTCACCACCGCGTCCAATCTCGCTTCCGAGCGTTAATGGATTTCCCTTTTCGTCAACTAGTGCGGGCGGCATATCATGAAAAATCTGTTTGACCCGGCACGACCCGAGTGCCCATGACCAATGTCTTGTCGTCGTCTGTCCGTTCATTTATGCGACGAGAGCTCAGAAATGTCTCCAAAGCTGGTTCAGGTTCTGACCTTCCGAATGCTGGATTAGTCTTTGCAAGCCATAAAAAAATTGGCCGCAATGCTGGAGAATGGACGCTGTGGCTTTGCATATCAAGAATGAGGCGTTCCAAACCATCCGAGAAAAGTGCGATTTCGTTGAACTGTTTAGAGATAATTTCGAACTGCATTGTTATCAAAGCGTCTTCATCTGTTACAAAATTAGTCGTGTTTGCGAATTCGCCGTGTTGGGGCCATGTTAGCCAACTATAATCACCCGCCTCCTCGGCAGATCCGACAATCGCGCCGTCACCGATTTGAATACATATAGCGCTTTCTGGTCCAGCTATTGCCGCCAGGAACGTACAGGCGAATTCTCTGAGAGCGGTGCCTTCCTCTTGCGCTAGCACGGATAGTTGAAGCCTAAAATCACTCAACCAATCTTCTACTAAGCCTCTGTGAAGACACTTTAGCTCAGGATCGCATTCGACCAAAGGCGAAAATTTTTCAATGAATCCTGAAACTGCCAAGCCTGAGCCTTTCTCGGAGCGTTTGGCGCTTCCTGCTCCATCAGAGACAACTCCGATTAACACCTCCCGGCCGTCAGTGGCTCTAACCACACGGCAGGCTCCGGCGTCTTGGCAACAAGTACCGCTTTGGAGGTGTGAGGTTCCGATTACCGACGCGTAAGCGGTTCGCCAAAGAGCCATTGCGACTCAGCCCATTAAACGCTCGCCCATCCTGGATGGGGAAGTGGAACGGATGTTCCGACTTGTGAGCGGGAGACACCCTTCAGCGAAGCTGAAAGCCAAACAAACAGTTCGCGGAAATTTAAGCCGGAAAGTTTGAGTGGGGGGCGGCTCGGACTACAAATTTTTGCGAGTATTTCCATATTTGCCCCTTCGACACCGACCCCAAAGAAACTAAAAGCTTTCGATTCAGCATTGTCGCCTGAGTGAACTCGTTGTGCTGCGGCTTGCCACGGGTCTGTTGGTCCGCCGTCGGTGATCAAGAATATCCATGGCCTGTAATACGAGATGCCTGCCGCGCGGTAATCTCTCTTGCGCGCGTCTATCATTTCGAGCCCGTGCATAATGGCGCTTCCAATCGGTGTGTCCCCTGTCGCGATGAGAGTAACTGGTTCGAAATGGTCAGCCGTTTGAAATTCAGAGACGGTCTTTACAGGGCCGAATGTGACAGTTGCGACCTCGACGCGCTGCATTGCCATGCTGTCGGAGGAAAGTTGATCCTTGAAGGTGCGAACGCCGTCGTTCAACTGTTCAAGCGCCGGACCCCGCATCGACATCGAGGTATCAAGAAGCAGTAAGCATGGACAGCGGGGTTCTGGATTTGATACCAGATCGGGAAAATCAAACGGCACTTGATCGGTGTTCATAATTTGTTCCCTCATAGGTTCTCAGTTAGTCTAAAGAACCATCATTCTCATACGGTATCAAGATTGAAATTATTAACAAATCTAAGAATTGCCGGATTTGGTCTTAGGACGCGCGTTTGTTGCGGGAGTCCGTGGGTTAGCGCTCCGCTCACCGATATCTTTGTCGCCAGCCAAGCCTGCGTTGGCTGGCAAATGGGAGTGGCGGATTGCGCTTCGCTTATCCGCCCTACGGGTCGGGGCTGTGGCGGGCGCCGTTTTTTTGGACGCGACGTTCGGGGATTTGGATGCAAAGTCGTGGATGCCAGCATTCGCTGGCATGACGGGGATGGGTCATCGGGGGCGGGGGATTAGGCGGCGAATTCTATGACTTCGCGGACGCGGGGGTAGATTTCGNNACGCCGTAATGGCCGACGCCGGTTTGGACGTGGTGGCGTTTGAGCAGGGGGCGGAGATTCGTGGTGAGGTCCAGGGCCGACGCGGTTTGGCCGAGGCCGCAGATGTCGTCGCGTTCGCCTTCGACGGTGAATAAAAAGGTTTTTTTGATGGCGTCGGGGCGGACGGGGCGGCCGCGCCAGAGCAGCTCGCCTTGGGGGAGGACGTGTTTTTGGAAGATGCGCTCGACGGTCTCTAAGTAGAATTCGGCGGGGAGGTCCATGACGGCCAAATATTCGTCGTAGAAGGCGCGGTGGGTGGCGGCGGCGACCACGTCTTCGGCGGCGACCGCGCGGTATTGCTTGAAATGGGCGGAAAGGTGCTTGTCCAGGTTCATCGAAACGAAGGCGGTGAGCTGCATGAAGCCGGGATAGACGCGCCGGCCGGCGCCGCGGTAGCGCCAGGGGACGATGCCGATCATTTTCTCCTCGAACCAGGTGATGGGCTTGGTTTTGGCGAGGACGTTGACGCGGGTGGGGTTGCGGCGCGTGTCGATGGGGCCGGCCATCAGGGTCATGGAGCGGGGGGTGGCGGTGTTGCCCTGGTCGGCCATGACGGAGACGGCGGCGAGCACGGCGACGGTGGGCTGGCAGACGCCGATGACGTGGCTGCGCGGGCCCAAAATTTCGAGGAAGTGGATGATGTGCTCGACATATTCGTCGAAGCCGAAGGTGCCGGCTGAGACGGGGATGTCGCGGGCGTTGTGCCAGTCCGTGATGTAGACATCGTGGTCCTGGAGCAAAACTTCGACGGTGTTGCGGAGCAGGGTGGCGAAGTGGCCGGACATCGGGGCGCAGAGCAGCACTTTTGGCTGCGGGCGGTCAGAGTCCTTTTTGAAGTGGACGAGGCTGGCGAAGGGGGTGGCATGGACGACTTCGTCGTTCACCGCGACCATGGCGTTGCCGACGGCGACTTCGCGGATGCCGTAGGCGGGGCGGGTGTGCGTGGTGCCGGAATAGCCGAAAACCTCCATGGCGGCGTTGAGGTGGCGCAGGGCGAGGCCGTAGGGTTCGCGCGGGGTGACGGTCTTCATCAGGCGGCCGGTGGTGCGGGCCATGAAGCGCAGCGGGTCCATGATGTCGGACTGCGCCTGATACATTTCGTAGATCATTATTCTGTCCTAAACGCGCGGAGAAGCGGATTCATGCCAGTGTTTGACATGGTGACGATAAGGCATTGCATTGGCAGATTCCCACGGCCTAGAGTAAACATGGATGGAAATCCACAAAAATGAAAGGGCGAATGGGCGATGGCCGAAGCAACCCTGCTGATAAGCAGCAAGAATTACTCTTCATGGTCGCTCCGGGGGTATCTGCTAGCCAGGCTTTCCGGGATTGATTTTGTGGAGGAGCGGGTTGCGCCGGATGATCCGCGGGCGAAGGAGGAGCTGCTGATGCGGACCTCCTCGATATTGGTGCCGTGTTTGATCCATGGGGATGTGTCGGTTTGGGACACTTTGGCGATTGCCGAGTATCTCAATGAGTTATATCCGGAAGCGCAGATGCTGCCGAAGGAGAAGCTGGCGCGGGCGCGGTGCCGGTCGATTTCCGGGGAGATGCATTCGGGGTTTTCGGCGCTGCGGTCGTCGCTGCCGATGAATCTGCGGTTCCATAAGCCGGGGTTCACGGTGTGGAGCTCGGCGCAGGCGGATATTGACCGGATTACGAGCATCTGGCGGGACTGCCTTTCGACATGGAAGGGGCCGTTTTTGTTTGGCAAGCACCCGACGATTGCTGACGCCATGTATGCTCCGGTGGTGACGCGGTTTTTGAGTTACGATGTGGCGGTGGATCATCTCTCAAAAAACTTTATGGATGCTATTATGCGGTGGGCGCCGATGAAGGAATGGGTGGAGGATTCCCGGGACGAGCCGCAGGAGATTATTGAGCTGGATTTAGATTTTTAGGGTTTTTGGGTGAGCCAGGCTTTTCCGAGGCCGTTGGGGGAAGGTGGCGGTGAGAAACCGGTGGTTGCGGGGGGAGGATCGGGGCCTTATGATCCGGGGATGGATGCGCGGGTTTCGGTTTTAGAGACGCATATGGAGTATGTGCGGGCGGACTTGGCCGAGATTAAGGCCGAGCAGAAGGTGACTTCAGCGGCGATTGCGTCGCTGGCCGCCGCTACGGAGAAATTATCCGCAAAGGTCGACGCGACCGAGGTGAGGTTGTCGGCCCAGATGGCCACGCTGCCGACGAGGTCGGACCTTAGGAACTATTACACGCAATCGCTGGCGATTGGCTTTGCGTTTTTGGTGCTGGTGGTGGGGGGGATTGTGGGCGGGTTGGACTGGATTAAGGTGCATTGAAGGCGCGGCAGGGGGTTTTGACCCCCTGCTTTGGTTTTACTCGGCGGCGGTGGGCCAGGGGGTGGGGTGGGGGACTTCGCAGGGGGCTTCGGCGTCAACGGTGCCGAAATCGGCGGGGG
>PLFB01000016.1 GCA_003137135.1 Acetobacteraceae bacterium
GCGCTCGCCGATTGTCGCTGAGTAACCGCGCAGAACGGCGCCACGGCGTTTGAGGCAGGCGGCGCGCAACTGCGCGTTCAACGCCTCAAAACTCGCCGCCACCGGCATTGGCGTCATGAAATTGCGCCGCACATAGCCAACCAGCCCTTCAACCTTGCCCTTGTCATTGCCCTTGCCGGGCCGCCCGAAACGGTCCGCGAACAGGTAATGGCTTTGCAATTCCGCAAACATCTGGCTGCGCAGCCGCTTGCCGCCCTTCACGATTTTGGCCACCGCAATCTTGGTGTTGTCGTACAGAATCGACTGCGGCACACCGTCAAAATAATCGAAGGCCGATATATGGCCTTCACAAAATGCTTCCGCGATCTCCGCCGGATACGCCTCGACGAAGCCGTCATCGGACTGCGGCAGGTCCATGCAAAAATAGTGGAACCGGACCAATTTGCCGCCGATATACCCATCCGCCTCGCCAAAATCTGCCTGGGCATGGCCCGGCCGGTGGCTCAACGGCACGAACATCTCGCGCGTTCGAAGTGTCGCGGCGGCCACGTACTCGCGTACAACCGTGTAGCCGCCGGTATAGCCCTCCTCGGTCCGCAGCCGGTCAAACAGCCGGTGTCCTGGATTGTTACCCACTGCCATTGCGAAAACTCATCCCAGTTGGCCGGGCCGCCGATCGACGTTCCGTTACCGGATTTGCCCCGTCCGCCGAAGGGGTTGAGGACTTCGTCAGCTACGGTCTGGTCGTTTATGTGCAGCAAGCCGACGCGGAGTTTTTCGCCGAGCGCCATGGCGCGACCGACCGAGCGTGAAATGATGCCGGCCGAAAGCCCGTATTCGGTGTCGTTGGCGAGTTTGATGGCTTCGGCATCGTCTGAAAATGGCGTCAGAACGGCGACCGGGCCAAAAATTTCCTCTTTGAAAGCGGGCATGTCAGGCGTGACGCCGGTTAGCACTGTCGGTGGGTAGACGAGGCCGTTGGTGCCGCCGCCGACGAGGAGTTTGGCGCCGGCATCGACCGTGCGGCGCACGATATCATCGGCATGGGCGAGCTGGTGCTGGTTGATCAGCGGGCCGAAGGCGTGATCGCCTTCCGCAGCGCCGAGATTGCGGGCTTTAACAGCCAGTTTCTCGGTGAAAGGTTCGATGATTGAGGACTGCACAAGGATACGCCCCGCAGTCATGCAGATCTGGCCCTGATGCAAATATGCGCCCCAGGCGGCGTTGGCGGCAGCAAGGTCGAGATCGGCGTCGTCCAGCACAATGAGGGAGTTTTTGCCGCCGAGTTCGAGCGAGACTTTTTTGAGGTGCTCGCCGGCGAGTTTGCCGATCAAGCGGCCGGTACGGGTGGAGCCGGTGAATTGGATCATCGCAACATGCGGGTCCGTGCAGAGGGCTTCGCCGACGTCTCCGGCGCCGGGCAGAACGTGCAAAACGTCTGGTGGCAGGCCGGCATCATCGAAGAGCGAGGCGATGAGCATGCCGCCGGAGATGGAGGTGCGCGGGTCGGGTTTCAGGATGACGCTGTTGCCGATGGCCAGCGCTGGGGCGACGGCGCGAAGGCTGAGGTAGAAGGGGAAATTAAACGGCGAGATGACGCCAACGACGCCGAGCGGCTGGCGGCGGCAGATAGAAATGCGTCCGGGTGTGCTGGGCAGAACCATGCCGGGTGATTGGCTGGGCATAGCGGATGCTTCGTAGAGCAGCCGGATAGCGACGGAGATTTCGAACATCGCCTTGCCGAAGCCCGAGCCGCTTTCCTGCATGATGATGCCGGCATAATCCTGTGTGCGTTCCTCAAGGAGTGCTGCGGCTTTGCGGAAGAGGCCGGCGCGGTCATCGTAGCTCATTGCGGCCCAGCCGGGCTGCGCATGCGCGGCCTTTGCGGCGGCCTCGGCGACCGTGTGGGCGGTTGCCGAGCCGATTCGGTCGATGGCCTGGCCGGAGCCGGGCGAGACGACATCGATCGGGGTGCCGTGCTTATGCCAGCCTGATGAGAAAATTGAATCGCGCCATTTCGGCGTGGGGCCAGTGAAATTTCCGTCCATAACGTCACTCCATTTGTTGATTCATTGCGGTCCCGCGGCCGATGCCGACCGCGAGTCCGTTAATTTGACTATTAAGTCTAACTCAAAGCGGAAACTTCGTCATCGGTGAAGACGCGAGACCGCGTCAGGAACCGTTTGCCTGATCCGTTTTCGAGAGAGAACATGCCGCCCATGCCGGGCACCACATCAATGATGAGCTGGGTGTTCTTCCAGTATTCGAATTGCGACGGGCTCATGTAAAATGGCACGCCGCCGATATCACCAAGATGCACATCATCAGGTGCCAACAGGTAGTCGCCCTTGGCGAAGCACATGGGCGAAGACCCATCGCAACAGCCGCCGGACTGGTGGAACATGACACCGCCATGTTCCCCAGCCAGCTTTTCGATCAGCGCGAGTGCCGCTTCTGTCGCGAGCACTCTCGCCGGTCGCGTTCCACCGGAAACATTCATCAGAAGAAGCCGAGCGCTTTCGGGCTGTAGCTCATCATGATGTTCTTGGTCTGCTGATAATGGTCCAGCATCATCTTATGGTTTTCACGCCCGATGCCTGATTGCTTGTACCCGCCGAACGCGGCGTGCGCCGGGTAGAGGTGGTAGCAATTGGTCCAGACTCGCCCGGCCTTGATGGCGCGGCCCATGCGGTAAGCCTGTGACGCGTCGCGCGACCATACGCCGGCGCCGAGCCCGTACAGAGTGTCGTTGGCGATGGCGAGCGCTTCGGCTTCGTCCTTGAAGGTGGTCACAGAGAGTACCGGCCCAAAGATTTCCTCTTGGAACAGACGCATCTTATTGTGGCCCTTGAACACTGTAGGCTCAATGTAGAAGCCGTCCGACAATTCGACATCCACTGTCGGCTTGCCGCCGCCCGTTAGCAATTCAGCACCTTCCTGCTTGCCGATATCGATATAGGAGAGAATTTTCTGCACCTGCTCGCTAGATGCCTGCGCGCCTAGCATGGTGGTCATATCGAGCGGGTTGCCCTGTTTAATCGCCTTGATGCGCTTCATCGCTTTTTCCATGAAGCGGTCATAGATGCNNCAAACCTCGCCCTGGTTGAGGGCAAAAAGTGTGATCCCTTCGAGCGCTTTGTCGAGGAAATCGTCATCCGCCGACATCAAGTTTTCGAAGAAGATGTTCGGTGATTTGCCGCCGAGTTCCAGCGTGACCGGGATCAGGTTGTGGCTTGCGTACTGCATGATTAGGCGGCCGGTGGTGGTCTCGCC
>PLFB01000017.1 GCA_003137135.1 Acetobacteraceae bacterium
CCCGGGGCTTTTTTCAAAAAGCGTTGCTTGCTTTTTTACTTTGATATGTCCGCCACCCCCCAAACCTCGTAATATCCACCGCCCCCTCCAGCGCCCCCGCCTCGCACAAAAACCCCGGATGCTCCGTTCCATCCGCCAGCGTCACCNNTGCCCCGCCACAAACTTCCCAAAACTCTCCGCCGAAAGCGCCCATACTTCCACATCAATCCCCCATCCCGCCATCCCGCCCCCCCTCACCAGCCCAGGCTTAGGCGGCACCGTATCCAGCGCAAACAACCGGTATTTTTCCGCCGTCCTCGTCACGCTCGCCAACCGCCCCCCCAGCCCCACCAGCTCATGGTTCAAACTCATTCCAGACAAATGCGCCCCCGCCACCACCACCGTCACTTCATCCCCCGCCACCGCCATCCTTCCCGCCGGCATAGCGCGCGAAACCCCGGCCCCCGCGCCCATCGCCGCGTGCAGAATGTCGCCAAACCCCGCCAGCGCCACGTCCGCAAACGCCTTGCCCACCAGCGTCACCCCCACCGGCAACCCATCCCCCCGAAACCCTGCCGGCACCGCGATCGCGCACAGATCCATCAAATTCACAAAATTCGTATATGTCCCCAACACGGAGTTCAACTTGACCGGTTCAGCCAGCATCGCCTCAACCGTAAAAATCGTAGGCGCCGTCGGCAGCAGCAGAAAATCACATTTTTGCAGCTCGGCCTGCGCCACACGGCTCAGCGCCTTGAACCTGTAGAAATCCGCAAACAAATCCGCCGCCGAATATTTATCCGCCCCCGCCACGATCCCGCGCACCACCGGGTTCATTTCCCCGGCGTGCCCGGCAAAAAACCCTTTGATCGCCGCCAGGCGCTCCGCCACAAACGCCCCGCCATAAAGCATTTCCGCGATCTTCAAGAACGGCCCGTAATCAATCTCCACCAGCGGCCAGCCAAAACCCTCCGCCTTCGCCACCGCCGCCTGATAAACCCGCGCCGCCTCTTCGTCGCCGGCAAAATGTCTCTGGCCCTCAGCCAGCACGCCCACCACCGGCGTACCGGCAATCCCCACCTCACCTGCCGCCCGGGAATAAGCATCCGCATCATCAATGCCTTCAGCCACCCTTAACACCGCCACCGCATCCGCCGCGCAATTCGCAAACACGCTCACGCAATCCAGGCTTTTCATCGCCGGCACCACCCCCGTCGCCGGCAGCCTTCCCACCGTCGGCTTCAACCCCACCACATTATTGAACCCCGCCGGCACCCGCCCGCTGCCCGCCGTATCGGTCCCCAGCGCGAACGCGCACAGCCCCGCCCCCACCGCCACCGCGGACCCCGAGGACGATCCCCCAGAAATGTAACGATCATCAAACACGCACCGCGGCGCCCCATATGGCGAACGCGTCCCATTCAATCCGGTCGCAAACTGATCCAGATTGGCCTTCCCCAATAAAATCGCCCCCGCCGCCCGCAACCGCGCCACCACCGCCGCATCCCGCTCCGCCGTATAAGCAAAGGCCGGGCAAGCCGCGGTGGTCTGCATCCCCGCCACGTCAATATTATCCTTCACCACAAACGGCACGCCAAACAGCGGCAACTCATCCATGCGCCGCACATCCAGCGCGCTGGCGGCCGCCAAAACCGCCTCGGCCGGCACCCTAAAAATAAACACCGCCCGATCCGGATAATCCTCAATCCGCGCCAAAATTTGCGTAAAAAGTGCCGCCGGCGTCAGCGATCCATCGCGATAGGCGGCGCGAATCGCGGCAAATTCCAACAGCTTCATCATACCGCCAAAACCCCCACCCTTTGGCCCGCCCGCACCACCTGCCCCTTGCCCACGCCGATCGCTTTCACCACCCCCGCCGCCGCCGCCACCACCCGCACCTCCATTTTCATCGATTCGACAATCATCACCGCCTCCCCCGCCGCCACCGCATCACCCGCCGCCTTCAGCACCTGCCAGACACTGCCCGGCACCGGGCAAAGAATCGCTTTTTCCCCAGCCTCGAGCGCCATCTCCTCGGCCGCCGGCGCCGCCTCCTTCTCTTCAAACGTATGCAGTCCCTTCGCCACCCAATCCAAGCGCTCCGCCTCAAACGCCGCCCTCTGCCTGGCCCCGAACTCGGCAATCCCCGCCGCATGCGCCGCGCAAAATTTCCGGTATTCCGCCATCGAAAATTTTTGCGCCTCGATCCGCAACGGATATTTTCCATGCGGAAACGCCTCCCGCGCCTCCAAAAGTTCCTGCTCACTCACTTCAAAAAACCGAATCTGATCAAAATGCCGCAACAGCCAAGGGTGGCCTTTCTCGAACGGCGGCGTCTCCCTAAACGTGTTCCAAACCTGAATCGTCCGTCCAAACAACTGGTACCCCCCCGGCCCCTCCATCCCATAAATGCACATATAAGCCCCCCCAATCCCCACCGCGTTCTGCGGCGTCCACGGCCTGGCCGGATTATACTTCGTCGTCACCAGCCGATGCCGCGGATCATAAGGTGTCGCCACCGGCGCCCCCANNCGGATAAACTCGATATTATCCGGGCACCAAGGCGCATCCGGCCTGGTCGTCTCCTGATATTTTTGCATCGCCAGCCGCACCTGCGAATCATTCCAGGACAGCGGCAGCCAAATCGTCCGGCTTTCCACCATCATCTCCTCGGCCGCCGGCAGAGACGGCAAAGCCTCTTCAACCGCCGCCAACACGGCATCTCGGGATACGCGAGAACAATCAAAATGAACTTGCAACGACCGTATCCCCGGCGTCAAATCCACCACCCCCGGAATCCGTTGCGCCTCCAGCGCGTCCCGCAGCGCCTGCACCCGCAGCCGCAGCTCAAAATCCAGTTTCATCTCGCCAAATTCGACCAAAATATCCTCGTCCCCAGCCCGCCGCACCACCACATCCCCAAAAGCCTTCAGGATCGCCGCCTCGTCATCCGCCCGCCGAAACCGCACCTTGTCGCCCGGCCGCAACTGCCCCGTCTTCCAAAGGTCCGCCTTCGTCACCACCGCCGGACAAACAAAGCCCCCCAACGAAGGTCCATCCGGCCCCAAAACAATCGGCATATCCCCGGTAAAATCCACCGCCCCCACCGCATANNGCCCATTCCGGCTTCGGCCCCACCAGCCGCACCCCCGTCCGCGCCGAATTATGGTGCACCTCATATTCCGCCGAGAACAACGTTGCGATATCCGACTCCTTGAAAAAATCCGGCGCCCCATGCGGCCCATACCGCACATCCAGCACCCACTCATGCGTCAATTCCGGCGAGGCTACCGCCATTTCCGCCGGCGCCGCTACCGGCGCATTCAGCCGCAACGTATCCCCCGCCTTCACCGCCGCTCCCGTCCCGCCACCAAACCCACCCAGCGCAAACGTCGCCGTACTGCCCAAATACACCGGCGCCCGAAATCCGCCACTGACAGCCAAATAACTTCTCTGCCCCGCCCCAATAATGCCGCCCAGCGACAGAATCTGCCCCGTCTTCACCGCCACCGGCGCATCATAAGCCACCGCCGCGCCATCCAAAAACGCCTCCATCCGCGCCCCCGTCAGCGCCACCACCGTGTCGCACGCAAATTTCAGCGTCGGCCCGGTCATCGTCATCTCCAGCCCCGCCGCGCCCGCCGGATTGCCCAAAATCGCATTGCCCACCGCAAAACTTTTATCATCCATCGGCCCGCTCGGCGGAATCCCCACCTCCCAATACCCCAGCCTTCCCGGCAGGCTCTGCACCGTCGTCATCGCCCCGCCATCCAGCACCGCGACACTCCGCGGCACGTACTCAAACGCCCCCAGCGTACGCGTCGTCATCCTGCCCGCCACAAAATCCGGCAAATCCAGAATCTCATAGCAATAATCAGCATTCGTCTCGATGCCAAAGATCTCCGAAGCCGCAATCCCCGCGCGCAACTTCGCCACCGCCTCCGCCCGGTCCATCCCCACCGCAATAAACTTGGCAATCATCGGATCATAAAACGGCGACACATTCGTCCCCGTCGCCACCCAAGTATCCACCCTCAGCCCTTCGCCCGCCGCAAAATGCGTAATCACGCCGCTCGACGGCCGAAAATTCTCCGCCGGATTTTCCGCATAAATCCGCGCCTCGATCGCCGCGCCTTTCGAGACCAAATCCTCCTGCGCCGGGAGGACCAAAATACCCGCCGCCTGCTCCACCATCCACCGCACAAGGTCCACCCCAAACACCGCCTCCGTCACCCCATGCTCCACCTGCAGCCGCGTGTTCACCTCCAGAAAATAGGCTTCTTCCGCCTCTGCATCATAAACAAATTCCACCGTCCCCGCCGATTCATATTGCACGGACTTCGCCAGACTCACAGACGAATCAAGCAACCCCTGCAACACGCCCGCCGGCATCGCCGGCGCCGGCGTCTCCTCGATCACCTTCTGGTTGCGGCGCTGCAACGAACAGTCCCGCGCCCCCAAACGAACCACACCGCCCTTGCCATCGCCAAAAACCTGCACCTCCACATGTCGCGCCCGGCTCACAAATTTTTCGACAAACAAACTCGCATTGCCAAAATTATTCGCCGCCAGCCTTCCCACACTCTCAAATTTTTCCGCCAGCTCAGCAGAGTCATGGCACAACACCATCCCAATCCCGCCCCCGCCCGCACTGCTCTTCAACATCACCGGATACCCAACCGATTCCCCCGCCGCCACCGCCTCTTCAACGCTCGAAAGCACCCCCGTTCCCGGCAGCATCGGCACCCCCGCCCTTTGCGCCAAATCCCGCGCCGTATGCTTCAGCCCAAAATCCCGTAAAGCCCTCACCCCAGGCCCAATAAACGCAATCCCCTCGGCCGCCAGCCGCTCCGCAAACTCCACCCGTTCCGACAAAAACCCATACCCCGGATGCACCGCCTCCGCCCCCGTCGCCTTGCACGCCGCAACAATCGCCGCGATATTCAAATAGCTTTCCGCCGCCGCCGCCGGCCCCACCCTAACCGCCTCATCTGCCGCCAGCACCCCCGGCGCAAACCTGTCCGCATCCGAATAAATCGCCACACTCCCCACGCCCATCGCCTTCAGAGTCCGGCAAATCCGCACCAGAATCTCCCCCCGGTTAGCAATCAAAACCTTCTTAAACATCAGACACCACCACCCGAATCGGCGTCGGCTTAAAACCATTGCAAGGATTATTAACCTGCGGACAATTCGAAATCAGGAGAAGCAAATCCATCTCCGCCCGCAGCTCCACATACCCCCCCGGCTCGGAAACCCCATCATCCACCGTCAATTCCCCATCCGGCCTAATCGGCACATTCATGAAAAAATTCACATTGGAAACCAAATCCCGTTTCCCCAGCCCATATTTCTGCAACTCAGCCAGAAAATTCTCCCGGCAGGAATGCATAAACCGCGTCTCATGCCCAAACCGCACCGTGTTCGACTCACATGAACAAGCCCCCGCGCACGTATCATGAAACCCGCACGTATCCCCCACAATCGTCGCCATCGCCCGCCCCTCATTCGAGAGCAGCACCGACCCCATCCCCAAATAATACGTCCCCCCCGAAGCCGCCTGCGCCGCCAGCGTATCCTGCGCCGAATACCGCTCGCCATAATCATTCGCATTGTAAAACAGCGCATCCACCGCCTGCTGACTTTCCAAATCCACAATCCGCACAATCTGCCCGGCCTTCACCACCGCCGAAAACGGCGCCCGCGCCGGCACCACCACGTCCAGAACGCTCATGCGAACACCTCATCCGTATTCTCAAACCCCCGCCGCGCCTCCGCCGAGAATTCCCGCGCAAAATCCGCGGCCGCCGCATGATACAAACAAAGTTCCAACGCCCCCGTCGCCTCCTGCACCGGGCTCAAAACATGCGGCGTATTCGAAAGCGCCACCAGCAGATTCATCTCCGCCCGCAACTCCACCATCGCCCCCGCCGCCGGCGCCCCATTGTAATGAAACCGCCCCGCCGCATCCGTGCTCACGCTCGAAAACAACGACAAACAAGGCCCCACATCCCGCTTCGTCATCCCAAATTTCGCCGCCGCTAGCCTAAGGTTCTCCCGCCCGTTGCGCAGCGCCTGCCCCGGCCCATTCGCCCCCAGAATCGCATCATGCCCCGCCTTGCTATCCGCGGTGATCGAAGCCAACACGCGCCCCATATCGGAAAACAACAGCCGCCCCACCGAAAGCCGCGTCGTCCACTGCAATTTCACCGTGTCCCCGGCATTAAATCGCTCGGAAACATCATCCGCGTTCCACAAAAACACCGCCGCCCCCGGCGTGCCCGAAACATTCACAACCCGCAGCGCATCCCCCCGCTTCACCCGCCAGTAAATGTAAGCCCCCGCCGGCACGCTCTCCCGCCGCACCACCGCCGCTTCATCAATCATCGGGACCGCCGGCACCGCCGGCGGCCTCGCCGCCAAAGCCCGCGCCGCCGCCTGCAACGCCTCATACCGCGCCCTGTATTCCTCCGGCGTCAATTTATCCAAATCCATCGCCACCTCCTCGAAACCAAAAGGCTAGGAGAATTGTGCAACGCAGCGCAAGATGAAAGGAAGAACTTCTTTTGAAAAAAAGGCGCCCGGCCAGGGAGGCAAAAAACTTTTTGATTAAAAGGCCATCAACCGCGGCACAGCAACTGGCCTACTCTGCATACATAACGCGCAACACCGCCAGCCAATGCTCCGATCCATCATCAACCAACCCCGCCCCATCCAACTTCACATGCGTCATCGCCACCGCATCCTCCACATTCCCCCCCACTTCGCTCAAAACCCCCGGCGCCACCCCCACCACAATCGAACAATGCCCCAGAAACGAATATCCCGTCGGCAAATCCGAAAACGACAAATCCCGCCCCAGCCTTCCCCTCCCATAACACAACAAATCCCCCAGCCGCGGCGTATACCTCGCCGGGTCCTCCGCCACCAGCAACGGGTCTCTCACCATCCCCTCCGCCGCGCGCGCCGCATAATTAATGTAAAACGCATGGTCCGGCGCATACGGAAAGTTTTTGCCCGCCCCTGCAATCCGCATCACATAACAAATAAACGCCGCGGACCAAGCATATGCCCCATTCACCGCCACCGGAAACACCTGGCCCAGCGCGTCATGCTTCCCCGTCCACCCCGCCTCAGGCGCCCCCGCATTCATCCCCTCCCACCAATACTCCCCCACCCGCTGCCACAACCCCGGCCGCCGCTCCCCCATCGTCGCATCCGTCTGCACATACCCCCTATCCCCATCATCATCCACACGGCTTCCCCACAGCCGCCACTCATCCATCGCCACCGCCACCGCACTCGCCCGCGAAAACGGCGCAAAATCCCGCTGCGCGAACAACGGCGCATGAGCCTCAGGAGCAGTACAGGAAGCAAGGCAAGCAAGAAGCGCTTTTTGAAAAAAGCGCGCAAAAACTTTTGCTCCTGGGGGAGTGGGGACCGGGATTGCCTTTAAACGGCTCCATAGGAGCCGTTTAAAGGCAATCCCGGCCCCAACGCCCGCAGTCGCAAAAGTTTTTTGGTTAACCCGGGCGGGCAGCCTTTTTTTCAAAAAAGTAACTTCTTACTTTGTTTACGCTGCTTCCCTGAACATTTGGCTCAACGCCACCGCATCCGCCCCGCACAACCCCCGCTCCGTAATCAACCCGCTCACCAGCCGTGCCGGCGTCACGTCAAACGCCGGATTCGCCGCCGGCGAATCCTTCGGCACAATCCGCACCGTCGCGATGCTCCCATCCAGCGCTCGCCCCGTCATCATCGTCACCTCTGTCCCCGCCCGTTCCTCGATCGGAATATCGGACAACCCATCCGAAATCGTCCAATCAATCGTCGAAGACGGCAGCGCCACCCAGAACGGCACGCCATTATCCTTTGCCGCCAGCGCCTTCAAATAGGTCCCGATTTTATTCGCCACGTCGCCCGTCCGCGTCACCCGGTCGGTTCCCACGATCACCAAATCCACATCGCCCCGCTGCATCAAATGCCCGCCGGCGTTATCCGCGATCACGGTATGCGCCACTCCATGCTTCCCCAACTCATAAGCCGTCAGAGACGCCCCCTGATTTCTTGGCCTGGTTTCCTCCACCCAAACATGCACATCAATCCCCGCATCATGCGCCTTATAGATCGGCGCCAGCGCCGTCCCCCAGTCCACGGTCGCGAGCCAGCCCGCGTTGCAATGCGTCAGCACATTCACCCGCCGTCCATGCTTTCCTTTCGCCGCGATCAGCGGCAACCCATGCGTCCCGATCATCTCATTGGTCGCCGCATCCTCATCGCAAATTTTCGCCGCCTCCTGATACGCCGCCTCCCCGCGCGCCTGAGACCCCAGCGGCTTCAGCACCGCTTCCATCCGCTGCAACGCCCACAACAGATTAATCGCCGTCGGCCTGGTCGCGCCCAGCACCGCCACCGCGTGCCGCAAACTCGCATCCGTTCCATCCGCGCGCATCGCCAGCGCCACGCCGTAAGCCGCCGCCGCCCCAATCAGCGGCGCACCGCGCACCAGCATGGCCTTGATCGCATGCGCCATCGCCTCCATCGTCGTAATCCGCACCAGATCCAGCGCCCAAGGCAATTTCGTCTGGTCAATAATCCGCACCGACCACGAATCCGTCTCATCCACCCAGATCGTCCGAAACCGCGTACCATCGATCTTCATATAAAGAATCCCTTCACAGCTTCTGGTGCAGCGCGCACACCAGCGTGAACAGCCGCCGCGCCGTCGCGAAGTCGATCTCCACCTTCCCCGCCAGCCGCTCGCGCATCAGTTCCGCGCCCTCATTATGCAGCCCGCGCCTGCCCATATCGATCGCCTGTATTTTCGCCTCCCGCCCCTCCGCGATCGCGCCGGCGTAACTATCCAACAACATCTGGTAATCCTTGATCAGCATCTTGAACGGCCCCATCGCCAGCACCACCGCCGCCACCGGCGCGTCGTCGGCGTCGCGAATGTCAAACACCAGCCGCCCCTCTTGCACGGACAGATGCAAAACGCTCTGCAAATCCGGCGCCGCCGCCGGCGCAAAACAATTCTCCCCCTCCAGATCCGTCACCGCCTGCGCCTTATCCGCCTCCTGCAAGGCCGAGAGCCGGTGCAGCGCCTCGCCATCCAGCACCACGCGCGTCAGCCGGCCGCTCATCCTAACGCCTCACGCTTGCGCCCCAGCTTCAGCAGCACCGCGATCACACCACCCTTGGCAATCCGCAACACGATCAAACAAACAAAAATGAGCAGGAGGAGAAGCAAACCATAACCCACCATATTCGGAGCAAGGCCNNCGGCGCTCGGCAGTTGCCGCAAACCTCCTGCACCTTCAAATAGCCATCAAAAATCGGCGCCTTGCCGCAGCTCGGACAAATCCCGCGCATGCCGCGCCAGATCGCCACACCCCAATCCGGCATCGTCCATTCCGGCGCATCCGGCTCAGCGCCTCGCGCCGGCCACACCTCGTGCTGCCCCGCTGGCTCTTCCGGTTTGCCGTTCGGCGCTGCTTCGATCATCGCTTCACGCTTTCAAATTTTCCCCATTAACCGCCTATCACCGCGGCAATTCAACCCCGGCCGGTGCAAGCCTGCCCACAAGCCGCCGCCGCACAAAGCTTGCTGGATTCGCCTGCACCTGCCAAAACTCCCCGCCGCCGCCAGCAAGCTTCGCCGCCGGCTCAACCTGCCCGCCCGATCCCTCAAGCCGCGCCGGACGCCACCGCCAGGCCGCGGAAAATCGTTCCGTTACACCAACACGCGCGCGCCTTCGCGTCATCATCAACCCGCCAGAATCGCGCAAACGATCTTGCGCGACTCTGCGCCGCGTGGTTTTTCGGCACAGGCTGAAAAAAATTTGCAAAAAATTGCGTCAAGCATGATGATTTTTGTTGACGAGTGATGCGCGGAAGCACAATAGCGAATCCTGCGTGCGTCGCGCGATTCGCGCCGCAACCGACTCAACACCGTATCGGTCAAGAGGCACCGCACGCGAATTAGGAAGGGCGGTCATGGACCGTAACGACGGCGCAGCCGGAACGCATCGCTCAAGCGACGCCACCGGCCGCACACAGAGGCAGACCAAACCCGCATCTTCACGATGCGGCCTACGGTTTTTTGGTTTTTCACCAACTGGCCTTGCCTCTGTTGCACTGCATCATAGTTGCGCGCACCGGCTGATCTTCTCCCACCCATGAGCGAAGGAGCTACCCTCGTGACCCACGAAGACAACGACACATTACGTGCCCAACCGATGGCGATGAAAGCCGCGCCGAAAAAAACCGCCGCCAAACCCGCCGCGAAAAAACCGGCCGCCAAAAAAGCCGCCGTGAAAAAACCGGTGGCCAAGAAAGCCGCTGTGAAGAAACCGGCGGTTAAGAAAGCCGCGCCCAAGAAAGCCGCGGCGCCGAAAAAAGCCGCCGCACCCAAGAAGACCGCGGCCGCCAAAAAACCGGTCGCCAAAAAAGCCGCCGTGAAGAAAGCCGCACCCAAAAAGACCACAGCCGCCGCCAAGAAGCCGGCCGCGAAGAAAACCGTCGCGCCCAAAAAAGCCGCTTCACCCAAAAAGACCACCGCCGCCGTGAAAAAACCCGCCGCCAAAAAAACCGCCGCGCCGAAAAAAGCCGTGGCCAAGCCGGCGGTCAAAAAACCCCTCGTCAAAAAACCGCGTAAGCCCAAATCCACCCCGGCACCCGAACCGGTCATGACCACAACCACGGCGCCCGAAACCATCAACTAACCAGGCGCCAAAAACCCAAACCCCAGCGCAGGCGGCAGCGCCTGCGTTTTTTTTAATTGGATGGGGCGTGTTTGTAGCACCAAAGGCCCTGGGGCGCTGCCCTGCAGGCGCGGCGCCTCTGGACCCCCGCTAGGGCCGAATGGCCCTAGGACCCAATAATTTGGTCTCGTGGGTGGGTAGGTCTTTGCCCTTTNNGGGCAAAGCCCCCCTGGCCTTACGTGCCAGATGCACCCTCCATCCAATCATCAATCAACCGCCGGGCGATGCTGTCCTGCGGCGGCAGGTCGAAGCCGAGGCTGTTGCGTTGGTTGATCTGCTCGCGGGTAAACCAGCCGGCGTCGCGCATTTCGACTGTATCCAGCACGATCTCTTCCGTCAGCGCTTCGGCATAAAAGCCCAGCATCAGCGAGGCCGGGAACGGCCAGGGCTGGCTGGAATGGTAATGCACCTCGCCGACTTGCACGCCGACCTCTTCAAAAACCTCGCGCCGCACCGCGTCTTCCAGGCTTTCGCCAGGCTCCACAAACCCGGCGAGCGTGGAGTAGAAATTGCGCTCCTTCGGAAATTTATGCGACTGGCCGAGCAAAAGCCTGTCCGCTTTCGCCACCAGCATGATGACGGCCGGATCGGTGCGCGGAAAATGTTCGGTATGGCACGCGCTGCATTCCATCACGTAGCCGGCTTTTTGCGGCGCGTTTCTACCGCCACAGACCGAGCAGAACCGCGTTTGCGCCTGCCAGTGCAGCATGGCGCGCGCGGTCGCCAGGATGGTCGCGTCGTCGGCCTGCAGCGCGCCGGTGATGGCGCGCATATCGGTAAATTCCGCATCGCCGGCATCAATCGCCTCATAAGGATTTTCCGCCGCCGAAAAATCCACCGCGAACACCGGCGCCCCATCCTGCAGCCCCAAAAACACCGCACTGGTCTCCACCGCCGGCCGCGCTACCAATTGCGCCCGCGGCGCGCGCTCCGCCATGCCGGTAATCAGTGCCTCGCCCTGCCAGAACACCACGTAGCGCGCCGCGGCGTCCGCCTGCGCGGCAAGAATCCAGGCCGCGTCCTCGCGGCGATGCGCGGCGCGGTTCAGCGTGCCGCCGGTATAAACATTCGGGCGAGAGGGTTTGATGAGTCTCATGCGCGAAAAATCGCATGGCTAAGCGGCGGTCGCAACCGGGAGACAGTAAGCGCTCGCTTCCTCGCCTTGCCATCCCCGCCGTAAGCGCCGATAATCCCGTTTGGGAGGTCGGCGGTGGACACGGCGCCTCGCCAACCCGGTCAGGGCCGGAAGGCAGCAGCCGCAACGAGTTTCGCCTGGGTCATTGTTCGGCCTCCCACCTTTCGCGCGTAAGAAAAGGGATTTTGGTTCGTCGCATGGCTGGTTTGTTCGAAGACGAAGCATCTCCCGCCTTCACCGGCCCCGCCCTTTTCGCCGACGAACCGCCAGCCGGCCCGCACGCCGCCGCCTACCGCGTGCTGGCGCGAAAGTACCGGCCACTGAACTTCAACGACCTCATCGGCCAGGATGCCTTGGTGCGGACCCTGCGCAATGCTTTCGCGATGAACCGCATCGCGCACGCCTTCATGCTCACCGGCGTGCGCGGGGTCGGCAAGACCACCACCGCCCGCATCATCGCCCGAGCCCTGAACTGCGTCGGACCGGACGGCACCGGCGGGCCAACCGCCGATCCCTGCGGCGTCTGCGCCAACTGCCTCGCCATCCTGGCGGAACGCGAGCCGGACGTGTTCGAAATGGACGCCGCCTCGCGCACCGGCGTGGACGACGTGCGCGAGATCATCGA
>PLFB01000109.1 GCA_003137135.1 Acetobacteraceae bacterium
GGTGGTTTTGAGGCCGAGTTTGTTGATGTAGTGGAACAGGGTTTTGGCGGAGGGCGGGAAGCGCATCGCGCCCAGTTCCGCGAACGCGCCGTCACCGTCCCGAAAAGATTCGGAGCGGAGGCGGCCGCCGATGCGGTCGGCTTCGTAGATCACGGGCTTTAGGCCGAGTTTCATCAGCTCGTAGGCGGCGACGATGCCGGCGATGCCGGCGCCGANNTCGTCGTAGGCGAAGGGGAAGTCCGGGCCGAACATGGCGAGGGGGGGCATTTGGGGGCGGTGTTGTCAGGGAGAGAGAGTGATCTGCGTCATCCGCGGATCATTCTTTGATGGGTTGCGCTGCGCTTACCCATCCTACTTGTTAGATAAGGGCGTGTAGAGTTCGGGGCGGCGGTCGGCGAGGAGGGGGTCGGTTTTGCGGACGACGGCGAGATGGGCGCGGTCGGCGGTGGCGAACAGCATGGTTTCGGTTTTGCCGGCGGCGGCGAGGACGGCGCCGTCGGGGCCGCAGATGCTGGAGAGGCCGATATAGGCCAGGCCGTCATCGTCGCCGGTGTGGTTGGCGTAGGCGACGTAAAGCTGGTTTTCGTAGGCGCGGGCGGGGATGACGTGGGTGGCGACCTGTTCGTAGGGCTGCATCTGCGCGGTGGGGATGAGGAGGATGTCGACGCCGGCCAGGGCGAGGCGGCGGGCGGGTTCGGGGAATTCGATGTCGTAGCAGATCAGCAGGGCGATTTTGAAGCCGTGCAGTTCCGTGATGGGGAATTCGTCGCCGACGTGTTTGAACATGGCGCGGTCGAGCGCGCCGAAGAGGTGGGATTTGCGGTAGTTGAGGAGGATTTTTCCGTCCGGGCCGATCAGGATGGCGGAATTGGCGACGTGTTCGCCGACGCGTTCGGGGTAGCCGAAGGCGAGTGCGATGTTGTTGGCTTTCGCGATTTTTTCGGCGCGCGCCATTTCCGGGCCGGTTTGGGTGATGGCGAGTTCGCGGGCGTTGGTGGGGCCGATGTTGTAGCCGGAGAGGTACATTTCGGGCAGCAGAAGGATGTCGGCGCCTTCGGATGCGGCGCGGCCGGCGGCTTCGGCCATGTGGGTGAAGGCGCCTTCGACGTCGGCGATGCGGCCGGGGGTTTGGAGGAGGGCTATTTTCATGGCCCTCAGGCTAGACTTAAACGTTGAACCTGAACAGCAGGACGTCGCCATCTTTGACGACGTAGTCCTTGCCTTCGATGCGGAGTTTGCCGGCTTCGCGGGCGCCCGCTTCGCCTTTGTGGGTGACGTAGTCGTCATAGGCGGTGCATTCGCAGGCGATGAAACCGCGCTCGAAATCGCCGTGGATGACGCCGGCGGCGGCGGGGGCTTTGGTGCCGCGGACGATGGTCCAGGCGCGGGTCTCTTTCGGGCCGACGGTGAAATAGGTGATCAGGCCGAGCAGCGCGTAGCCGGCGCGGATGACGCGGTCGAGGCCGGAATCCTCGAGGCCGAGATCGGCCAGAAAACCGGCGCGGTCGGCTTCGGGGAGCTGGCTGACTTCGGATTCGATGGCGGCGGAGACGATGACGTGGCCGGCGCCGGCGGCTGCCGCCATGGCGGCGGCGCGGGCGCTGTAGGCGTTGCCTTCGGCGGCGTGGGATTCCTCGACGTTGCAGACATAGAGCACGGGTTTGGCGGTGAGGAGATTCAGGCGCTTGGCGGCCTCGGCGTCCGCCGGGGCGATGGCGGTGCGGGCGGGTTTGCCGGCTTCCAGCGCGGCGAGGATGGGTTCCATGAGGGCGACGTCGGCGGCGGCGGTTTTGTCGCCTTTGGCTTTTTTCTGCAAAGCGGGGAGGCGTTTTTGCAGGCTTTCGAGGTCGGCCAGCATCAGCTCGGTTTCCACCGTCTCGGCGTCTCGGATCGGATCGACGCTGCCTTCGACATGGGTGACGTCGTCATCCTCGAAGCAGCGCAGGACGTGGACGATGGCGTCCACTTCGCGGATGTTGGCCAAAAACTGGTTGCCGAGGCCCTCGCCCTTGGAGGCGCCGCGGACCAGGCCGGCGATGTCCACGAATTCCAGGGAGGTGGGGACGATTTTGGCGGATTTGCCGATCGCGGCGAGCGTTTCGAGGCGTTTGTCGGGGACCGCGACGCGGCCGACATTGGGCTCGATGGTGCAAAACGGGTAGTTCGCCGCCTGCGCCGCGACGGTGGCGGTGAGCGCGTTGAACAAGGTGGACTTGCCGACATTGGGCAGGCCGACGATGCCGCAGTTGAAACCCATTATTTTTGGTCCTTGGTGATGAGCGCGATGCGCGTCATGAAATCTTCGGTTTTACCGGTTGCGAGGAGGGCGGCCTCGTCGGCCACCGCGTCCAGGCAGGGCAGCAGCCAGTCCATGTCCGATTTGGCGAAGTCGCCCAGGACGTAGCCGAGCACGCGGGCCTTGTGGCCGGGATGGCCGATGCCGAGGCGGACGCGCCAGTAGTCCGGCGTGCCGAGCATCTGGTCCATGCTGCGCAGGCCGTTATGGCCGGCGGCGCCGCCGCCGCGCTTCACGCGCACCTTGCCGGGTGCCAGGTCCAACTCGTCATGAAACACCAAAATGTCCGAGGGCGGAATTTTGAAAAACGCCGCCGCGGCCTGCACCGATTCTCCAGAGGCGTTCATGTAGGTCATCGGCTTCAGCGCCAGAATTTTTTCGCCGCCGATCATGCCCTCGGCCACATGGCCCTTGAAACGCTGGCGCCACGGGGAAAAGCCGTGGCGGCGGGCGATCACGTCAAGCGCCAAAAAACCGATATTGTGGCGGTGCCGCGCCATGCCTGGCTCCGGGTTGCCCAAACCAACCCATAACAACATGGCGCGGCAAAATGTCCGGCGTTACTTCTTCTTCGCGGCGGGCTTGGCGGCAGGTGCCGCTTTCGCCGGGGCGGCGCCCTTGGCCGGCGCCGCACCTTTGGCCGGCGCGGCCGCAGCCTTCGCCGGGGCCTTGCCGCCCTTGGCGGGGGCCGCCGCCGCCTTCTCCGCCGCCGCGGCGTCCTCGGCCAGCGTCTCGGCCGAAACCGTCGGGGGTGCGACCGTCGCGATCACGAAATCGCGGTCCGCGACGATCGGACGGGTGTCACCCGTGCCGGTCAAGTTGTGCCAGCGGACGTTGTCGTTGATGTCCAGCGACCCCAGATCCGCCTCGAATTTTTCAGGGATGCTGTCCGGATCGCACGCCACCTCCACCGTGTGGCGCACGACGTTCAACACGCCGCCGCGCTTCAGGCCGGGACACGTGCCCTCGTTCAAAAACACGACTTTGACCGAAACGCGAATGCGCTCGCCGGCGGCCAGGCGCTGGAAATCCACGTGCTCGGGCTGGTCCGTGACGGGGTGAAACTGCACATCGCGCATCAAAGCGCGGGTGCGCTCGCCACCCACTTCGATCTCGTATAGCCGCGAACGCCAGCCGCCGCGCTTCAGCTCGCGCAGCACCACCCGCGGGTCCAGCGCAATCAAAGCCGGCGCCTGCTTGGCGCCATAAACCACACCAGGCACCTTGCCCTCACGCCTCGTCGCCCGCGCCACCCCCTTGCCGGCACGCGTGCGAGCCGAGGCCTCAATCGTCTCAAAACTGGCCATCACCAACTCCCAAAAACAACAAAAGCCGGCCTCCAGGGGTGCCGGCATCGGAGCCTGTACCGCAGAGCCTGCTGTAATTCAATAAGGACGGGGGAGTGGCGGCAAAGGCCAGGGGGGCGCTGCCCCCCTGGACCCCCCGCTAAGGCCTTTCGGCCCTAGCGGGGTCCAGGGGCGCCGCGCCTGCGGGGCAGCGCCCCCTGGCCTTTCTCGCCAAATCCCCAAACTTACGGAATTACTGCAGGTTCCGGTCCGGGGCGTCGGTGGCGACGGGGATGGTGGTGGGGGCCTCGGCGACTTCGTTGGATTGGGTGGCGGGGGTGGCGGCGATGATGGTGCCGTTATCGGGCTGGTTGTAGATGAAGCCGTAGGTCGGGTAGGGCGAGCCCATTTTGGCGCCGTCGCCGAGTTCGACCTGGACTTCTGACCAGTCGTTATCGTCCGAGACGTCTTCCACCGTGACGTCGTTGGTGATGGTGCCGGGCACCCAGTTGGCCTGTGTGACGATGATCGTGCGGCTGTCGATGACGCTGGTGACGACCGCGACGTGGCCGAGCGGCATGCGCGGGATGGAGCGGAAGTTCAGGACGGCACCTTCCAAGGGCGTGCTGCCGCGGGCGTAACGGCCGGAAGCCTCGGCCCACCACAGAAAGGCGTCGCCGGAGAGGTCGATATGCGAAACTTCGCGCGCGTAGGGCACGCATTGCAACCAGGAGTGGCGGTAATGCGCCACCGCTTCATGGATCATGCCGTGATAGCGGTAATAACGGATGTAGTGGAAACGGTAATGCTCGCGGACACCGTAGTGGCGGTAGGATGCCAGGTGCACATAGGATTCATGATGGTACGTGCTGTAGGCGACGCGATGCGTGACCTCATGGGTGACGCGGTGGGTGGTGGTAACGCGGTGTGAGTGAACGGTGTGATGCGTGGTGGCGGCGTAATGATGATGCACGTTTTTGGTGTGGGCCTGGGCCGGTTGGTTGTATAAACCGATGAAGGTGAGAAGTGAGATTCCGGCGAGCCAGAATTTTCCGGGTTTTGCCGCTGGCAAATCTACGCGCCCAGCCTTCATATTTTTAATTCCATCCCAGTCGCCCCATGATCACGATGTCATGATCTACGGCTATCGGTGGGATGCGCGGATTGCAACCCGAATCTGCGGCAAAATTACAACATATTAGCAAAATCGTCATACGGGGACTGAAGCCACGCAAAAGTTAAGACAACATTCCTATTGTGTCGTAATATGACATTCCTGTAATTTTTTTTGGCTGAACAAACGGGCGCAGCGTCGCACAATTAGCCGTAAAATCAACGACTAAGGGTACTACCGTCGGTTGCGACTCCTCAGCGGCAGGCGGTCACCATGATTTCGACCAGGTAACCCGGATCCGCCAAAACCGCCTGCACGCAGGCCCGCGCCGGCGCGCCGTCCGCCGGCAGCCAGGCCGACCACACTTGATTCATGGCTTCGCGATCCGAAATGTTTTTTAGCCAGATCTGCGCCTGCAGCAGGCGGGTTTTGTCGGTGCCGTGAATTTCCAGCAATTCGTCGATGCGCGCCAGCACCTGTGTGGTCTGGCCGGTGATGTCCGCACCCGTGTCCGCGGGCACCACGCCCTGCAGATACACAAACCCGTGATATTCGACGGCGGCGGCGAGATTGGCGTTGGCATCGGTCCTGATGATGCGGCTCATGGGATGCTCCTGTATTGTTTTGTTGGACGTTCTACTGAGTCACGATCTGCGGCGCCACGATCGGGGTGCCGGGGGCGATGGCGCTGGTGGTGTCGCCATTTTGTTCGCAATCCGAAATGGCGCTGTCGCGTTCGTGCAGCGAGCCGAGGCGCTGGGCGTCAAACACGTGGTTCGGGACCGGCGCGAACAGCAGGCCGTTCTGGCTGGTGCGCGAGAGCGCGTCCTCGTTCTGCGCCTGGTAGGCGGCGTCCGCCTGCGCGGTGCAGGAGGCCGCCTCCGCTTGTTGCGACGGTGTCGCCGGCGGCGGCATGGCGCAGCCGGCGAGCAGCGCGGGCAACAGGCCCAGGGCCAAAGGGAAACGCGTTGTCATCGGCATCACTCCATCGGCGCCGCTTCGTGGGGCAGCAGGGCGCCAAGAGCGGTTTCCTCGAAACCACCCGTCGGCGTCAATGGCGAGAGGGCCGCGGCCTGCAACAGGGCAGGATGCAATGTCAGCCCGGCGCGCGACAGGGTGAACCAGGCCCGCAGCCAGGGCGCGTGGGACATGAGGTCCACCAGCGCCAGCAGCCGCAGCAGTACCGATAGGCCGTGCGCCGTGGAAAGGTTCTTGGCGCGGTCGATGGCGCTCGCCCAGGATGCGGCGTCGCTGTCGGCGAGCTGCAGATCCAGCGGCGGATTCTTGGGCGACGAAAAGCGGATGGTGCGCGGCTGCGGGTTGTTGGCGGCGGTCTGGGCGAGTTCCCAGGCCTGCTCCATGTCGCGCCTGGTGACCGGCGGTAAGGCGGCGACGGCGTGCGGGACCAGGTGGAGGATTTCGCCGGCGGGGCTGATGGAGGTGAGGATGGCAGGCATGAGACGACAGAAAGTAGCGCTTTTTTGAAAAAAAGCACGCGCGGGCCGCGTGCCAAAAAACTTTTGCTCCTGGGGGAGTTGGGACCGGGATTGCCTTTAATCGGCTCCGCTGGAGACGATTAAAGGCAATCCCGGTCCCAGCGCCCCCAGGAGCAAAAGTTTTTTTGGGTACTTTTTTTTCAAAAAAAGTACCTGCTTTCTTACGCGATTTTCAGCATGATTTTGCCGATATGCGCGCTGCTCTCCATCAGGGCGTGCGCCGCCGGGGCGTCTTCCAGGGGGAACACGCCGTGGATGATGGGGGCGTACAGCCCGGCATCGAGTTGCGGCCAGATTTTTGCGCGCAGGCTTTGCGCGATGACGGCTTTTTCGGCCGTGGTGCGGGGGCGCATGGTTGAGCCGGTGACCGTGAGGCGTTTGCGCATCACGGGGTTGAGGTCGAAATTTTCGACCACGCTGCCGGCCATGAAGGCGATTTGCACGAGGCGGCCGCGCGGCGCGAGGGAGGCGATGTTGCGCATTGTGTAGGGCGCGCCGATCATGTCCAGCACTACGTCGACGCCGTGTTTGTTGGTGAGGTTTTTGATTTCTTCAGCGAAATCCTGGGTTTTGTAGTTGATGGCGGTGGCGCCGAGGCCGGTGATGACCGCGCATTTTTCCGCCGAGCCGGCGGTGGCGAAAACCTTTGCGCCGTGCGCGAGGGCCGTCTGGATGGCGGTGATGCCGATGCCGGAGGTGCCGCCATGCACCAGCAGGGCTTCGCCGGGCTGCAGTTGGCCGATGTGGAAGACGTTGGCCCAGACGGTAAAATAGGTTTCCGGCAGGGCGGCGGCCTGCAGGGCGGTAAAGTTTTTGGGCCAGGGCAGGCATTGCGTGGCCGGGGCGGCGACATATTCGGCGTAGCCACCGCCGTTGCACAGGGCGGTGACTTCGTCGCCGACGGCGTAGGTTTGCACATGCTCACCAATGGCGGCCACGGTGCCGGCGGCTTCCAGGCCGAGGACGGGGCTGGCGCCGGGCGGCGGCGGGTAGGCGCCTTGCCGCTGCGCGACGTCCGGCCGGTTGACGCCGGCGGCCTGGACGCGGATCAACACTTCGTCAGGTTTCGGAAGCGGCAGGGGGGCGGTGCCGACATGCATCACCTCCGGACCGCCGGGGGAAGATATTTCGATATAGCGCATGGTCGCGGGCAGGGACTGGTTCATGCCCCCATAGCTCGGCAATTCGGACCGGCGCGTCAAGCTGTGGCGTAGCGCTTGCCGCGCGCGGTTGCGGCGGCGCCGGGGCTGGGGCAGTTTTGCGCCGCATGCCGCTCTCCCGCCGTCTTCTGGCCGCCGCCGGCCTGTTTGCGCCGCTCGCCGCCCGCGCGGCGCAGACCCAGGGTCCGGCCCCGCCGCCCGCCAACCCCATTGCCGGCGTGCTGCTGCCCGCCGGCGCGGACGGGCTGCTCGGCGATGAATGTTTTCGGGGCATCGAGATGGCCGCCGCCGACATCAACCAGGCTGGCGGCATCGCCGGGCGGAATCTGGCGCTGCTGCCGCGCGGTGCCTTCGGCCAGAGCGACGCCGGGCAGGTGGCGAAAAGCCTGATCGATGGGCATGCGGCATTTCTGCTCGGCAGCGGCGCGTCGTCGCTCAGCTATCCCGGCTCGGCGGCGGCGGAACTGGCGCAGATCCCCTATATCGAGCTCAACGCCACCGCCGACGGCATCACCACCCGCGGCTTCAAGTTTCTGCTGCGCACCTGCCACACGTCCAGCATGATCGCCGGCGTGGCGGTGACGGCGATCATGGCGCAGCAGGGCGCGCCGAAAAAACTGGCGTTGCTGTTCAATACGGGCGCCACCAGCGGGGCGATCGCCGCGGCGGCGCTGGCGGCGCTGGCGGCGGCAAGGATGCCGCCGCTGCTGACGATCGGGTATCCGGAAGATGCCGCCGATTTGCACGAGCCGGTGGCACGCATGAGCCGGGCGGGCGCGGATGTTTTGCTGCACGCCGGAGGCCCGGATGATGTGCTGCTGCTGTTCCAGGCGATGCAGAACACCGGCTGGCGGGCAAGCGCGATTTATGGCTGCGACGAGGGGTATTTGCTGCGCGAAACCGCGTACGCGCTGGGTGCTGCGTTCGACGGTGTGTTCGCCATCGGCGCGCCGCTTTACCCGCCGCGCGCGGCGTATCTGGCGGATGCCTATATGGCGCGCTACGGCATGCCGCCGCGCGGTGCGGCCAGCCTGACGGCGTATGTCGGCGCCAAGCTGGTGTTCGACACGCTGAACCTGCAAGGCGGCGACGTGACGAAACTGCTGGACGGGCTGCGGCGCACCGACCTGGCGGCCGGCACGCTGGCCAATGGGTTTGGCGTGGCGTTTGATAAGGATGGGCAGAATACCAGGAGCTTTGCGGTGTTGCAGAAATGGCGGGGGCAGGTGCTGACGGCGGTTTAAGAAAGTAGCGCTTTTTTGAAAAAAAGCGCGCAAAAAACTTTTGCTAACCACGGCCTTTGAGCGGCCATACTGTGGCCGCTCAAAGGCCGCGGTTGGTAAAAGTTTTTTGCTGCTTTTTTTTAAAAAAGAAGTTCTTCACTTGCTTCTGCTTTCGAAATCAAGGCGGGGATCGACGAGCGTGTAGAGGAAATCCGTGACCAGCTGCGCCACCAGCGCGGTGAGCGTGTAAACATAGAGCGTGCCGAACATGACGGGGTAATCCCGCTGCAGCACGGCGTTATAGCCCAGCAGGCCCAGGCCGTTGACGGAGAAAATGATTTCGACGAGCAGCGCGGAGGTGAACAGGATCGACGTGAAGGCGCCCGGCAGGCCGGCGACGACGGGGATGATGGCGTTGCGGAAAACATGGCCGTAGAGCACGCGGGATTCGGAGGCGCCGCGGGCGCGCGCGGCGGTGACGTAGGGTTTGTCCATCTCATCCAGAAACGAATTTTTGGTCAGCATCGTCAGCGTCGCGAAGCCGCCGGCGGTCATCGCCACGGTCGGCAGGACCAGGTGCCAGGCGTAATCCGCCGCGCGGTCCCACCAGGGCCAGGCGGCGGCACCCGGCGAGGCCAGGCCGCGCAGCGGGAACAGCGCCACCCAGCCGCCGGCGCCGAACAGGATGACGAGAAAAACCGCGAGCAGAAAACCGGGCACGGCGTAGGCGGCGATGATGACCGCGGTGGTGGCCTTGTCAAAGCCCGAGCCGGCATCGGCGGCCTTGTGAATGCCGAGCGGGATCGATACAAGATATACCAGCAGCGTGGACCACAGGCCGAGCGAGACCGAAACCGGCAGGCGCTGCCAGATCAGAGTCGAAACGGGCGCGGCCTGGAAGAAACTTTCGCCCAGGTTGAAGGTTAGGTAGCCTTTCAGCATCAACAGAAATCTTGTCAGCGGCGGCTTGTCAAAGCCGAATTCTTTGTTGAGTTTATGCACCATCGCCGGGTCAAGGCCCTCGTCGCCCTGGTAGAAGCCGGCGCCGGCGAATTGGTGGGCGCTGGTCTGCTGCTGGCGCATTTTGGCGGCGACGGTTTCGAGCGGACCGCCGGGTGCGAGTTGCACGATGAGAAAATTGATGCCGATGATGGCGATCAGCGTGGGCACCAGCAGCGCGAGGCGCTTGAAAAGGTATTTGATCACTTGGCCCACCACAGGTCGTAGTCCACGCCGATCTGCAAAGGTGCGGGCTGCATCGCCACCTTGTCGCGCCAATAGGCTACGTGCGCCGCCGCCGGCACGCCCCAGGGCACAAAATACCAGCCATTCAGCAGCAGGCGGTCCAGCGCGTGAATCGCGGCGGTCTTGTCGGCCAGAGTTTTGGCCGAGATCTCGGCCGCGATCATGGCATCGATGGCCGGCGAACAGACGCCCGCATAATTATACCCGCCGGGACGCCGCGCCGCGGCGCAGCCCCAATAATCCGCCTGCTCGGCGTCCGGATAATCCGTGGCCGGCACGCTCTCGACCGTCATGTCGAAATCGTAATTTTCGATCCGGCGCTGGTAGGAGGAAGGGTCGATGGTGCGGATTTGCGCGTCCACGCCGAGATCCTTCAGGTCCGCGGCGTAGGGGAACGCAATCGCCTCGTCGTGCGGGTCCGCCAGCAGAATTTCGAAGCTCAGCGGATCGCCTTGCGCGTCCACCAGGCGCCAATTTTGGAGCCGCCATCCCGCCGCGATCAGCAGGGCGTAGGCCTGGCGCAGTTCCGGCAGGTTGTCGCCGGAGCCGTCCGTCACGGGCAGCGCGAAGGGTGCCGTGAAAACCGCGTGCGGAATTTTGCCGCGAAAGGGCTGCAACAGGCGCAACTCCGCGGCGCTCGGCAGGCCGGAGGAGGCCATCGGCGAGTCGGTGAAAAAACTCGTTTCGCGCTGCTGGGCACCTGAAAACATCACGCGGTTGATCCACTCGAAATCGAACGCCAGCACCATCGCCTGGCGCACCCGCGCATCCGCAAATAGTTTTTTGCGCGTGTTCATCACAAAACCATGGATGCCGGCCGGCAGGCTGAGCGGGGCGTTCACCATCGCCAGATTTTTCGTCTCCGCATCCGCGACATGATAGCCCGAAGCCCAGAGCGGCGCGGCGGTCTCAATCCGCGCGTCCACCTGGCGTGCCAGAAACGCCTGCAGCGCCACCGCGTCGCTATGGAAAAATTCTTCCGAGAAGACATCGAAATTGTAAAACCCGACATCCGTTGGATTGGCCGCCGCCCACCAGTTTTTTACCCGCGCGTAGGTGATGGTGTCGCCATAAGACACGGCGGAAACCTGGTACGGCCCCGACCCCACCGGAAAATCCCGTAGCGGCGCATCAAACGCCCGGCCGTTCCAAAAATGCGCCGGCAGCACGTACATCTCCGCCAGATTCAAAATCGCCGCCCGGCCGGCGCCCGGCCGGAGCGTGAACACCGCCGTCTGCGCATCCGGCGCCGCGGCCGCCGCCACGCCGCCATAAAGATCGGCATAAATCGGCGCCCCTTCAGCAACGAGCGTCTTATAGGTCCAAACCACATCCGCAGATGTCACCGGCGTGCCATCGGAAAATCTCGCCCGCGGATTCAAATGAAAAATAACCGTCAGCCCGTCCGCGCTCACCTCCGCGCTCCGCGCCAAATCCGCATACGCCGTCACGCTATCCGTGTCCGATGGCTTGAACAGCGGCTGCCAAACCCGAAAAACACTCGCCGGCGCCGTCCCCCGCAGAATGAACGGGTTCAAATTATCAAAATCTCCCACCGTCGCCACCACAAACAACCCGCCCTTCGGCGCTGACGGATTGGCATAGGGCAAATGCGTGAACCCAACCGGCGGCAAGGGCGCCGAGGACAGCGTCAACACGTCATCCCGCGCCGGCGCCGCGGCTGAGAGCAAGGCAAGAAGTAAGCAAGAAGTTCTTTTTTGAAAAAAAGAACCAAAAAACTTTTTCTCCGCTTCGCGCGGGGTGGGCGGCGTCCGTG
>PLFB01000170.1:0-3017 GCA_003137135.1 Acetobacteraceae bacterium
TCGTATTCCTCCTCGGTGCAGAAACCCATGACGTGCTCGACGCCGGCGCGGTTGTACCAACTGCGGTTGAAAATGACGATCTCGCCGGCGGCGGGGAGGTGCGTGACGTAGCGCTGAAAATACCATTCGGTGGCTTCGCGGTCCGATGGTTTGGGCAGCGCGACGATGCGGATGTCGCGCGGCGAGAGATGCTCGGTGAGGCGCTTGATGGTGCCGTCCTTGCCGGCGCCGTCGCGGCCTTCGAGGATGACGAGGATCTTTTCGCCGCGGGCGATGACGTGGCGCTGGAGTTTTACCAGTTCCACCTGGAGCTTGTAGAGCTTTTTGGCGTAGCCGGGGTCATCGTCGTCGGGTTTCATGAAAGATGTATAGAGCCGCTAGAGAAGGCAAGGAAGCGGAGCAAAAGTTTTTGCGCCGTGCCCGCGGAGGGGCTTTTTTCAAAAAGCGCTGCTTGCTTTCTTAGCTCACCAGCCGGCGGAGGCGGCGGATTGTGGCCAGGGTTTGGGGGGATTTGCGCAGGCTGCGGCGCAGGGTGAGCCAGAGGCGGGATTCCAGGCAAGCGAGCCTGGGAGGGGCGCCGGGCTCGATCTCGGCGCCGCCTTGGAGGGTCGCGATTATGAGTTCGCGGATCAGCAGGAGGTCGTCCGAAAATGTGGCGCCGTCGGGGGCTTCGGCGAAAAAGCCGACGGGGCCGGGGCGGGTGCGGCTGCGCTCGACCTGGCGGAGATGGCGCGCGGCGGCGGCGGCGTGGGCGGCGGTTGTTTCGGGGTCCATGAGGTAGTCCGAGACGGCCTGCCAGGCGGCGCGGCGGCGGAACCAGGATTGCGTGAGGCGGGAGGGGTCGATGGCGTGCTCGACCGCGGCGTCCGGCGCGTAGGCGATCAGCCGGCCGGCGGCGTGCACGGCGTCGAGCGCGCCGGGCTCGCCGTTCGAGAGCAGCGAGAGTTCCGGGCCCTGGCGGCCGAGGCGGGGGTTGAAGCCGCCGATTGTTTCGCGCAGCAGGGCGGTGTCGAAGGCCATGTTGCAGCCGACGAGTTTTTGGTCGGGGCGCAAAATTTTGGGTTTTGGGCCGAGATCGAGGATCGAGAGGTGGCCGAGCAGGGCATCGGTGAGCCAGGCGGGGCGGCGGCCGAGCCAGAGCGGGCAAGCGGGGCCGCCGGCGGCGCCGAGTTTTTCGCCGTGCGCCGCGAAGGTTGTGAGCAGCGCTTCGGCCCAGGCGGGGGCGGCGATGGCGTCGTCGTCGATGTAGGCGATGATACTTCCCCGGGCGCGGGACAAAGCTTCGTTGCGGGCGGCGGACAGGCCGGGGCGGGGGACGAAAATGTAGCGCAGGTGGCGGTGGTGCAGGTATTTCGCGGCGAAATCCTGCGCGGCGGCCTGGTCCGGGGAGTTGTCGATGATGATGATTTCGAAATTGGCGGCCGGGAGGGATTGGGACAGCAGGGATTCGATGGCCAGCGGCAAGATATTGTAGCGGTTGTAGGTGCAGATGACCGCGGAGAGGTTTGTGGCGGCCGGCTTTTGGCGACCAGAAAAATCCGTGGCGGCGGGATCGGGGTGCGGCATGACGCAACTAAACATTTACCGGGAAAAAACTCTACCTTAAATTGTGGTTTTGGCGGCGGCATTCGCCTGGGCGTCATGCGGGCGTCACGAGACAGGATGCGCCGCGGGGGTTATAGCGGCGGCAGCGGCGGTTTCGCGGAAGACGGAATGGCGCGCGGCAATCTGAAGGGGAGGGTTCGAAAATGGTTTTCGCCTTGGTGGTGCTGATTTTGCTGGCGGCGGTGGCGGCGGTGTATTGGCATGATACGCATCAGACGCAGCATACGATTCTGCGGAATTTCCCGGTGGTCGGGCATGTGCGGTATTTTGCCGAGACCTGGGGCGAGTATATGCGGCAGTACCAGTATCTGCCGGACTGGGCGGAGCGGCCGTTCAACCGGCTGGAGCGGAGTTGGGTTTACCGGTCGGCAAAAGGGGTTTCGAACCTGGTGAGTTTTGGCTCGGAGAACGTGCCGAGTTTTGTGTTTCGCAATGCGGCTTTTCCGGTGCTGGATGAGGAGAAGCGGACGTTTCCGGGCAAGCTGATTGGCGTGGCGACGGGGCCGGGGGCGTGCCGGGAGCCGTTCGTGGCGATGCATTTTTTCAATATTTCGGGGATGAGTTATGGCGCGCTGAGCCATGCGGCGGTGTCCGCGCTGTCGCGCGGGGCGAAGCTTTCCGGCGTCTGGATGGGGACGGGCGAGGGCGGGTTGTCGAAATTTCATTTGGAGGGGGGCGGGGATATCGTGATGCAGATCGGCACCGCGAAGTATGGCGTGCGCAATGCGGATGGGACGCTTTCGGATGACAGGCTGCGGACGATCGCGGCTTACCGCCAAGTCAAAATGTTTGAGGTGAAGCTGGCGCAGGGGGCGAAGCCGGGGAAGGGCGGGATACTGCCGGGGAATAAGGTGACGAAGGAGATCGCGGAGATTCGCGGGATTCCGGAGGGACAGGATAGTGTAAGCCCGAATCGGCATCGGGATATCGGGAGTATTCCCGAACTGGGGGCGTTTGTGGCGCATGTGCGGGAGGTGACGGGCAAGCCGGTGGGGGTAAAATTCGTCGTGGGCGACCCGAATTTTGTCGATGAGTGGTTTCACGAGATTTCGCAGCATCCGGAATGGGCGCCGGATTATGTGCATGTGGATGGCGGCGAGGGTGGGACCGGGGCGGCGCCGGCGTCGCTGGCGGATTATGTCGGGCTGCCGATTACCCAGGCGCTGCCGGTGGTGGCGGCGCTGCGGGCCGAGTACGGGCTGACGGAGCGGATCCGGATTCTGGCGGCGGGGAAACTGGTGACGGCGGATAAGGTGGCGTGGGCGCTGTGCATGGGGGCGGATTTTGTGTCCTCGGCCCGGGGGTTCATGTTCGCGCTGGGGTGCATTCAGGCGATGAAATGCGGGTCGGGGCATTGCCCGACGGGGGTGACGGCGGTGGACCCGAAAATGATCGCGGGGCTGGACCCGACG
>PLFB01000170.1:3070-3778 GCA_003137135.1 Acetobacteraceae bacterium
TATATGCGGCTGGTGCGGGTGTGGCAGGGGGTGCAGGCGGGGCATCTGACGAATTTCGTGCGGGGGATGGGGGTGCATGGGGTGCTGGTAGAGTGGTCGCGGCTGTTTGACGCGCTGCTATGGGTGATGGCGGCGCCGTTGGCGGCGATTTTTGGGTGGCGGGCGGCGCTGTTTTGGGCGGGAGTGGTGAGCGGGCCGGTGCTGGCGGGGTTTTTGGTGCTGGCGCTGGGGTTTGTGGCGGAGCCGTTCGTGGCCAGGCGGTTTTTGTGGCTTTTGGCGCCGGCGGTGGTGTTTTTGCCGGCGCTGTCGAACTATGCGGCGCCGGGGGTGGTGACTCAGCACGTGCTGCTGCTGGTGCTGTTGGCGGCCTGTGCGGGGTGCCTTGCGCGGGCGGATGCGGCGCGGCTGGGGTGGGGGTTTTTGGGTGGTGCGGCCGGGGGTTTCGCGGTGTGGCTGACCCCGGAGGCGATGCCGTATGCGCTGCTGGCGTTCGGGTTGGTGCTGGTGCGGTGGCTGGAGCGGCCGGAGGGGGCGTGGGTGGCGGCGTGCGGGGCGGGGTTTGTCGATGTGATCGGGTTTGGGTTTGCGATTGATCCGCCGGCGGGTGGGTATGGGGTGATGGAGACGGACCGGCTGTCGGTGGTGTTCGTCGCGTTGGGGGTGGCGGTGTTTTGCGCCGGGATTCTGCTGTGGCGGCTGGCGCGGGTG
>PLFB01000054.1 GCA_003137135.1 Acetobacteraceae bacterium
GCAATGACGTGGATGGGTCAGACACCACGACGCTTGGTATTAACCGCAGATTTTGCCGATTAACGCGGACGGCGCGATTGGGGCCGAGACGCGCTTGCTTGGCTTGGGGGCATCGCAGGTGGCGTTGAAAAGATGGATCGCTTCGCTGCGCTCGCGATGACGTGGATGAGTCAGCGCCGATGTCTTTTGGTATTCGTCTGCGAAATAGGCGGTTAAATCGTTTTTCGGAATTTATGCGGTCTGCGCTGTGTCCGACGGGCTTCGTTGCGATTGCGACGACGAAGTTTGTTGATGGGCTTTCGGGGACGCTGCCTTTGGGAGGCTAGGGTGGCGGAAGGCGCTGCGCAGTTCCGCCCTACACGACGGAGGATTGTTAGATGCGTTCGATCTTGGCGCCGCAGGCGGCGAGTTTTTGTTCGACGGATTCGTAGCCGCGGTCGAGGTGGTACACGCGGCTGATGGTGGTTTCACCTTTCGCGGCCAGGCCGGCCAACACGAGGGAGACGCTGGCGCGCAAATCCGTGGCCATGACGGGGGCGCCGGAGAGATGCGGGACGCCGCGGATGATGGCGGAGGCGCCGACGGCGTTGATGCGCGCACCCATGCGGTTGAGTTCGGGGACGTGCATGAAACGGTTTTCGAAAATCGTTTCGGTGACCATGGAAGCACCTTCGGCCACGGACATGAGGGCCATGAACTGGGCCTGCATGTCGGTGGGGAAACCGGGGAAGGGCTCGGTGGTGACGTCGATGCCGTGCAGGCCGTTTTTGCGGTTGACCCAAAACCCGTTGTCCTGCTCGGTGATTTCGATGCCGGCTTCGGCGAGGCTGGTGATGACGGCGCCGAGGGTTTCGATGCGGGCGTTTTGCAGAAAAATCCTGCCGCCGGTGATGGCGGCGGCGCAGGCGTAAGTGCCGGTTTCGATGCGGTCGGGCAGGATGTCGTGTTGGGCGCCGTGCAGGGTCTTTACACCTTCTATGGTGATGCTGTCGGTGCCGGCACCTTCGATTTTGGCGCCCATGGCGATGAGGCAGGCGGCGAGATCGGAAATTTCGGGCTCGCGCGCGGCATTTTTGAGGGTGGTGACGCCGGTGGCGAGGGCGGCGGCCATCAGAAGGTTTTCGGTGGCGCCGACGGAGACGAAGGGGAAGACGATGTTTGCGCCGTGCAGGCCGGTGGGGGCGGTGGCGTCGATATAGCCGCCGTCGAGTTTGATGACGGCGCCCATGGCTTCGAGGCCCTTGAGGTGGAGATCGACCGGGCGGGTGCCGATGGCGCAGCCGCCGGGCAGCGAGACGCGGGCTTCGCGGGTGCGGGCGAGCAGGGGGCCGAGGACCAGGATGCTGGCGCGCATCTTGCGCACGATGTCGTAGGGGGCTTCGGTGTTGGTGATGCGGCCGCCGAGGGAGAGGGTGCGGCCGTCCCGAAAGATGTCCAGGCCGTGCTGGGCTAGAAGCTCGGCCATGGTCGCGAGGTCCGCCAGTTTGGCGACGTTGGTGAGGGTGAGGCGATCATCCGTGAGGAGGCCGCAGGTCATGAGGGGGAGGGCGGCGTTTTTGGCGCCGGAAATCTGGATGGTGCCGGACAAAGGTTGCCCGCCGGTGATGAGGATACGGTCCATGTTTCTTTACACTACATTCTGGGGAGGGAGACGCCGCGCTGGCCTTGGTATTTGCCGGCTTTGTCGAGGTAGGAGATTTCGCAGGGGGTGTCGCCCTTGAGGAAGAGGAACTGGCAGATGCCCTCGCCGGCGTAGATTTTGGCGGGGAGCGGGGTGGTGTTGGAAATTTCGATGGTGACCTGGCCTTCCCATTCGGGTTCCAGCGGGGTGACGTTCACGATGATGCCGCAGCGGGCGTAGGTGGATTTGCCGAGGCAGATGACGAGGATGTCGCGCGGGATGCGGAAATATTCGACGGTGTGGGTCAGCGCGAAACTGTTGGGGGGGATGATGCAGACGGGGCCGGTGCGGTCCACGAAGCTGGCGGGGCTGAAGGCCTTTGGGTCCACGATGGCGCTGTCCACGTTGGTGAAGATCTTGAATTTTTCGGCGCATCTTGCGTCGTAGCCGTAGGAGGACAGGCCGTAGCTGATGACGCCGTCGCGCTTTTGGGTTTCGACGAAGGGGTCGATCATGGCCCGGCTGAGGGCGTTTTCGCGGATCCAGTGGTCGGGCATTACCGGCATTCTTTGGCTCCGGCCTGCGGCGCGGGGTTTTTGCGGGCGCGCGATTGGGCCTTGCGGCGGAGCAGGTTTTTGCGCAGCGCCTCGGCTTCGCGCTTGGCGCGCTGCTCGGCGCGGCGCTGGGCGGCGGCTTGGGCCGGGGTGAGGGTGGAGTCGGACATGGGGGATGTTGAAGCCGGGTGCGGGGCTTGGCGTCAAGGGACAGCAAGAACTTCTTTTTTGTGAACAAAAAAGCAGCAAAAAAGCTTTGATTCCTTTAGAGAGTAGCGGTTTCAACGCCTGTGGCGCAGATTAGTAAAAGTTTTTTGCTTCCCCAGGCGGGGCGCCTTTTTTTCAAAAAAGAAGTGCTTGCTTGCTTGCTTGCGCGCCGGATGCAGCGGCGATATAGGGCGGAGCCTTTGCTGTCATAGCTCAGGGGTAGAGCACTTCATTGGTAATGAAGAGGTCCAGGGTTCAATTCCCTGTGACAGCACCAGTCCCCTTGATCGGGGGGGCCGGTTGGATTAGGGGAGGCGCTCGGCTGGTAAGCCCAGGTAGCTCAGTTGGTAGAGCATGCGACTGAAAATCGCAGTGTCACTGGTTCAATTCCAGTCCTGGGCACCATTCCGGGGTGCATTATCCACAGAAATTTACGATTTTTATGTTTGAGGGCGCCAAGCGGCCTGGATGGGTCTGGTGTTTTTTGCAGTCCATTGCTAGTCATTTGGGGACGTAACGATTCGTCTGCGTGGGCGGTTGGGCGTTTGCGTATATGATTGACAATATCCGGCGGGCAGGCGGCGACCTGTTTTTGCCGCTTGAACAGGAGAGAGGCTTAAAAAATGTCAAAGGCTTTTATTGCATCGGTTATCCAGAATTCGGCTGAGATCACGGGGGTTGCGGCGAATCGCGCGGCGGCCGATCTGATCGACGCGATCGTGAAGGACTTGAAGAAGAACGGGAAGTTTACGCTGCCGAGCTTTGGCACGTTCACGGTGCGCAAGACCAAGGCGCGCAAGGGCGTGAACCCGCGTACGGGCGAGGAGATCAAGGTGAAGGCCGGCAAGACCGTGCGCTTCAAAGCCTCGCCGTCGCTGAAAAAGATGGTCTGAAGCGGTTTTTCGGTTTTGGATTTGGTGCGGCCCGGGCTAGCCTGGGCCGCATTGTTTTTGCGGAGGCGGTGATGGCGGAGACGGCGCATTTTCACTGGGATGAGGTGGCGCCGTACGGCGATGCGACGGCCGACCGGCGGGGGATCGCCGGCGCCGCAGGGGATGTGAAGCGCGTGCGTGTGCCGGCGGGGACGGTGGCGGGGCGGCATGCGCATGAGTTCGAGCAGTTTTTCATGGTGCTGGAGGGCACTGGCATGTTGCGCTGCGCTGATGGCGAGATTGCGCTCCGGCCCGGCATGGTTGTGCATTTCGCGCCGAACGCGTGGCATAGCGCGGTGTTCCAGACCGATACGGTCCTGGTTGAGGTGAATTTCAGGCCCTGAGGTGCGGGCCCGGTTTGGCCGTTTCAGGATGATTCGAGGTGCGGGGCGCGTGACTTCTGGCGCGAGAGTGCGCTGCCGCACTCGGTACATTTGTTATCTGACCGGAATGGGTTGTTGGCATATTGCGACAGGCCGCAGGTCGGACAAAATTTCTGAGCCAGCAGATTGATCAGGCCGACGGCGATGGCGATGGCGATGATGGCAACTGAGATATGGCCGAGCGCGCTGCAAACGGCTTCGACGAAGGAGAGCGAGGAGCCCGTTATCCAGACCGGCCAGAGCCAGCGTTTCAAACGGGCGTTCCTGTTGCGGTCAAAGAAAACCGCGCCGGCGATGACAATGATCAGCCAGCATAGACATGAAGCGGCAACGATGAGCGCATCAGGCTGCCAGGACATTCGGGGGCTCGCGTTGGGGTTGCGACGAAAGTCTAGACGTTTGGGGCGTGTTGCGCAAATGGCGCTGGGCGGCCGGCGGGGTTGTTAATGGGGTAGGCAGGGATGTTAGGAAGTTCGCCAGGTCAGATGTCGAGTTCCTCGACATTGCCGGCATTTTCCTGGATGAAGGCGAAGCGCAGCTCCGGGCGCCGGCCCATCAGGCTTTCGACCAGGGTGTTGGTGTCGGCGCGCATCTCCGGGATCGCCATGACCTTC
>PLFB01000056.1:0-9280 GCA_003137135.1 Acetobacteraceae bacterium
TCAAAAAGCGCTGCTTTCTTATGAGCGCTTTGGTTGTTCGAGGGCTGTCCAAATCCTTCGGCCGCCCGGTCATCAACGACCTGAATTTATGCATCGCCCCCGGCGAGTTCTACGCCCTGCTCGGCCCCAACGGCGCCGGCAAGACCACCACTTTGCGCATGATCGGCGGTTTGCTCCGTCCGGATTCCGGCAGCATCAGCGTGTTCGGCGTGGACGTCCTCGCCGCCCCGATCGAGGCCAAGTCCATGATCGCCTGGCTGCCCGACGAGCCCCTGCTCTACGACCGCCTCACTCCCATGGAATACCTCGAATTCGTCGCCGGCCTCTGGCGTGTCGAGCCCGCCGCCGCCCTGCCGCGCGCCGAAGCCCTTTTGGAAACCCTCGGCCTCTGGCCGCACCGGCACGAGCGCTGTGAGGGCTTTTCCCGCGGCATGAAGCAAAAAACCGTCCTGGCCGGCGCCCTGATCCACGACCCGCGCCTATTAATCCTCGACGAACCCTTGACCGGCCTCGACGCCGCCTCCGCCCGCCTCGTCCGCGGCCTGTTACAGGAGCGCGCCCAGCAAGGTGCGGCCATCATCCTCACCACCCACATCCTGGACGTCGCCGAGCGCATGGCCAGCCGCATCGGCATTCTCTCGCACGGCAGACTGGTCGCCGAAGGCCGGTTCGACGAACTCCTTCACCTCTCTGGCGGCCAGTCCGGCGACAGCCTGGAAGACGTTTTTCTCCGCCTCACCGACGCTGGAGACAACTCAGTTGCGGTATGACGCCAGCAAATCCTCGATGTCGCTCGTATGGTCCTCCTCGTCGCGCACGATATCTTCCAGCAGCCGGCACGTTTCCGCATCGCGCGTCCCGAAAAATCGTATAAGCTCGCGGTAATGCTCGATCACCGATTGCTCAGCCTCCAGGTTCTCACGGATATGGACCGAAAAATCCTTCACCACGTCGCGCTTCACCGCGGCGCGGAACGCCGTCTCCGCCGAAAAATCCGGCGTTCCGCCCAGCTCCTCGATCCGCGCCGCCGCCAGGCTCATATGCCGGCGTTCGTCATTCGCCTGCTCCTGAAACTCCGCCCCGATCGCCGCGTGCCGCAGCCCGGTCTCGGACACCGAAATCATCGTATAGCGCAGCACGCAGGCGATCTCCGCGTCCAGCACGCTCTGCAGCAGCGCCACGTCCACCTTGCGCCGCATCAGCCATTGTGGCGCCGGCCCCTGCATCACGGCCCGCGCGTCATCCCGGATTTTATTGATCGCCTGCAAAAACGCGTTCGGCGCCCGCGCTTGTTCATCCATTTCCATCCCCACCTCGTCGCTCCAATTGAGAATCGTTCTCAGCTAGAAACAGACTTTCCACGAATTTCCCGCCGTGATCAAGGGGGCGCGCATGTTCCGGCCTAAACCCTCGGGTTTCCTATGGCTGTTCGCGCACGAGGCCCGGCTGCTCTGGCGCGGCTCGATCCTGCTGCGCACGCAAAAACACGTCGTGGTGCCGCTGACCGCGGTCTTTATCGTGTTTCAGTCCGCCGCCCTCGCGGTCGCCTGGATGGCGCGGGGCGAGCGGCTCACGCCGTCCATCGATGTCATGATCGCGAACCTGAACCTGGTGTTTCTGCTCTTTCTCATGCTCTCGCGCGCCATGACGTCCGCCATCGACGTGCTCTACTCCCGCGGCGACGTCGATTTTCTGCTGGCCTCGCCGATCCCGCCCTCGCGCGTGCTGGCCGTGCGCATGCTGGGCGTCGCCGGCGCGACCGCCGCACCCTGGCTGCTGCTGGGCGGCGTGCTCGCCAACGGCCTCTGCCTGTTCGGCGATTATCCGGCACTGGCGATCTACCCCGTCATCATGGGCCTGGCGCTGTTCGCCGCCGCTCTGGCCTTTGCCATCGTCGTCGTGCTGGTCGGCTGGACCGGCCCGCGCGTCGCGCGCACCCTGGCGCATACACTGGCCTTGACCATCGGTGTCACGATTTTTCTGCTCGGCCAGTTGCCGCGCTATTTGCCCAAGGGCGCCATGGGCAACGTCTGGCGCAGCTTTGAACCCTCCGCCGCGGACGCCCATTCCCTGCTCTGGGTGCCCGGCCGCGCCTTGCTCGGCCAGCCGGCCCCGCTCATCGCCACGCTGGGTTCATTCGGGCTGGTCTTCCTCGCGGTGCTATTCGGCCTGGCGCCGAAATTCGCCGCCGGCGCCATCAGCGCCGCCGCCGTCACCGCCAAAACCGGCCGCGCCAAAAAAGACCAGTTCGGCAAACGTCCTTTGCCCGCCTCCATCGCCAAAAACCTGCGTCTGCTGCAGCGCTTCCCCGGTCTCATCACGCAGACCGTGTACCGCTCGCTCACCCTCGTCCCCGTCGCCCTCCTCCTCTCCGGCCGGGTCAGCATCGGCGCCGGCATTACCGTCGTCGTCCCGCTGATCGTCTTCCTGGCCGGCCAGCTTTCCCTGTTCTTCGGCTCCGCCATCATCGCCTCGGAACAGGCGCCCGAATTCTTCATCGCCGCCCCGGTGCCGGCCGGCCTCGGCTCGCGCGCCAACGGCGCCGCCGCGTTCTACGCCGCGATGTTCGTCATCGCCGCCCCCCTGCTCGGCCTCGCCGCGCGCGCCTCGCCGCTGCTGCGCGTCGCCCTGCCCTTCGCCATCGCCGCCGCCGCCACCAACCTGGCCCTCGCGCAGTCCTACCCCATCCCGCTCACCCGCGCCGAATTCGGCAAATCCCAAAAAGGCACGATTTTCGGCCTGATCCTCGGCGTCGCCGTCAGCAGCATCTGGGCCTTCGCGGCGTACCTGGTGGTGACGCCGGAGCTGTTTCAGTGAAATAAGAAAGTAGCGCTTTTTTGAAAAAAAGCGCGCAAAAAACTTTTGCTCCTGGGGGCGGTGGGATGGGGATTGCCATTAATCGGCTCCGCTGGAGCCAATTAACGGCAATCCCCATCCCACCGCCTCCAGGAGCAAAAGTTTTTGGGGCTGGCCTAGATAAGCCACATAAGGCTTATTTATCATATGGTTACACCTCGTCGCCGGAGCCGTCTTTCTGTTAGTGTTCAGCGCTGCCTGATCGAGCATTTTGTCGCCGGCGTGACGGCGCGTACGGCGGCCGATCTGGTCGGCGTCAACCGCCATACCGCCACTCTCTATTACCACAAACTGCGCGAACTGATCGCCGCGCGGCTGGAACAGGAGTCGCCGTTTGAGCTGGGCGAGGTCGAGATCGACGAGAGCTATTTCGGCGGCCATCGCAAGGGCAAACACGGCCGGGGTGCGGCCGGCAAAGTGCCGGTCTTCGGGCTGCTCAAGCGCGGCGGGCGGGTCTACGCCGCGATGATCCCCGACACCAAGCGCACCACGCTGCTGCCGATCATCCGTGACCGGGTGGTGCCGGACTCGGTTGTTTATACAGATGCTTACAGCGTCTATGACATTCTCGACGTCGCCGGGTTCCGGCATTTCCGGATCGATCATTCGACCGCGCATGTCGCGGCCGGGCACAATCACATCAACGGGATCGAGAATTTCTGGAGCCAAGCCAAGCGCCACCTGCGGCGCTACAACGGGATCCCGCGGGCGCATTTTCACCTGTTCCTCAAGGAGTGCGAATGGCGCTTCAACGAGCGCTCGGCGCGCCAGCGCGTTGCCCTGCTGACCGCCTGGGCGGGCCTTGAGGATTGAAAAAAAATCCCGCCGATGCTGTGGTACCTCGAAAGCTGGGGATAAGTGGNNCCACTTATCCCCAGCTTTCGAGGCTTTTCGTTAGTGTCAAGATCTAACAAAAAACCCTTATCTAGGCCAGCCCCAAGTTTTTTTGGTTACTTTTTTTTCAAAAAAAGTAACTTCTTACTTCCCTACTGCAAGAAACCCCACCGCGCGACCGCCGGCTCCGCTTCCGCCCACTTCCACGTCCCGTCCGATTCTTCGCACGCGCTCGTCACATACACCGGCCTGATCGCGCCGGGTTTGTTGCTGGTGATGATCGTGAACGCCACTTGCTTGCATGCGGTCAGCGGCGAAGAGATCTCGCGCGTCACCGTTACATCACCATGCTCATTACCGATGGGAATCTCGTAGTGGATTCGCCAGGGCGCCGACTCTCCGACGGGCAAGCGCGAGACAATTTTGGCGATGTTATCCTGCTCGCCCTGGTGCAATTTGCGCGAAAGATATTTTTGCAGCGCCGTCACCGCCGCCTGCGTGCCGATGCCCGCCGCGTAGCCGATCAGCGGATTGGCCGTGATCCCGCCCAGCCCGATCCCGACCGCGGCACCGCTGACCGGCCCGGCGCTCGTCACGGCCGGGTTGTTTTCGCTGCACGCGCCGAGCGCCAGCAGAATGCCCAGCACACGCCAGCGCGCGAAAATCACTGCAGAGCACCCCACCGTTCGGTAGCGGGCTCCGCGGTCGCCCATTTCCAGGCCGCGCCGTCGAGGCAGACATCGGCGGTGTAGAAATTCCGAAGAAGCTGTTTCTTGTGCGTGGTATCGACGGAAAAAATGATGTCCTTGCATAGGAATCCATCGCCGCCGCCGCTCGGCAGATCCACGTTGATGGTGCGTGTCACGGTCAGTTCGCCGTGCTCGTCATCCTCGATCGGGATCTGGTGCACGATCCGCCAGGTTCCCACCTCGCCCACATCCAGCGGCCCCGCGGCGCTGGCGATGGCGTTTTGTTCAGCCGCGTGCACGCGTTTTTCGAGATACTGCACGCCGGTGATCGCCGCCGCCTGCGTCCCCAGCCCGATGCCCGCCGTGATCGCGCCATTTTTCGTCAGCGCATTGGAAACCGAAGCCGCCGCCACGCCCGCCCCGGCCCCCGCCGACTGCGTCAACAGCGAACTGCACCCGCCGAGCCAAAGCGGCACCAAAACCACCAGCCAGTGGACACGAAACCCCGTTAACAAATTCGTCATCCGCCCACCGCATTGCGATTAAACCACGGCGAACAATTGGGTTTCTGAAATCGTCAGAGCAAGCTAACTAACCGCTCATTCATCAGCGCGTAACGCGCGGGAAGCACTTCACGTTTTGCTTAGAAGCTGATCGGTGATTCCTGTTTCAATACCGCAAGAATGATCCGCAGATGACGCAGATGGCCGCAGATAAGAAAGTTAGAATTTCCTTCTTGTCTGCGGCCATCTGCGTCATCTGCGGATAAAATCTTTTTGGCCCCGCCCAGAAATACAGTTCTTGTAAAAAGCGAGGCCTCTTCCTCAGCCTGTCGCCGCGACCATTGTGCCACCCGCCAACCGCCACACACGGTCCAGTTTTTCCGCCCCCGTCAGACGGTGCGCGATCAGCAACAGCGTGCGGCCCGTGGCGGCGGTGTTGAGGGTTTCGTAGAACGCGGTTTCGGTCGCCAGATCCAGGCCGGCGCAGGGTTCGTCCAGGATCAGGATGGGCGCCGGCGAGAGCAGCGTGCGCGCCAGCGCCAGGCGCCTGCCCTGGCCGCCGGAGAGCGTGCTGCCGGCTTCGCCGAGGAACGAGTTCAGGCCCTCGGGCAGCGCGCGGATGGCCTCCGAGAGTTTGGCGGCATCCAGCGCCGCCCAAAGCTGTTCGTCGGTCGCTGTGGGGTCGCCGAGGCGCAAATTGTTGCGGATGGTGTCGGCGAACAGATGCGTGGACTGCGAGAGATAGGCGATGCGGGAGCGGACGGCTTCGGCCGGCAGCGTGGCGAGGTCGGCGCCGCCCAAGCGAATTTTGCCCGATTGCGGCGCCTGCAGTTTTAACAGCAGCGCCGCGATGGTGGATTTGCCGGCGCCCGAGGGGCCGAGGATGGCGGCGCGGGAGCCGGCGGGAAGCTGCAAAGAGAGGCTTTCGAACACGTAAGGCAGGTTTGCCGCGTAGCGGAACGAAACGTGGTCCAGGCTGATGGCGTGGCTGGCCGGCAGCGGCGCCGGCGCGGCGGGTTCCGGCACGGCGGGCGGCGTGGTGGCGGCGGCGACCACGAGCGCGGCGGCGGCGCGCGACTGGCCGAGCAGCACGCCGGCACGCGGCATGGTCTGGATCGCCTCGAACGCCGCGGTGAGCACAAACACCGCGGCGATCGCGGCGATCGGCGGCGCGGTCAGGCCGATGAGCAGGACCAGCAAGATGCCGGCCTGCGCGGCCAGCATGCCGGCGGCGTTCAGCCGCGCGACGCGGCCGGCGAGGTCGCGCTGCGCCGCCAAAAAGGTTTTTTCACGCGCCGTGATGGTGGCGAGCATGCGGGCCTCGGCGCCAAAAATTTTCACTTCCCGCAATCCGGAAAGGGCGTCCAGAGCCGCGTTACGCAACCCCGCCATGGCGGCGGCGGCCTGGTGCGCGTTGTGTTCCGCCAGCCCCGCGGCGCGCCAGGGCAGCCAAAGCCCGATCAGCACGAAGGGCAAAAGCGCCAATAACGCCCAAAAATTCTCGCGCGCGAGAAAAACGGCGAGGATCGGCAGCAACACCACAAAACCGAGGCCTGGAACCAGAATGCGGAGATAGAGGCCATCCAGCGCCTCCACGTCGTTGACCAGCCTGGCCAACAGGTCGCCGGCGCGGCGAAACCCCAGGCCGCCGGCGGCGCTGTGCGCCAGCCCGTTAAAAAACCAGATTCTCACACGCGACAGCGCGCGGAACATGGCGTCGTGGGTCACCAGGCGTTCGCTGTAGCGCAAGATGACACGGGCGGCGCCGATCGCCTGCAGCGCGACCGGCACAACGAGTGCGGCGCCCAGAATGGCGGCGGCGGCGGTGGCGCCGGCATTGGCCATCAGAAACACGCCGGCGGCCAGCGCCGCCAGCGCCAGCAACGCGCCGAACGCCAGATAATTCTGCTCCGCCCGCCAGATTCCGAGGATCGTGCGAACCGGGCTCATGCGACGGTCAGAAATTTGGCGTGGCGCCGGGCATCGAGGTCCAGCCGGCGGGCGCCGGTGGCCTTCGCAAAATCCTGCGCCAGCGCGGAATGCGTAGCCAGAATCACGGTCCGTCCGGCCGCGAGGTTTTTGAGACTGGCAAGAATGTCCCTTTCCAGCGCCGGGTCCAGATGGGCCGTGGGCTCGTCCAGCAGCAGGAGGGGAGCATCCTTCAGAAAGGCGCGGGCGATGGCGATGCGCTGCGCCTGGCCGCCGGAGAGGCCGAACCCCGCCTCGCCGATCTGGGTGTCCAGGCCGGCCGGAAGCCGCGCAATCACGTCGGTGAGATGCGCGCGGCGGATCGCTTCGGCGAGGTCTTGCGCGCTCGCCTCGGGTCTGGCGAACAGGATGTTGTCGCGAATGGTGCCGCCGAAAATCGTGGGTTTTTGGCCAATCCAGCCGATCAGTCTGGCGCGCGCCGCCGGGATCAGCGTCGAAATGTCCTGGCCGTTGACAAAAATCTTGCCTGACTGCGGGGTAATAAAACCCAGGATCAGGTCCAAAATCGTGGACTTACCGGCGCCGGAGGCGCCGGTCAGCACCAGCATCTCGCCGCCGCCGACCCGGAAAGAGAGTTTTTCCAGCACCGCGGCTTCGCCCCAGGCAAAACTGACCTCGTCGAACGACAAGGTCAGGCTTTCGGCGGTAATTGTCCGCAGCGGGATCGCCGGCGCGGCGGGCGCGATGACGGGCAAGGCGGCAAAATCCGGCGCCGCCGCTTCGGCGGCCATGCGGTCCTGATAGACCGCGGCGAACGCGCGCAGCGGCGCGAAAAATTCCGGCGTGAGCAGCAGCAGAAACAGCGCGGTGGGGATCAAACCCGGCACGCCGTGCAGGACGGGCAGAAAGCGGATGACGATGGCGATCAGCGCGGCCGCCGCGGCGAGGTCCAGAATGGTGGAGGAGAGAAACGCGACGCGCAAAACCCGCATGGTGCGGTGGCGCAATTCCTCCGCGGCGCGCGCCAGGGCGGCGGCTTCATCGGCCGCGCGGCCGGCCAGGACGATGGTGGAAATGCCGCGAATCCGGTCCAGAAAGCGGATTTGCAGCCGCGTCATGGCGGCGAACTGTTTTGCGGCGGCCAGGCCGGCGCCGATGCCGGCCACCGCCATGCCGGCGGGCACCGCGACGCCGGCCACCGCCAGAATGACGCCGCCGCGCCAGTCCGCCGCGAAGGCCGCCAGGCCGACGATGACCGGGCCGATGACGGCGAGCGCGGTGGCCGGAATCCAGGCGGCGTGCAGGCCCTGAAACACTTCCACGCGGTCAACCGCGATGCCGGCGAGCTCGGCCGAATGCTTGGCACGCAATCCCGCCGGACCGGCGGCGAGCAGGGAGGAAAAAATCGTGCTGCGCAGCCGGTGCCGGGCGGCGGCGCCGCGTTCGAAATTTTGCATCTCCGCGCGGTACTGGGCGGCGGCGCGCAGCATTGCGAAGCCGGCGAAACCGGCCGCGAATATGGCGATGTCCAAGAGATTTTTGGCGCGGTAGAAAATCGCCGCGAGCAGATGGGCGGCGCAAAACGCCTGCAAAATGCCGCACACAATCTGCGCCGCGCCGAACATGATGGGCAAGCGCGCGGCCGCTTGGCCGCGCTTGATCTCGCCGGCCACCCAGGCTTTGGCCGGAGTCTCTGTCTTCCTCATGCAGGTCAAATAGCCCCCCGCTGGCGCGCTGCCCAGATGCCAAGGCAGGGTTAAACTGGACGGTTCGGAAAAATTAACGCAAAGCGCGCGCCATGAGGATCGCCAGAACCATTTCCGAACTTGCCTCGGCGCGCGCGGCGTTCGGGGTGGCGCTCGGTTTCGTGCCGACGATGGGCGCGCTGCATGACGGACACGTGGCCCTGGTGACGGCGGCGCGGGCGGCAAACATGCCGGTGGCGGCGTCGATTTTCGTCAACCCGACGCAGTTCGGCCCGAATGAGGATTTTCTGGCCTATCCGCGGACGGAAGCGGCCGACCTGGCCAAACTCGAGGCGGCCGGATGCGACCTGGTCTGGCTGCCGGACGTGGCGGCGATGTATCCGGCGGACGGCGCCAGCACGATCCTGGTGGCCGGGCCGGCGGAGCGCTGGGAAGGCGCCCTGCGGCCGGGGCATTTCGCGGGCGTCGCGACGGTGGTGGCGAAATTGTTTGGGCAGGTCCGGCCCAGCCATGCCTATTTCGGCGAAAAGGACTGGCAGCAGATCCAGGTGATTGCCCGCATGACGGCGGATCTTCTGCTGCCGGTGACGATCGTGCCGGTGCCGACGGTGCGCGAGGCCGACGGGCTGGCGCTGTCCTCGCGCAACCGGTTTTTGACGGCCGAGGAACGGCGAACCGCCCCTGCGCTGCGGGCGGCGATGACGCTTTCGGTGGCGCGGCTTCGGGACGGCGTGGCGGTGCCGGCGGCGCTGGCGGCGGCCGA
>PLFB01000056.1:9312-9950 GCA_003137135.1 Acetobacteraceae bacterium
TGTCACAATTGACAGGTATGCTGTCCTGACGTTTTTATTCGCCTGATTGTAAAGTTTTTCTCTTTTTTTATTTGATTTGATGTCGTAATATTGTCAACGGGCGGCGGCACGGCCCGACTTACCAGCAACCGGCGCGCAATGGATTGCTTCGCCGCGCCGCGTAGGCTCGCATTGACGCGGTGGATCGAACCCCGTGCCGGCTGCTATCAGTTATAGCCGACCGGCATCGGCATCGGGCCGCTGCGGCCCATCATCGGGCCGCCAAACTGGTTGGAACCCGGCGTGCCGGGGCTGCAAAACCAGACCAGCAGAATGATCGGACCGACCAGCGGGATGAAGACGAGCAAAAGCCACCAGCCGGATTTGTCCAGGTCGTGCAGCCGGCGCACGCTGACGGCGAGATTGGGAACCAGCAAAAACAGATACAACAGGGTGAAGGCGATAATAAACAGCCCGTGAATCAGGAACACATGGCGGACCAACAGTTCAAGGACGTTGGTCGCGGCGGAAAGCAGAACGTAAAACAGCACCCAAAACCAATACTCCGAGCGGATCGCCCGGCCCTGGAAGTTGGCGTAATTGGTGAGCACGCTGGTGATGGCGGCGGTGAATGTCATGGTTGGCTCCCACTTGTTGTT
>PLFB01000283.1 GCA_003137135.1 Acetobacteraceae bacterium
GCGCCCTTCGCGGTCGAAGCCGCGATGGTCAAATCCTTCCTCGGCCGTCTCGGCCAAAAAATGCTGGTCGATGCGATCCAGGTCGAAGGCGGCATGGGAATTTGCGAGGCAGCGCCGCCGCATTTCCCGGGCATATTGCCGCTGGCCCGGCTGTTCCGCGACATCGCCGGTTCCACACTGCTCGACGCGCCCGACGACTTTCCCGAAGCCCTCATCGCCGCCTCCCTCTAACCACACACCATAGGAAAACATCATGTCAGGCAAAACTGCACCCGCCGCACCCGTCATCGCCAAATCCGATAGCTTTAAAGTCGGCCAGAGCGTTTCCACAACGGAAGTGATCGACGACAAAATGGTCGTGGGCTACGCCGACGTCACCGGCGACCACAACCTCATCCACATGGACGAAGCCTTCGCGGAGAAAACCAAGTTCCACCACCGCATCGCCCATGGCGGGATTCTCTTCGGCCTGGCCTCGAAAGTTCTGGGCGAGCAGATGCCGGGTCTCGGCACCATCTACATGAGTCAGTTGGTGAATTTCCATGCGCCGGTTTACATCAACGATACCGTCACCTGTGTGGCCACCATCACCGCCTTGCTGCCCAAGCACGTCGCGAAAATCTCCACGGTCGTGACTAACCAGAAAGGCGTTATCGTGATGGACGGCGTCTCCACGGTGAAACTGCCAGGCTCGCTGATGCTGGACGTCCCGGCGCCGGCGGCGAAGGCCGCTTAAGGAAGCAAGCAGTTACTTTTTTGAAAAAAAGTAACCAAAAAACTTTTGGTTCGCTTCGNNTTTCTTCAGAAAAAGAAGTTCTTGCTTTCTTGTTTCACAATAAACTTCGGGATCGTCCCATGCTTGCATCCGTATTCGAAACCATCACCTTCGACATCCACGGCCGCGTGGTTGTACTCACAATCAACCGCCCCGCCGTGCTCAACGCCCTCAACCATCAGACGCTGGTTGAGCTTTTGCAGGCTGTCCGGAGCATCGCGCTGGACGAAAAGATTGGCGGCGCCATCATCACCGGCGGCGGCCAAAAGGCGTTTGCCGCCGGCGCGGATATCAAGGAACTCGCGGCGATGACCCCGCTCGGCGCGCAGGCGCTGTCTCACCAGGGCCATGCGCTGATGGACATGATCGAGACGCTCGGCAAACCCGTGATCGCCGCGGTCAACGGCTACGCGCTGGGCGGCGGCTGCGAGCTCGCCATGGCGTGCACCGTCCGCATAGCGTCGGAGACGGCGAAATTCGGCCAGCCGGAAGTCTCGCTTGGCCTGATTCCGNNTGGTGAACGAGGTGGTTCCGGCCGCGGAACTTTTGGCCCGCAGCACGGCGGTGCTGGAGGCGATGATGGCGAACGCGCCGGTCGCGCTGCGGCTGGCGATGGAGGCGGTGAACCGGGGTGAGGGAGCCGCTCTGGCCGAAGCCTGCGCGGTTGAGGCGGACTTGTTTGCGCTGTCCGCGGCCACCGCGGATCGCACCGAAGGGACGGCGGCGTTTTTGAGCAAGCGCAAGCCCGTCTTCCAGGGCGCGTAGCCACTGCCATTCATGCGGTCACAGTTCCCCCTCCGCTTTCGCTGAGTCTAATGTCCCTGCGCCACGGCCGCTTTCGGCGGCGTCACCTTGCGCATCAGTGGCACCAGGCACGACGCGACCAGGAAGGCCGCCATCACCGCGCGAAACGCGTCGGCGTAGGACAGCGTCTCCGCCTGCCCATAGGCCAGGGCCCATAATTCCCGCAGCGCCGCCTGGTGGCCCGCTTCCGGCGAGCCAAGCGCGGCGCCCAGCCGCGATGTCATGCCCGCGAGCAGCCGGTTCATCGGCGCGTTCGCCGCGGTGAGGTTTGCGGCCAGCATCTGAAAATGGAAATTCGTGCTGTTGTTCAGCACCGCGCCGCTCACCGCGATGCCGACCGCGCCGCCCAGATTGCGCATCATGTTGAACAGCCCGCTGGCGTATTTCAAGCGCGCCGGGCTCAAACTTCCCAGTCCCAGCGTNNTCAATTTTGCGCGCCGCCAAAATGTAGCACGGCACGCCGGCGATGGCGGCAGCACCGGTCGAAAAAATCGCGATTCCGGTCTGCCAGGCGGAGAAGCCGCGCACATAGCCGAGAAATAAGGGGGTCAGATAAATCGTCGAGAAAATGCCGATGCCGGTGACGAACGACAGAAAACAGCCCAGCGCGAAATTGCGGTTGCCAAAAGCCCTGAAATCCACAACGGGGTTTGCCACGATCAGGCTGCGAACCAGAAACGCCAGGAGCGACAGGCCGGCGATCCAGGCGCAGGCGGTGATGGTGGCGTCGCTGAACCAGTTCCAGCGCGTGCCCTCCTCCANNCAGCAGCGAGAGGTCGGGTTTGTCGATCTTCACCATCGCCGCCACGCCGGCGGACACCAGCAGCCCCGGCACCAGATTGATGTAGAACAGCCAGTGCCAGTTCAGCGCATCGGTGATGTAGCCGCCGATCACCGGCCCCAAGGTCGGCGCGACCGAGGCGATGGTGCCGATCACCGCCGCTGCATAAACCCGCTTCGGGCCTTCAAAATAGTGAAACGAAGAGGTGAAGACCGTGGGGATCATCGAGGCGCCCAGCATGCCCTGCAGCGCGCGGAAAAAAATCATACTGTCGATGTTCCAGGCCAGCCCGCAGAGCATGGAACTGGCGGTAAATCCCAGCGCCGAGGCGGTGAACAGCCAGCGCGTGGAAAACACCCGCGTCAGCCAGCCGGACAGCGGAATCACGATGATCTCGGCGATCAGATAAGCCGTCTGCACCCAGGAAATCTGGTCCTGCGCCGCGCACAGCCCGCCGCCGATATCCTGCAGCGAGGAGGCGACGATCTGGATGTCCAAAAGTGCTATGAACATCCCCACGCACATCACCGCGAACGGCAATATCGCCGTCATGGCGTTCTCGTATCCACCGCGGCGGTCACCGAAAGCCCTGGCCGCAAAAGGCCCAAATCACCCGCGCCGCCGTCCAAGACAATCCGCACCGGCACGCGCTGCACGATTTTGGTAAAATTGCCGGTGGCATTCTCCGCCGGCAGAATGCTGAACACCGCACCGCTCGCCGGCGCCAGGCTCGCCACCTCGCCGGTGATTTTTTGGTCCGGCAGCACGTCGGCGGTGATCGTCACGCGGTCGCCCGGGCGCATCCGCGCGAGTTGGTCTTCCTTGAAATTCGCATCCACCCACAGCCCGGCGGCCGGCACGATGGAAACCAGTTGCGCNNGAAGGGTGCGCGGATTTCGGTATAGCTCAAGTTCAGCCGCGCCGCCGCCAGGTTCGCCTGCGCGCCGTCCAACGCCGCCTGCGCCTGCAGGCGCTGCGCGTCCAACACGCCCAGTTGCGCCTGCGCCGCCACCAGCGCCGCCTCCGCTTTGCCGCCGCCGGCGACGGCCTGTTCAAAGCCCGCCTCCGCCGTTTGCGCCTCCTGCACGCTGCCCGCCTGGCTGGCGGCCAGCCGCGCGTAGCGGTTCTGGTCATCGCGCGCCAAAACCGATTTGGCATGCGCCGCGGTCACATCCGCCTGCGCCTCCCCGATCAAGGCCAGTTGCAGCACGCGCGCCGCCGCCAGGTCGGCCAGGCTCGCCTGCGCGCCCGCCACCGCGGCCTGCGCCCGCGCCACCGCGATGCGAAAATCCCGGTCGTCGATTTTCACCAGCAGATCGCCTTGATGCACCGCCTGATTATCCGCCACGGCGACATTCGCGATCAGCCCGCTGACCTGCGGCGCCAGATCTGTGACGTTGCCGCCGACATAGGCGTCATCCGTGCTCTCGATATACTGCCCCACCCGCCAATACTGCGTGCCATAGGCCGTAACCGCCGCCAGCGCCGCCAGCCCGGCGCCCGCCATCAGCGCGCGCTTGCCCGAAAACCGGATTTTCGCGCCCGCGCGGGCGCCGGCCACAGCACTGCTCATGCCGACAGAACCCGGTAGCGCGCGGCGGCGTGGTCGCGCGAAAGGTTCGGCCCCAGCGCCTGCCGGGCCGCCTCGAAAGCCTGCCAATCGGCGGCATCGGGCAAGGCCGGGATGGTCACGGTTTCGCTTGCGTCAAACCCCGCCAATGCGGCATCGACCATTTCATCCACACCCATGACGGCCGCGGCGTCAAGCGCGTTCACGTCCACCCCGGCGCGGCCCCAGATTTCGGTGCGCGTCGCCCCCGGCAGCACCGCCTGGACGCGCACGCCGGACTGACTCAGTTCCTGCGTCAGCGCCTGCGAGAAATTCAGCACGAAAGCCTTGGTGGCGCTGTACACACCGCTGATCCGCCCCGGCAGCAGCGCCACCACTGACGCAATATTGATGATCGCGCCCTCGCCGCGCTTGGCGAAGGCGCGCCCCGCCGCCATCGCCAGCCGCGTCGCCGCGACCACGTTCAGCATGATCAGCGCTTCGGCCGCGTCCGGGTCGATGCCGATGATCTCGCCGGCCACCGCCGCGCCGGCATTGTTCACCAGCAGCGTGATCGCGGCGTCCCCGGCGAGGCGCTGCTCGATCAGTTTTCGGCCCGCTGCGGCGCCAAGGTCTGCCGGCAACACCTCGACGGCAACGCCTTCCGCCGCCCGCAGGCGCTCCGCCAGCGCCTCCAGCCGGGCCGCGTCGCGCGCCACCAAAATCAGATCGTAACCGCGCCGCGCCAGCCGGTCCGCATAGACGGCGCCGATGCCGCTGGATGCGCCGGTGACTAGCGCCGTGCCGTGTTGTCCGTTCCGTGCCATCAAACAACTCCTCCAAAGGGGTGACAGGCGCATTGTATTATGGTAATCATATTATATGTCAAACATAATTCTATGACGGATAAAGGTATCAGCCATGCGTTTTGAAAAAGGCCACAAGGCGGCCACCCGCCAGAAAATCATCGAAACCGCCGCCGCGCGGTTCCGGCAGGACGGCATCGCCGCCACCGGCATCGCCGGGCTGATGGCCGATGCCGGCCTCACCCATGGCGGTTTCTACGCGCATTTCACCTCCAAGGAGGAACTGGTGCGTGAGGCGATGGCCGCCGCCGCCGCCGCCACCCGCGCCCGGCTGGAGCGCGCCACGGCCCAGTCACCGGGCCTGGAATCCTATATCCGCTCCTATCTGCGCCCCGCCCACCGCGATGCGCCCGCGCAAGGCTGCATCGTCGCCGCCCTCGGCGCCGAACTCGCCCGCCACGAGCCGGAAACCCGCGCCGCGTTTTCCGAAAAAATCGAAGCGCTGCTCGCCCGCATCGCCGCCCAGTTGCCGGCCGAGCAAAGCGAAGAAGACCGCCTGCGCACCGCCATCGGCATCTTTGGCGTGATGAACGGCACGCTCCAACTGGCCCGCGCCGCGGTGGACCAGACGCTGTCCGACAAAATTTTGGAAAGCGGCATCGACGCGGCGCTGAGGCTGGCTGGATTGAAGTAAGAAAGCAGCGCTTTTTTGAAAAAAAGCGCGCAAAAAACTTTTGCTCCTGGGGGCTTTGCGGGGCCCGTGCCGATGAGGCCCGCCGGCCGGCGAGCTTCAGAACTTCTTGACTGTCTGCTTCATGTCCTGGACGCCACCGCGGCGCTAACTTGCGCGCCGACCCAATTTTGAACATTTCGCGCATTTCCGACGCTTGCCTTGACGGTTAACCGGTTTTCGCCAGTTAATGTGCATGATGGGTTCACGCGCACCGAACCACGGCGTAGCTGGTGTTCGGAGATTTTGAGGAGCCGCTGGATGAGATGTGCTCGTGAGTGCCAGGCGCCACTGCAGTTTACCAAAGTCGGCGTTCGTGTTACCAAAGTCGGCGTTCGTGGAACCCGGCGTGTTTAGACCGGCGCGCATGATGCGGTGGGCGTTGCTGCCGGCATTGCTGGCGCTGGCCGGCTGCGGCGGCGAGTACCGGCTGTTCCATCCCGCCGGGCCGGTGGCGAATGCGGAGCTGCACTACACCATCCTCAACACCGCGGTGATGCTGCTCATCATTGTCCCCACCACCATTCTCACCATGGTGTTCGCGCTGCGCTACCGCAAATCGCGCTCAGCCACCTACGACCCGACGTTTTCGCACTCGTTGACGCTGGAACTGGCGATGTGGGGCGTGCCGCTGATCATCGTCGTCATCCTCACCTTTTGCACCTATTCCAGCGTTTTTCTGGTCAACCCGGCGGACCCGCTGAGCCTGGACAACCAGGCCGACCCTGGCGCGGTGGCGGCGCCGCTGAACGTGGACGTCATCACCACCGACTGGCAGTGGATTTTTGTCTATCCCGCGCAGCGGATCGCCACCATCGACGATCTGGTGGTGCCGGCCGGGCGTACCGTGCGTTTCCGGCTCACCTCCGCTACCGTCACCAACGATTTTTACATCCCGCAGGTGGCGCCGATGATCGACGTCATGCCCGGCATGACCACGCAGGACGCGTTTCGCGTCAACCGTCCCGGCAGCTACGAAGGCTTTTCCGCCGATTTCTCTGGCGCCGGCTTCTCCTGGATGCAATTCGCCACCCGCATCGTCAGCCCGGATGACTTTTCCGCCTGGGTCAAGCAAACGCAGGCCGCGCCCGACCATCTCAACATGGCCCGCTTCATGCAGATTGCGCAGCCCACGATCAATCAGGGCGCCAAACCGCTTTACTTCTCCGCCGCCGACCCAAATCTGTTCTCGGAAGTCTTTGCCGCCATCCAGGGCGGACAGGTTTTCCCGGTGCCCGAGGATATCGACACGAAAACGCAACTATCGAACCCGACCGCCGTCAATTCCGGCGAAGCCAAACCAAAATCTTAACGGAACGTAAAGGTCACCACCGTGCTCGTTCACCTGCAAGGTCCCTGGTCTCCGCTGTTCGGCCGGCTCACGCTGGCCGCGATCCCGTACAGCAACCCGATCATCATTTTCGCGTTCGTCTTCACCGTTATCGCCGGCCTCGCCGCGGTCGCGCCGGTGCTGTACTTCCGCAAAGTCGGCTATATTTTTAGGGAATGGATCTGCTCCGTCGATCATAAGAAAATCGGCGTCATGTACATCATCCTCGGTCTGGTGATGATGTTCCGCGGTTTTGTGGACGGCATGATGATCCGCACCCAGCAGGTCACCGCCGACGGCCCCGCTTCGCCGCATTTCCTCGAAGCCCAGCACGGCTACCTGCCGCCCTCGCATTTCGACCAGATTTATTCCTCGCACGGCACGCTGATGATCCTGTTCGCCGCGACGCCGATCCTCACGGGTCTCGGCAACATCATCGTGCCGCTGCAGATCGGCGCGCGGGACATGGCGTTTCCGCGCATGAACGCGATCAGCCTGTGGCTGACGGTGATGGGCGCGATGCTGGTGATGGCGTCGCTGTTCATCGGCGATTTCTCGGACGCCGGCTGGGTCGGGCTGACGCCGCTCACCGAACTGCCCTACAGCCCGAGCGTCGGCGTGGATTACTGGATGTGGGCGATCCAGATTTCCTCCATCGGCACCACGCTGAACGCGATCAACATCATCACGACCATCATCGGCATGCGCGCGCCCGGCATGCGCTGGGACCGGCTGCCGATTTTCACCTGGACGACGCTCTCCACCAACGTCATCGGCCTGACGGCGTTCCCGGTGCTGGGCGTGGCGCTGGCGCTGCTGGGCGCGGACCGCTATCTGGGCACGCATTTTTACACCGCCGGCATGGGCGGTAATCTGATGCTCTATACCGATCTGTTCTGGATCTGGGGCCACCCCGAAGTGTACTTTTTGGTGCTGCCGGCGTTCGGCGTGCTCTCTGAAGTCATCCCCACCTTCTCCGAAAAGCCGCTGTTTGGGTACATCACCATGGTGGCGGCCACCTTCGCCATCGCCGGCATCTCCTGGTCGGTCTGGCTGCATCACTTCTTCACCATGGGCGCCGGGCCGATGGTGAATACATTTTTCTCGGTCGCCACCATGGTGGTGGGCGTTCCGACGGGCGTGAAAGTTTTTAACTGGATCTTCACGATGTACCGCGGGCGGATCACCTACACCACGCCGATGCTGTGGGCGGTCGGCGCGATTCTGCTGCTGCTGGTCGGCGGCATCACCGGCGTCATGCTCGCCAACCCCGCGATCAACTACACCGTCCATAACAGCGTGTTCGTGATCGCGCATTTCCACTGCATGGTGCTGCTCATCGTCTTTGCCGCCTTCGCCGCGGTCATCTACTGGTGGCCAAAAGTGTTTGGCTTCATGCTGGACGAAGCCAGCGGCAAGCGGTTTTTCTGGACGTTCTGCCTCGCCACCACCACCCTCTTCACGGCGATGTTTCTGCTCGGCTTCGAGGGCGAGACCAGGCGGCTGGATTACCTGTACGACCCTGACTGGATGCCGATGCTGATCATCGAGGAGGTCGGCATCGCGCTATACTGCCTCTCGGTGTTCTACTTCTTCAAGATGCTCTTTGTCAGCATCCGCGACCGCGACAAGAATGTGTGCGGCGCCGACCCTTGGGGCACGGCGCGCACGCTGGAATGGCTCACCCATACGCCGGTGCCGTTCTACAATTTCGCCGTCACGCCGCAGGTGCATGAACTTGACGAACTGACCTGGCGGCGCGAGCGCAACTGCGAAACGGTGATGCCGGACCACTACGACCCGGTGCATATGCCGAACAATTCGATGGTGCCCATCATCATCGGCATCCTCGCCTTCGGCTTTGGCTTCGGCATGGTGTGGCGCATCTGGTGGATGGCGGGCGGCGGCTTGGCCGGCATCATCGCCGTCATCATCATCACCTCGTTCTTTCCCGATCCAGGCTACACCATCACGCCCGAGCGGATGCGCGACCTGGAAGCCAACTACCGGCGCCGCGGCATCGTCTCGGACAGCCGCGCGCCGCTGCCCGTGGCCGAAGAAAGGCTCGTGTGATGGACGCCCGCACCAACCCGGAAGGTCCGCTGCCGCCGTTGTGGCACTATGGCGAGACCGAGCACGACCCGATCTCCACCAAAACGCTCGGTTTCTGGCTCTACATGCTCAGCGACGCGCTGATCTTCGCCGGCCTGTTCGCCGCCTACGCGGTGCTGGACCAGACGATGAACATGGCCGACGGCCCGACCTCGCAGCAAATTTTGCACCCGTTGGCGGCGTTCTGGCAGACCATCGCCATTCTCTCCAGCGTGCTCTCCTACAGCCTGGCGACGGTGGCGCTGAAAACCGGCAACCGGAATGGCGTTTTGCTGGGCATCGTCATCGCCATCGTCTTCGGCGCGCTGTTCGTCGCGCTGGAAATCGGGGATTTCGTTGCCCTGTTCGCGCAGGGCGCGACACCGGACCGCAGCGGCTATCTCTCTGCCTTCTTCGTCCTGGTCGCCACCCACGGCCTGCACATGCTGTTCGGCATTTTGTGGATGCTGGTGCTGCTGCCGCAAATCATCCGCTTCGGCTTCAACACCGCCATCGTCACGCGGCTGCTCAATCTGCGCCTGTTCTGGCAGTTCCAGGCGTCCGTCTGGGTCTGCGTTTATGTGTTTGTCTATCTGAAGGGCTCCATGCCATGACCGATCCCCGTCAGGGCGACCCGCACCACCCGGAACCCGACCCGCTGCGCCATGCGGAAGTGCAGCAGGCCGGCAGCGTCGGGTATATTTCCGGCTATGTCCTCACCGTCGTGCTGCTCGGCGTGGCGCTGTTGCTGAGCGAGCAAAGGGGCATGCAGCCGCAGGCGCTCCTGATCGCGATTTCCGGCCTCGCGATTTTTTTGCTGATCGCGCAATGCATGCTGTTTTTTGGCCTGGACGTGACGCGGTACAATATCTGGAAATCCGTCTCCCTGGTGCTCACGGTCCCGCTGTTCATACTGTCCATCGGGCTGACGGTGTGGATGTTCCACTCGCTGAACCACCTGATGATGCTGCCGGAAATGCCGGGGATGCCGCTGCAGCCGACGCTTTTGCAGTGAAGGCAAGAAGTTCTTTTTTTGAAAAAAAAGAACCAAAAAAACTTTTGCTCCTGGGGGCGGTTGGACCGGGAGTGCCTTTAGTCGGCGCCAAAGGTGCCGATTAAAGGCACTCCCGGTCCACGCTCCCCCAGGAGCAGAAGTTTTTTGCGCTGCACCCGCGGAGCGGCTCTTTTTCAAAAAAGCGCTTCTTCTTTACTTCAATACGTCATCCTCTTGTAAACATGCCACGTCGCGTGCCCCAGCACCGGCAGCACGACGACCATCCCCAGCAGAAACGTGACCGCGCCGAAAATCAGTCCCGCGGCGACGACGGCGCCCCAGGCGAGCACGAAGACAGGGTTGTGGCGCATCGCTTCCATCGAGATTTTGACGGCCTGGAACGCCGTTATCGGGCGGTCGATGACGGCGGGGAAAGAGATCACGCTGATCGCCAGCGTGACGAACGCGAACACCGCACCCACCGCGCAGCCGATGATGATGAGCTCCCACCCGGCATGGGTGGTGAAGACGCGCACGAAGAACGGCGCGCCGGCATTCTCATCGGAGCTGCCAAGGGTGAACAGGTAGATGATCGCGGCCGACATGTTCCAGGAGAAGAAGATCAGAATGGCGGCGCCGGCGAGGCGCTGGATTTCCTGGATACGTGGCTCGGCGAAGATGACGCTGATGCTTTCATCGTCATGGTCCCGCTGGCGGCTGAGGGCGGCGAACCAGAGGGTCGCCATCGGGCCGAGCAAAGCGAAGCCGGCCAGCAGCGGAAACACGAACGGCAGAAACGCCTGCACGATGAAAGCCGCCGCGAACACCAGGCCGGCCAGCGGGAGAATGGCGGCGATCAGCAGCGCGTCGG
>PLFB01000282.1 GCA_003137135.1 Acetobacteraceae bacterium
ATGATGGACACCGGCGGCCAGGTGGCCAAGTTCAACAAGAAATTCGCCGGTCTCGGCATCAAGAAATAAGCCGAACCGCGGCCGGTCCGCCGTGCGCCGCTGTTGCAGAAACCTCTTGAACGACTGATGGACGGTTCCTACTTCAGGCTTGTCGGGAATGCCCAGTTTGGGGTTCCCGGGACGACTGGAACGGGGTCGGCTCGTATGGGCGACCCAACCGTTATCAACCTTGCTGTGCAGGAGGTTTCTTTATGACGACTGTTGATTTTGCTCCGCTGTTCCGTACTGCCATCGGTTTCGACCGTTTGGCACGTTTGGTGGACACTGCTGCGTCCGGACAGGAACCGCAGGGCTACCCGCCGTATAATATCGAGAAGACCGGCGATGATTCCTACCGCCTGACGATGGCGGTGGCGGGGTTCCGCCCGGAGGACATCGATATTACCGTGAAGGACAATACGCTTTTTGTGTCCGGCCGGGTGGCGGCTGACACGCAGAAGGCCGAAATCCTGTACCGCGGGATCGCCGGCCGAGCGTTCGAGCGTCGTTTCGTGCTCGCCGATCATATCGTTGTGGAAGGCGCTGATGTTCAGCATGGTCTGCTGCATGTCGGCCTGAAGCGCGTGGTCCCGGAGTCCCTGAAGCCGCGCAAGATTGTCGTCGGCAGCGCGGCGCCGGCACCGCAGCCGATCGCCAACGATTCCCAGGACAACGCCAAGGCCGCCTGACGCCTGCTTATCGTCGGGTCATGAAGCGTGGGGCCGGTCATCCGGCCCCCGTTTTATTGGGGCCGTTTGAAGAACGCATCCGCGGCACTGCGGTGACTGCTCTTGCGCTCAATATCCGCTTCTACACGCGCAATCTCAGTGCGCAGCTCATCAATGTAGCTGCGTAGTTCTTCGATCCCCAGACTGTCCAGCAGCAGCGGCTCCAGCCGGCGCCGTTTTGTCAAAGGTTCGTCCTCGTCACGAGCCATCCGATCCTCCTGTTCGGCACGTCGTAGACCATAGCGGTCCAGCCATGCGCATGGCATCGAACATAATACCGCCAAAGCCGCTTGACCCACCACTGAGGGCTTGTCATATGCGGCGTTCGGCCGCGGCTACGAACCGTCGTTTGCGCTGGAAGGCCGGCAAGCGACTTCGTCAGAATGAAAAACATCCGCCGGCGACCCTGAGAGTGTGAAAGCCATGACCCTGCCGCTGATGCCAAAGGCCACCGCCGTGTGGCTGATCGAGAAAACCGCCCTGACGTTTACCCAAATCGCGGATTTCTGCGGCATGCATCCGCTTGAAGTTCAAGCGATCGCGGATGGCGAGGTGGCGCAGGGCATCAACGGGTACGACCCGGTGGCGAACAAGCAGGTGACGGCGGAGGACATCGCGCGCTGCGAGGCGAACCCGGAACTGCATCTGCGGCTGCTGCCGCCGGCGGACCCGCTGCCGAAGAGCAAGAGCAAGGGCGGCCGGTACACGCCGGTGGCCAAGCGCAATGACCGGCCGGATGCGATCGCGTTTCTGCTGCGCAGCTATCCGCACCTGACGGACGCGCAGATCATCAAGCTGCTGGGCACCACGAAAGACACGATCCAGAAAATCCGCGACCGCTCGCACTGGAACGCGACCAACATCAAGCCGCGCGACCCGGTGATTCTGGGGCTGTGCAAGCAATCCGACCTGAACGACGCGGTCGCCGCCGCCAATGACCGGCTGGCGAAGGAGGGGATTACGCCGCCGCCGCCACCCCCGCCGATGACGGAGGCCGCTTAGAAGGAAGTAAGCAGTTACTTTTTTGAAAAAAAGTAACCAAAAAACTTTTGGTACTCCCGGATTTTGAGCGGCCATACTGTGGCCGCTCAAAGGCCGGGGGAATCCAGGAGTTTTTTTCTGCTTTTTTTCCTTAGTGCTGCTCGCGCAGCCGCTCCATCTCTTCCTTCAATCGCAATTTTTCGAGTTTGAGGCGCGAAATGGCGCTTTCGTCGGGGCGCGGGCGGCAATCCTCCTCATGAATGCGCGTGTCCAGACTGGCGTGGCGCTCTTTCAGAACTTCGATGTGCGATTGCAGGCTCATGGTACCTCCAAAAAAAGTGGATCGGTAGTTTGCCGTCGGCTACCGCCCTGGGCATTGCCCGGGCTATTGCCAGGGATGTGAGGCTAATCCCGTTTGCCCAAAAATGTCATCAGAAATTTGCGGGGGCGCCGGAATTTTGTAAAAACTGGTTTCGGGAGACGCGAATTCACTCTATGAACCCGGCATGTTGACGGACAAAGACAACCTGCTCCGGCGGCTGCACGCGCTGCGCAGCGAGCACCGGGACCTGGACACTGTGATCGCGCGGCTGACGGACCACGGACCGACCGACCAATTGCAGATCCAGCGGCTGAAGAAGCGCAAGCTGGGGTTGAAGGACGAGATCGCCTGGCTGGAGAGCCGGCTGATACCGGACCGCACGGCGTGAACCCGCCGCTCGTGGGGATTATCATGGGCAGCCGGTCGGACTGGCCGGTGCTGCGGCACGCCGCGGAAGTGCTGGAGCGGCTGGGCGTGGCGTTTGAGACGCGCGTGGTCTCCGCGCACCGGACGCCGAAGCGGCTGTATGAATATGCCGAAGGGGCGGAAGCGCGGGGCATAAAAGTGATCATCGCCGGGGCGGGCGGGGCGGCGCATCTGCCGGGCATGGCGGCGGCGATGACGCTGCTGCCGGTGCTGGGCGTGCCGGTGGCGGCGACCGCGCTGCAGGGGTTTGATGCGCTGCTCTCGATCGTGCAGATGCCGGGCGGCGTGCCGGTGGGAACGCTGGCGGTCGGCAAATCCGGCGCGATGAATGCGGGACTGCTGGCCGCGGGCATTTTGGCGCTGGGGGATGCCGGGCTGCGGGGCCGGCTGGCGGAATTTCGGGCGGCGCAGACGGCGGCGGTGCCGGAGACGGTGGAGTGAGGCTGGCGCCGGGTGCCGTGATCGGCATTGTGGGCGGCGGACAGTTGGGACGGATGTCCGCCATGGCGGCGGCGCGGCTGGGCTATTTGGTGCACGTGTTTGATCCCGTGGCGGGCGGGCCGGCGGCGCAGGTTTCCGCGTTTGAGACCGTGGCGGGGTTTGATGATGTCGCGGCGCTGCGGCGGTTCGCCGAGGCGGTGGACGTGGTGACGTTCGAATTTGAGAACGTGCCGGCGGCGGGGCTGGCGGCGCTGGAGGGGGTGCGGCCGGTGCGGCCGAGTGCTGGGGTGCTGCGGATCAGCCAGGACAGGTTGGCGGAGAAACAGTTTTTGAACGGGATCGGCGTGCCGACGGCGCCTTGGGTGGCGGTGGATGTTGCCCCCTGGCTGCCGGCGGCGGTGCAGCGGCTGGGTGTGCCGTGCGTGCTGAAGACGACCCGGCTGGGCTATGACGGCAAGGGGCAGGCGGTGATCCGCGATGCCGCCGAGGCGGCCTGGGCGTTTGAAAAACTGGCGCCGAAACCGCTGATCCTGGAGGGGTTTGTCGATTTTGCCTGCGAGATTTCGGTGGTGGTGGCGCGCGGCGCTGACGCGGCGGTGGTATCCTTCGATCCGGTGGAAAACCGGCACAAAAACCATATCCTGGATGTGACGCTGGCGCCGGCGCCGCTGCCGGCGGAGATTTTGACCGAGGCGACGCGGCTGGCCCGGCTGGTGGCGGACAAACTGGAATTGGTGGGTGTGCTGGCGGTGGAAATGTTCGTGACCGCGGCGGGCGGGCTGCTGGTGAACGAGATCGCGCCGCGGCCGCATAATTCCGGGCATTGGACGATCGACGCGTGCCCGGCCAGCCAGTTCGACATGCATATTCGCGCCGTGGCCGGGCTGCCGTTGCCGCCGGCGATGCGGCATGCCGATGCCGTGATGAAGAATGTGGTCGGGCCGGAGGGGATGGCGGATTGGGATGCGGTGATTTCGACGCCAGGGCTGATCGCGCACCATTACGGCAAGGCTTTGGCGCGGCCGGGCCGAAAAATGGGGCATTTTACAAAATTATTTCCCAAAGGCGGGCTGCCGGGCGCGTTTGGCGTGGCGGACGCGCTGCGGCTGCGGCGGGACTGAAAGGTTTTGTTAAACTGACGGTTCGCGGTGAGATTGTGGCTCGCTTGGCCGGATAATTGCGGATAAGAAAAGGCTGCGAAAAAAGGGAGTGCGCGATGGCGTCGCCGCCGGTTTGCGATCCGGGCTGCCAGAATGTGCGGGCATTTTTGAAATTACTGCGGTGGGCGGTGAATTATCCGAATGACGGCGATTTTGTATATTACAAACTCTATGGGGGCAAATCCTTCACCGATACCTCGCGGCATCCCAATCGGGCGATTTTGACGTCGGGCCGCCCGGACCCTTCGACCGCGGCGGGAGCCTACATGCTGACCTACCCGGCCTGGAAGGCGGCGCAACTGAAGGGGATTGTAGCGGATTTTACCCCGGCTTCGCAGGACAGGCTGGCGTGGTGGCGGATCGGGCAGCGCGGGGCGCAGCTCGCGGTATGCGGCGGGCGGAATACGCTGGAGCAGGCGTTCAAATTGTTGCAGCCGGAATGGGCGCCGCTGCCCGGCGGGGCGCCGGGGCGGATTTCGGTGCAGACGGCGCGGAACAGGTATGAGGGGTATTTGCTGTGCTTTGGCGGGCGGATTTAGGACATGGGGTCGCCGGGGGCGCCGATGCCTTTGGTGCGGCCGGGTTTCTGGCTGCGTTTCACGGCCAGACCGCTCCAGCCAAGGTAGCCGATGACGAGGATGAAGGTGATGGCGGGGAGGAGGATGAGGGGGTGCATGCGGACGTTCCTTCAGCGTTTCCAAAACTTCCAGATGGACAATTTAAGGACCGCAGCAAGGCATTGAAGCAAACTTTAGCTCGAGTTAATTGCCACGTTACAGAAGCTTCACAGCCGCTTTTGCTATTTCGCTTACGTTCGAAGTAAATCCCTGTCATTCTTGCTTTTCGCTTGCCGACAAAGGATGAAAATGAGGCTAAAAACATTCAGCGCCTTCATGCTCAAGAGGAAATCCTTTCAAATCGCCTTTGAATCGATGCGTTCGTGACCTCATTCTTGTATGTCTCTATCAAAGCCAATGAACCGCCCCGGGATTTCCGGA
>PLFB01000081.1 GCA_003137135.1 Acetobacteraceae bacterium
AGCTAGCCCCAACCCCACCCCCCATCACGCCAGCGCATCCTCGACTTTGTCACTGGACCCTTAGGGTGGGTTACGCTTCATCTTTCTCCCCACCCGCGCCGGAAAAACCCATCAGCCGCTGTCACCAACAACCAACTCGCCATCTATTCCCAACTGAACCAGGCACGGGCAATTTGGCCAAATGAACCCCCCTGACCACCCATCCGACGGCAGCGCCGGCGACGCCAACTACGCCCTCATCGGCGCCAGCTTCACAACCTACCGCCAACCCGAACCCGCCATCGAAACTCTCATCCACCAAGCCCTCGGCGACGCCGAAAGAATCCTCAACCTCGGCGCCGGCGCCGGCTCCTACGAACCGCGCGACCGAAAAGTCACCCCCGTCGAACCCTCCGCCACCATGCGCGCCCAGCGCCCTGCCGATCTTGCCCCCGCCATAAACGCCGCCGCCGAATCCCTGCCCTTCCCCGACCACCATTTCGACGCCGCCATGACCACTTTTTCGGTCCACCAATGGACCAACCTGACCGCAGGCCTGCGCGAAATGCGCCGCGTCACCACCGGCCCCCTCATCATCCTCACCTGCGACCCCATCCTCGTCCAAAATTTTTGGCTCAACGACTACGCCCCAGAGGTTCTGGCCACCGAAGCCCGCCGCTACCCCGCCCTGCCCCACATCGCCCAAATCCTAGGCGGAACCACCAGGGTCCTCCCCGTCCCCATCCCCCTCCACTGCCGAGACGGCTTTAACGAAGCCTATTACGGCCGCCCCGAAATGCTCCTCTCGCCCACCGCCCGCTCCGCCTGCTCGGCCTGGAGTTTTGTGGATGAAGCCACCTCGGACCACTATGTCTCCAGCCTGCGCGAAGCCCTGGAAACCGGCGCCTGGGACCGCCGCCACGGCCACCTGCGGACGGAACCGCATTATGACGGCTCACTGCGACTTCTGATTTCCTTAAGATAGCGCCAAAAACCGCTCCAGCTCCCGCTTCCCCCGCAGAATAATTTTATGGCCGCCAAACGCATCCACCAACGCCAAATGCCGCGCCCGCCGCTTCCGATTCCACGTACAAACAAACCGCAAAAACGCGAAGCTCACCCGCTCCGGGCAACCAGCCGGCCCATCGGCTCGAACCCGTCCATAACTTCTTAGCAGCCGCCGAACCACCCGCACCAGGCAAGTCCAAGACGCCACATCCAAATAAATCACCGTATCCGCAGCCGCCAGGCGCGATGCCAAAACCCCCGTATAATTCCCATCAATCACCCACGCCGGCAGCGCCGCCAGCCTTTCGACCTCCGCCGCAAACACCTCCTCCGGCGCCTGCACCCACCCCGGCAAATGAAACGCCTGGCCCAAATGAAACACCTGCAGCCCCAGCCTCGCCCCCAGCCGCCTCGCCAGCGTCGACTTGCCCGCCCCCGGCGGCCCCATCACCATCACCCGCTGCATCCCAGAAACCTCTCCCCCATCTGCGGATAATTCTCCTGCCCGGCTAGACCATCACCGCCATCTCCCGTCTAATACACCAGCCGGAGGACCCTACCGCATGCTCGAAACCAGTGCCGCCTTCAAGGAAAACGCCACCGGCGCCATGGCCGACGCCAGCCTGCAAAAAGCCCTAGCGCGCGCAAAACCCCAGTTTGCCAAAAAACGCCAAAGCGCCGTTGAAAAGCTCCCCGAATTCGAGGCGCTGCGCGAAATCGCCAAAAACATCAAAAACCACACGATCCAGAATCTGGATTTTTATCTCGAAACCTACGCCGCCAATGTCGAAAAAGCCGGCGGCACCGTGCACTGGTGCGCCACCGCGGAAGACGCGCGGCAGGCGGTCCTCAAAATCTGCCGGAGCAAAAACGCCAAAACCGTCACCAAGGGCAAATCCATGGTCACCGAGGAAATCGCCCTTAACGATTTTCTGGAGGTCCACGGCGTCACCCCGGTCGAAACCGACCTCGGCGAATATATTTTGCAGCTCCGCCATGAACCCCCCAGCCACATCATCGGCCCCGCCTTCCACCTGAATCGCGAAGACTGGGAAGACACTTTTAGAAAATCCCACCTGGACCTACCGCTCGACCGCATTTTTCACGAACGCCGCGACATCCTCACCGAAGCCCGCACAAAACTCCGCGAAAAATTCCTCGCCGCCGATATCGGCATCACCGGCGCGAATTTTCTGATCGCCGAGACCGGCACCTCCGTCATCGTCACCAACGAAGGCAACGGCGACCTCACCCAAACCCTCCCCAAAACCCACGTCGTCGTCACCACCATCGAAAAAGTTGTCCCCACCATCGAGGACACGCTTTCGCTCCTGCGCGTCCTCGCGCGCTCCGCCACCGGGCAGGACATGTCGGTTTACACGACGTTTTCGACCGGCGCCGCCCGCCCCGGCGATTCTGACGGCCCGGCCGACTACCACGTCGTCCTGCTGGATAACGGCCGCTCCGGCATGGTGGGCACCGATTTCCAGGACATGCTGCGCTGCATCCGTTGCGCGGCCTGTATGAACCATTGCCCGGTCTATGGCGCGGTCGGCGGCCACGCCTACGGCAGCACCTATCCCGGCCCGATGGGGGCCGTCCTCACCCCTATGCTGGTCGGCATCGAAAACGCCGGCCACCTGCCCAACGCCAGCACGTTTTGCGGCAAATGCGAGAGCGTCTGCCCTGTCAAAATCCCGCTGCCCAACCTCATGCGGCACTGGCGCGAACGCGAATTCGAGCGCCACCTGCAACCCCCCACGATGCGGTACGGCCTGGCCTTCTGGGCCATGTTCGCCAAACGCCCCGCTTTGTACCGCCTGGCCACGCGCGCCGCCGCACTCGCCCTCGGCTTCGCCGGCCGCAAGACCGGCAAATTCACCAAACTCCCCCTCGCCGGCGGCTGGACCGAAGGCCGCGACTTCCCCGCGCCCGAGGGCGACACCTTCTTCGCCCGCTTCGCCGCCGCCCAAAAAGCCAAAAAATGACCCGAGACGCGATCATCGGCGCGATCCAGCGCGGCCTGAAACGCGGCCCGCTCCCGCCCGATCAGAAAGCCATGCTCACCGCCCGCCTCGCCGCGCACGCCCGCCACCTCATTCCCGCCCGCGGCAACCTCGACCGCGCAGGCCGCATCAGCCTGTTCAGCGAATACGTCGAGCGCGAATTCGGCACCGTCGCCCGCCTCGCCTCCCTGGCCGACGTTCCGGGCGCCATCACCAGCTACCTCGCCCGGCAAAACCTGGCCCCTGCCTTGGTCGCCTCGCCGCACCCGGATTTGCAAAAAATCCCGTTCGACACCGCCCCGCTGCTCAAAATCCGCTTCGGCCTCTGTTCACCCACCGACGCCGTCAGCCTGCAACACGCGTTTGCCGGCATCGCCGAAACCGGGACGCTCGTTTTGCCCTCAGGCCCCAAAACCCCCACCTCCAACAACCTGCTGCCCGACAACGCCATCGTCGTTCTGCAAGCCGACCGAATCCTGCCATGCTACGAAGACGCGTTTGACCTCCTGCGCGCCGCCGAATCCCCAAAATCCCGCGGCAAAGCCAAATCCGCCGAGCAAAATTTCATGCCCCGCAACATCATGCTCGTGACCGGCCCCTCGCGCTCCGCCGACATCGAGCAAACCCTGGAACTCGGCGCCCACGGACCGCGTCGCCTGCACGTGCTCATCATCGATGGCGAAACCTAAGCCGCTCTCGAAGGCCGACGAACAACTTTGGGCCGCCTTCACCAGCAATATATCGCTCCTCCCCGGCAGAACCCGCATCCCCCTGGACCCGGCGCCCCCGCCCTCTGCCCGTCATGGCGAGCGTCACGCGAATGCGTGCTTCGCACGACACGACGCAAGCAATCTTCAGTTGCCAAAATCCGACGCCGCAACACCGATCCACCCCAACACCGCCCCCGCCGGCCTCGACAAATCAACCTGGAAATCGTTTGCCACGGGCAAACGCCGCCCCGAAGCCAAGCTGGACCTCCACGGCCTTACCGCCACCCGCGCCCATCACGCCGTCCTCGCCTTCATCCACCACGCCCACACCCAAAACCTGCGCTGCATCGAAATCGTCACCGGCAGAGGCGAAATTCTCTCTCGCGAACTCCCCCACTGGCTAAACGCCCCCACCCTGCGCCCCCTGATCCTCGCCGTCGCCCACGCCCCTACCGCCAACACCGGCGCCACGCGCATTCTGCTGCGCAGGGGGAGGCAGAAGGAGGAAGTATAAAGCAGTTACTTTTTTTGAAAAAAAAGTAAGTCGCCCGCGACCGCGGCAAAAAAACTTTTGCTCCTGGGGGCGTTTTGAGCGGAGAGCCTTTAATCGCCCCCGAAAGGGGCGATTAAAGGCTCTCCGGTCAAAACGCCTCCAGGAGCAAAAGTTTTTTGCGCGCTTTTTTTCAAAAAAGCGCTACTTTCTTCCTTTCATGACCCCCTTCGGCGAAAAACTCCGCGCCCTCCGGGCCGCGAAAAAAATCCTCCAGCGCGACATGGCGCACGCCCTCGCCGTCTCTCCCGCTTATCTTTCCGCGCTCGAACACGGCCGCCGCGGCGCGCCCTCGGCCGGCCTCATCCACCAGATCTGCGATTATTTCGGGCTGATCTGGGACGACGCGGACGAGCTTCGCGCCCTGGCAAAAATCTCCCGTCCGCGCGTGAAACTGAACGCCGCGGGCCTTACGCCGCAGCAAACCGCGCTCGGCAACCGCCTCGCAAGGGAATTGCGCAACCTCGACCCGGAAACCGTCGCCGCCATGCACCGGCTGCTGGATAGCGCGCTCAAGCCGGAACCTCGCCGGCCTGCCGCAAAAAACCCAGCAAGGCCAGCAGCGGCAGCCCCAGAATTGTGAAATAATCCCCCTCCACCCGCGCAAACAATTGCGCGCCAAAGCCCTCCAGCCGGTAGGCGCCGACGCAGCCGCAGATTTTTTCCCCCTCCGCCGTCAGATACGAGGCCAAAAATTCCTCCGAAAAATCCCGCATCGTCAGCACCGGCGTCTCGATATGCGACCACGCCACCGCCCCGCCCTGCGCCACGCATACCGCGGTCACCAAAAAATGTGTCCGTCCGCGCAGCGCGCGCAATTGCGCCGCCGCGGCCGACATATCGTTAGGCTTGTCATAGCGCCGGCCCTCGCAAACCAGCATCTGGTCCGCGCCCACCACCAGCGCACCCGGCGCCACGGCGGAAACCCGTTGCGCTTTCGCCACCGCCAGCGCCAGCGCCGTCTCCTCCACCGTGCCGGTGGCGGCGGCCTTGAACGCCGCCTCGTCCACGTCCGCCGGCAGCACCGCGACCTTCAGCCCCGCCGCCAGGCACATCGCCCGCCTGGCCGCCGAGCCGCTCGCCAGGATCACCCGCATCTTGAAAACTTCGGGACTTGGGGTTCAAAATGTCCTAAACTGATACAATTCAAGCGCGCAACATCCCGCCAATGGGTGAAAACCGGCCACAAAGGACACCCTAAACGAACAAAGCCAGGAGGACCAAGACAATGCACATCAAAAACCCCATGGAATGGTTTTTTGCCCAGTTCGCGGCCACCGCCGAAATCGGCAACGCCCACCCGGCGGATTATTTCGCCACCCCGACCGAAATCGCCGCCGCCCACGGCACGCCGATCGTCCGCGAGATCCGGTTCAAGGACCTCACCAACGCGCTGCAAGCCGGCGTCTCGGATTTTGCCGCCGCCCGCACGGACGTGGTGTTCCTCATCCTGATCTACCCCATCATGGTCGCCGTCATCGCCGCGGTCGATGCGCAGCACGCGCTGCTGCCGTTGCTGTTCCCGACCGCCTCCGGCTTTGCCCTCATCGGCCCCCTGTTCGCCGTTGGCCTGTACGAAATGAGCCGGCAGCGCGAACTGACGGGTGAGGAAAACTGGCTCGACACGTTTCGCGTCATCAAATCGCCGCAGATCGGCGAAATCACCGCCATGGGCCTCATCCTCATTGGCCTGTTCTTCACCTGGCTCGCGGTCGCGCAGGCCATTTTCAATGCCACCCTGGGCGCGGACGCCGCCGCCACGGTCACCGGCTTCATCGCCGCGGTGCTGACGACGCCCGCCGGCTGGGCCATGATCATCCTCGGCACGCTGGCCGGCGGCCTGTTCGCCACCGGCGTGCTCGCCATCAGCGTGGTCACCTTCCCGCTGTTGCTGGACCGTCACGTCTCGCTGGCCACCGCGATCAAAACCTCGCTCCTCGCCGTGCAGCGCAACCCCGTCGTCCTGGCGCAATGGGGCCTCATCATCGCCTTTGGCCTGCTGCTCGGCAGCATTCCCTGCTTCCTCGGCCTGGTCATCATCCTCCCCATCCTAGGCCACGCCACGTGGCACCTGTACCGCCGGCTCGTAAAACCCGTGCGCTGAGAGAAGGCCATGGGGCGCTGCCCCGTCGTGCGAAGCACGCC
>PLFB01000026.1 GCA_003137135.1 Acetobacteraceae bacterium
ATGACGAACGCTACGCCTATGGCAAAGAATGGATCGAAATTGTGGAGGCGCTACTGCGCGGTGAGCGTGTTTCCTTCAACGGCCGGTATTTTGATATTTCCGAGTTTCAGCTGCGGCCCGCCGACCCTTACCGCGCGCGCCCGCTGATCTATGTCGGTGGCGAATCTGTGCCCGCGCAGGAACTGGTCGCGGCGCATGGCGATGTGTGGTTCATCAACGGCCAACCACTGGAAAACGTGGCGGCATTGATTGAGAACGTGCGCACCCGGCCGCGAGCAGGCGTAAGTTTGCGCTTTGGCCTTTCCGCCTTCGTGATCGCCCGCGAAACCGCGGCCGCCGCGCAGGCGGCTTATGAACATCTGCTGGCGCTGGCGGAAAAAGACGCGGCGATTCGCGCCCGGCAAAAACAGAATACTGATCCGGCGGTGGTGATGAAGCACACACATACCTACAGCACAGCGCCGATCATCGGTACAAATGGCGGCACGTTTGCCGGGCTGGTTGGCAGTTATGATGAGGTTGCGGCGCGGATTGATGCCTTTGGCGCTGCCGGCATTGAATTATTCATGCTGCAATTCCAGCCATTCGAGGCCGAGATGCGGCGCTTATCCGCCGAAATTTTTCCCCGCGTGAAGGCGGCGGCGAGAGTCGCCGCCGCCTGATCGCTGTCAGTTCGTTGCCGTTGTGCAGCGCGGGTTTCCGGTATCGGCTGGCGCGACCTGGATCGCGCTGAGCGGGGCGATCAAGGACGGGCCGATGAAGGGGAAGGCATAGGGGTTGTTGTTGGCCGGCACCACCTCCCCGGTTGCCTCGCCGATCTGCACCTGGTGGTCGCAGGCGCGGACCACCAACGGACCGGCGATGGACGCGTAATGCAGCCCTTCCAACGCCGTCTCGATATTGCTGAAATCCGTCGAGCCGGCCTTGTTTATCGCATAGGCCGCAAGCTCCGTCGCGATGTAGGATTTGCCGACCGAGGCGGTGGCCCAGGGTGTCGCCGTGCCCGCATTCGCGGTGTGGAAGCCAGCTGCAAAACTTTGGCTCGCCGGCGTCTGGATGGTGGGCTGGTAGACATCCGCGCCGATATCGCCGATGGCGCCATTGCCGACACCTTTGAGGATTTCAGGGTCCGCGAGGAAGGTGCCCCCGATGCGCGGTTTCAAGCCAAAGCTGTTGGCCTGATTCAAGAGTTTGATCAGGTCGGCACCCCAATCCGAGGTCAAGACGAAATCGGCTTGGGAAGCCTGGATTTGTTGCAGATAGGGTGAGAAATCCGCGGCGCCGCGCGGGTGAAAAACATCGCCGACGATCTGCACGCCTGGATCGAGCCGCTGCAGCGCGGCCTTGAAGCCGGCTTCGGATTCATGGCCAAAGCCGTAATCCTGGTTCAGCAGAAAAACCTTTTTGATGCTGGGATAATCCTGCTTCATTGCATAGACGATTGCTGAAGCGTGCATCGAGGTATTGGCGGCGACGCGGAACAAGGCCGGCTCGAACTTTGCGCCGGTCATGTCATCTGCCTCGCCGGCGAAGGCGATGACGGGGACCTTGTATTGCTGGCCGACGCCGACGAGCGCCTTCAAAACGTCCGAGCCTGAAGCGCCAATGATGATTTTTGCATTATTGTTGAGGACTTCATCCGTCACTTTGCGTTTGGTGGCGGCGGCGTTCAGCTCGGTATCGATCACGTCGAGCTTGATGGGGTGCCCGGCAACACCGCCGGCAGCGTTGATCTGGTTCACAGCGTATTGAATGCCTGCAAGGTTCTGCGCATCCGTCACCTTGAACGGGCCGGATTGGATGATGGCGGCTACGAACACAATTGGGTCCGCCGCGCGCGCAGGCAGGGTGGAAGCCGCTGTAAGGGCAGCGGCGGCCAGCATTGTGGTTTTCAGAAAATTTCGTCTCATGTGTGGCTCCTGTTGATTAGACTTCCAAAAATTCGCGGCGTATATCCTGCCGGTCCTGCAATTCCTCGGGCGTGCCGCCAAAAATCGTGCGGCCCTTGCCCATCACGTAAATCCGGCTGGCGATCCGGCGCGCTGCGGCGAGCTTTGATTCGGCGACGAGGATTGAAACCCCGGTCGCGCGCAAATCCTGCAAGATTTGTTCAAGCGCCTGCACAATGACCGGCGCCAGTCCCTCCGTTGGTTCATCCACTAGAAGGATTTTCGGCTCTCCCATCAGCGCGCGGCCTATGGAGAGCATTTGCTGCTCACCGCCGGAAAGTGTCGCGCCACGCGCACGAAATTTTTCGCGCAGCCGCGGAAAATACGCGAGCACGGTTTCGGTGGCTTGCGAAACGCCCTGGCCCCCGCGCCAAAAACCCATGGCGAGATTTTCGGCAACCGTGAGGGTTGGAAAAATCGCACGTTCTTCGGGCACGTAGCCAACCCCCCGCCTGGCGATCCGGTGCGATGGTTCACCCGCCAGTGCCGCGCCATCCAGCGTGATCGCGCCTGCAAGCAGCGGCAACAGCCCCATCACCGTTTTTAACGTAGTGGATTTCCCAGCACCGTTGCGGCCGAGCAGGCTGATGATTTCAGCCACATCGCCGCGCAGAGACACACCGTGTAGAATTTTCGTCTTGCCATAGGCAGCCTGCAAGTTAGAAATCTCAAGCATCACCCGGCGGCCTCGCCAAGATAAACCCGCCGCACATCCTCGTTGGTGCTGATCTCCGCCGGCGTGCCTTCCGCCAGCACGCGCCCGTAATCAAGCACCATGATCCGGTCTGCCAGCGCGTAGACGACATCCATGTCGTGCTCGACGAGGATCAACGCGCAAGCCCCGATGGTGACTTTCAGCACAGCTACCAGGTCGCGGGTTTCGGAAGCGGAAAGCCCGGCTGCCGGTTCATCCAGAATTATCAGCCGTGGCTGTTGCGCGAGGACGAGGGCGATATCCAGACGCCGCGCTTCACCATAGGGTAGCGTATCCACACGCAGGTCCAGCGCTTGGCCAAGCCCGACAAGAGCGGCGTAATGCGCGGCCTCGGCGCGGAGATCTTGAAACGCCGCCAGGCGGCGCCAGAATTGCACATGCAAACCGCTATAGCGCAGCAGCGCGTTGCGGATGTTTTCGAGCACGGTCATTTCCGGAAACAGGCTGAGAATCTGGAAGGATCTTGCCATGCCAAGCCGATTGCGCCGATGCGGGGCGAGCGACGTTATATTGCGTCCCTCAAACACCACCAGTCCGGCATCCGGCGCGTGGCCGCCGGTGATGACGTTGATGAGCGTGGTCTTGCCGGCGCNNGCCGGCGCCATTCGGGCCGATCAGGCCCAGGCGTTCGCCGGGCCGCAGCGAGAAATTAACCCCGGCGAGGACCGGAACGCCGCCAAAACCCTTGCTCAGACGGGAAACATTCAGAAGCGGGGTTTCAGACATTGGCGTTCCTCGCCGCCGCTGACCGCCGCGCGAAAATTTTGTTGAATGCAGCGCGAGCCAGGCCGGCGATGCCACCAGGCGCGAAGAGGACCAAAAGAATGAAGGCGAGTCCAAGCCAGATTTGCCAATGCGGCGTGAGCGCCGAAAGCCAGTCGCTGGCCGCGACATACAACACCGCGCCGATGACCGGGCCCCAGTACCAGGATGTGCCGCCGATAAACGCGATGATGATGACCGTGGTGGAAAATGTAAGGTCAATGCTGTCCGTTGAGACAAAGCTGTTATCGATGGCCCATAGCGCGCCGGCAATGCCGGCGAGTGCCGCCGCCAACGTGAAATTGGCGAGTTTTATGTGATGCGTGTCGTAGCCCAGGAATTTCGCGCGCTTTTCATTCTGCCGCACCGCCCTCACAGCGTTGCCAAAGGGCGTCAGTTCCAGCAGCGCCCAGGCGGTAAGCGCGCTTGGGATGAGGATCGCCAGAACCAGCCAATAGGTTGGCGGGATGCCGGGACTCTCCAACTGCCAGCCGGGCAGAATCGTCAGGCTATCCGGCATGAATCCGTCCAGCCCATCCGTGCCGCCGGTCACGTTACTCCATTTGAATGCCGCGGAATACATGCCGGCGCCGATGGCGAGCGTGGTCAGGCATTCGTTGATCGGGTGCGGCCAGTA
>PLFB01000127.1 GCA_003137135.1 Acetobacteraceae bacterium
CGGGCCGTCGCGGCGGTGGAATTCGCCCTGATCGGCATGGCGCTGGTGATGTTTCTGCTCATCATCGTCAATGTCGGCATGCTGGGTCTGACGCTGGGCGCCCTGGTGCACGGCGTGCAGTCCGCGGCGCGGGCCGCGGCGGTGCAGGCCGCCAACAATTACGCCGATAACGGTTCGCTCACCTGCCCGACGCAATCGGCGATCATCGGCTATTTCAACGAGTACGCGGACCCGCCGCTGGCGCCGGCCACCAGCGCCACCAGCAATCCGGGTATCACCGCGACATGGAGCGATAACGGCAACGATACGGTGACGACCGAGCCGCCTGGCGTGTATCTGACGCTGAAGGCCACGGATAAGTGGGTCCCGATCGGCTTTGCCGCGTTCGGCACCGGCATCAATCTCAGCATCTCCACGGTCGCGACGGTGACAGGCTCCGCGCAGGCGGCCGCCACATGCTGAAACTTTTCAGGCGGCTGAGACAATCGCGCGCCGGCAATGCGAGCGTTGAATTCGCGCTGGTGGCGTCCTTCGTGCTGCTGCCGTTCGGGCTGGGGGCGACGGACTTTCTGTCGGTCATTTCGGCGCAGGCGCAACTGAACACGGCGCTGCAGTCGCTGTATTATTTCGCCTATACCAATCCGACGGCCGCGAACAACACGACCTATGCCGGCTATATCATTTCGCTGATCAACCAGTCGTCGATCTACCAGATTTCGCTGCCGGCGACGATGTCCTCCGGCGCCGCGAACGCCTCGCTCTCCTACGGCTGCTTCACGCCGCCCAGCACCACGATCACGTATCAGAGCACGGCGTGCGCGACGGGCCAGACGCAGCAGACGCTGGTTTCGTATCAGGTTTCCACGACGGTTGCCTTGCCCTTTCCGCTGCCCGGTTTTGCCAACCCCATGCCGCTGACGGCAACCGGCAAGGTGCAGGTGGAGTAACGCGCCGCGGGCGAACGCGGAAGCAAGCAAGCACTTCTTTTTTAAAAAAAAGAAGCAAAAAACTTTTGCGGGCGGGTTGGGGCACCTCCGGTGTCTCTTTNNAAAGAGACACCGGAGGTGCCCCACCCAGCCCGCAAAAGTTTTTTGGTTACTTTTTTTCAAAAAAGTAACATCTTCCTTTTGAAAAAAAATTCTCCAGGAGGAACCAGAAAATGAACCAAAACCTAGCCGCCAAAGCCAACGACATTCTGCAATCCACCGTCGCCGCCCCGCCCACCGTCCCCGGCATCGTCGCCGTCGCCACCGACCGCCACGGCGATATTTTCGCCGGCGCCGCCGGCCTGCGCGCCCCCGGCGGCCCCGCCATGACGACGGATTCCGTCTTCGCCATCTTCTCCACCACCAAGGCCATCACCGGCACCGCCGCCCTCCAGCTCGTCGAGGAAGGCCGGCTCGACCTCGACGCCCCCGCCAAAACCTACGTGCCGGACATCGCCAAAGCCCAGGTCCTCGAAGGCTTCGACGCCGCCGGCGCCCCGAAACTGCGCGCCCCCAAACGCGACATCACCACCCGCATGCTGCTGTTGCACACCGCCGGCTTCGGCTACGACATTTTCAACGAACACTATAACCGCCTCGGCCAGACCCAGGGCCTGCCCAGCATCACCACCGCCACGAAGGCCTCACTCATGTCGCCTTTGCTGTTCGACCCGGGCGAGCAATGGGAATACGGCTCCAACATCGACTGGGCCGGCCAGGTCGTCGAATCCATCACGAACCGCCGCCTCGGCGAAGTCATGCAATCCCGCATCTTCGAACCCCTCGGCATGGCCGACACCGCCTTCACCATGACGCCCTCGATGCGCGAACGCCTGGTCGCCATGTACGGCCGCGCGCCGGACGGCGCGCTCGCCCAGATCCCCGGCTTCGAGCTTCCCCAGAACCCCGAAATCCACATGGGCGGCCACGGCCTGTACTCCACCGCGCTGGACTATACGAAATTCATCCGCCTATGGCTGAACGACGGCGCCGGCCCCACCAGCCAGGTCCTGAAACCCAAAACCGTGCGCATGGCGGTGCAAAACGGCCTCGGCGACCTCAAAATCAAATCCCTCCCCGGAATCATCCCCACCCTCTCCAACGAGGCCGAATTTTTCCCCGGCATGCCCAAATCCTGGGCGCTCTCCTTCATGCTCAACGACGAGGACGCCCCCACCGGCCGCCCCGCCGGCTCGCTCGCCTGGGCGGGCCTCGCCAACCTGTACTTCTGGATCGACCGCCGGAACGGCATCGGCGGCTTCTGGGCCACCCAAATCCTCCCCTTCGCCGACGCCGCTTCCGTTGGCGGCTACCTGGCCTTCGAATCCGCGACCTATGCGGCCTTAGACCAGAAGAAGGCGGCGTAAGAAAGCCGCGCTTTTTCGTAAAAAAGGCTGCCCGCCCAGGGCGCGCAAAAAACTTCTATTCCCCTCGGCTGTGGCGCGGCCATATTTTGGCCGCGCCACGGCCGGGTGGGAATAACACGGCTTGTCCTCGCCGCGGCCGCTTGCTAGTCGTCATTATATCAAAACAATTTTTGAAGGCCGGCCGATGGACAAAATTCCCTTCCCCGCCGTCATCGGCGCCTTCCTGATCACCATCATCTACCGCCTGTTCCTGTTCCCGGATGCATCTGGCACCGAAGTCACCGGCGTGTTCATCGTCTTCGCGCTCATCTTCGGCGCCATCGCCTGGCTCATCAAACGCCGCGCCGCGGCCAAAACGCCGTCGCCCGCCGCCCCCCCGCCCGCCGCCGCCAAACCCAAATGAAGCGGCGCCTCGGCTTCGCGCTGGCCGCCGCCCTCACCGCGGCCGGGTGCGCCGCGGCCCCCATGGTGCCCCCACCACCGCCGCCACCCGAAGTGGCGGCGCCGGCGCCGCTCGCCGTAGCGCCCGCACCGGTGGAGCTTCGCGCCGCCTTCCCCGCCTGGCACGCCGGCAGCGTCGTCCAGTTCAACATCACCGCCGCCGCGCCGACGCCTCCGCCCGGCTTCGGGCTCTACATCTACCAGCTCCCCGGCGACCTCGTGCCGCCCGCGACCCTCGCGGCCCTCGAGAACTTCAACTGCGCGGATTTGATGCACGCGGCCCGCGGCCTGCCGGCCGCCCCAGCCACCGCGCTCATGCTCCTGCCCGTGCAGACCGGCGGCCAGCGGGTTGACCAGGCGCTCGCCGCCGCCCTGCTGGACGATTATGTGGCCAGCCCGGACATGCGGAAAATCTACATCATCATCTCGAGCCGCCCGTTGCGCCTGACCCCCGGCCAGCGGGCGGAACAAGATCTGGACCGCATCCAGCTCCCCTTCCTCGCCCCGCCTTTGGTTGAAACCTGGCTCATCCAGTTGCGCGACAGAATCGCCCAAGGCGACATCACCACCCCGCACGCCTTCGTCTACCAGCTCCGCAGTTTCTTCTACTACGCCGGCAACGAGCGCCAGCTCCTCGGCATAGCCCCCGCCTTCGCCGACACCCCCCTGCCGGCGTGCCAATAACCACCCCGCCGGCCGTGGCCGAGGGATGGGTGAGCGACGCGTGATCCATCCTCTTGCGCAAGACGGCCCGACATTACGCCTGCCCCGTGAGTAAGCGATGGGTAGCGCTTCGCTCAGCCATCTTACGCTTGCTGGCACTTCACAAATGCCCACAGGCACAACTCCTTGCCCGACTCCCCGACCTGATGTTCACTTGCACATTACCGGGATCCGGAACCATTCTACAGAAGGAACTAACATGGAGAACAATGCCATCCCATTCGTATATATTGACACCATGATCCTCCTTCATTTCAAAAGGCCCAATCAAATCGATTGGTTGGCGATGACAACTGCGAGTAAGATCAACATTGTAGTCGCCCCGGTAGTCACACGAGAGTTAGAGAAGCACAAAATATTTCATCAACATAAGAGGATACGGGCGCGGGCAAATGAGATAATCGCGTGGTTCAATGAGATCTACAATGAGAGCAGTGAAATAGAGATACGGCGAGGCGTGACACTGATCTTCGAAGATCACGAGCCGGCCATAGACTTCAACGCATTTTCGCTATCGAAAGAAATATCAGACGATCACCTTATTGCGAGCATAATATCCCGAAGTCAAAAGAGCCAGGCAAACGTTTTCCTTGCCACGAACGACTTTGGCTTGAAAGTTAAATGTAGAGCAAGACAAATCGAATTACTGCCAATCTCGGAGAGGGAAAGACTTCCAGAGGAACCGGACGACGATACACAGGAAATTCGGCGGCTCAAAGCAAATCTCGCAAAGTACGAGAATAGACTGCCAAAGATTCAAGTCGGATTTGAAGGCGAAAAGTCTAAACGAGAGTTCCTGATAACCCTCCGGCCCACTTTGGTTGGGGTTCAGACAGTGAAGGAAGTCAAATCCTTCTACTCACCGTTGGATGTCAGACCGCGCAGGTTAAGCGGCGCCGCCATGCCTGTGGCGGATGCTTTTCCCAAAAACGAAGTAATCTCAACCTACAACAGAGAAATCTCTGAGTTTTATATTGCATGGGACGAATATCTCAAGAAACTCCAATTATGGGAGATTGAGAACCAGCTAAGTTTCGAGTCGATCCTTGTGGTTTCAAACAGCGGCACCGCTCCTGCGTCTCGGATCGATGTTAAGATCACCTTCCCCGAATTCGTAAAGCCGTTTCACAAAGGTCAACTTCCAGAAAAGCCAATTGAACCACAACCTCCCTCGATTCCAGGCATGTTGGACGTCTTCTCGTTAGGAAGAATGATGCAGGGTAAGGACGACTTCCGAAGATATCTGGCCGTTCCGGCACCATTACAATCTATGGACCAGCGCGTCTTTCCGGACAAACGCGAAATATCTTGCCGTATCAACAATCTCAAGCACACTCGCTCGTGGCAGCTGGACCCATTTTTCGTTCGATTTGAAATCGAGAGTCGAGTTCAAGCTTTTCAGGCTGAATATGTCATATCGACTAACGAACTTCCTGAGGAAACATCGGGCAAAATTACGTTTGATGTTAAGACCAATCAAGCGTAGTGTGGGGTGCTCCTTCGCCCCACCAGTTTCGGCGGCCCACAACATCTCCGGGCATCACCGTATCCGCCAACAGACTCTTCTCCATCTCCCTAACCATTGGAACCGTAAACTCCTTACATCAAAACCCCAAACTCCCCTGCACGCCGCTTTCCGCCAGCCGCCTCTCCAACACTCGCAACCCCCCATCCCGAAAGCCCCGCTGCAACCTTGCGGCCTCTTCCCATCCCGCCCGCAGCCACACCTCCATCTCCTCAACACTCTCCAGCACCACCGGCATCGCCTTCGGGTGCACCGCCGCCACCTCCGCGTTCGCTTCCGTCGTCAAAATCCCGAACAGCCGATGCGCCCCCGCAACCGGCTCCGCCTTCGTCCCCCGCACGCCCGTCCACGAAACCCAAATCCCCGCCAACGCAAACAATGGCCGCGTCTCATCCAACCCAAACCAAACCGGCGTTTTTCGGGGTTTTGTATCCGCCCATTCGCAAAACGCATCGGCCATCACCAAACACCGATGCTCCACCCCCAGCCACCGCCGCCAGTAAGAACTCGCGGTATTGCGCACATTCGTCACCGGCCGCCCGCCGGCCGTCTCCGGCCCCGGCAGCCCCCACCGCATCCGCGTCAACTCCCGCCCCGCAACCCCCTCAACCACCACCGGCGCCAAAAAATCCGGAAATATTTCGTCCATCACTGGCAAATTCCCGGCAGAATCCTCCATCGCCCGCGTCAGTTCCAGAATCGCCTTCTGGCTTTTCGTCATGCTGTAAAGGTTGCACATCCGCCACACCCAAGAGAGTTCAAAACTAACAGCATGTTAGTTATGTCAACAACGCTGTCCTTTGTGCGTCGACGCACAATTGACAGCAAGCCTGTCCTATCCAAGCACCCGTATCTCATCCCCCGCCCGAATCCTCCCCGGCGTCAGAACCTCGGCAAAAACCCCCAGATCCACATGCCCAAAATGGCGTTTGAGTTCCAGAACGGGGTTGGCATCGCGTTCCGCCGTATCCGGGTTCACCGTCGTCGCCCCGCACCGGTCAATCCGCTCCTGCACCACCGCCCGCACGTCTTCTCCAATCGCAATTTCTCGCCCCAGCCAGCCAAACTCCGCCCAGGCTTCCGCGCCCGCAAAATACACATTTGCCCGGAACCGCCGTTTATCCCGTGGCGCGCCCACCGCCGCCTCCAGCGCCGCCAGCGAGCCCAAACCAATGAGGCTGATCACCTGCGTCCGATGGTCGCAAAAACTGTGGTTTGGCACATAGACAAATTCCGGCGCCCGGTTGTCTTCCCCGAACCGCGCCTCCTTGCCCAAAAACCCCACAAAAAACGCCGTCAGCGCCGCCCGCCCCGCATCCGAAAACGGCGATTCCCGGACCACCTCGCCATCCGGCGCGACCACCTCCAAAATGCCGTCTCCTTCCAAAAACCGGGTTTTCAGCGAAGCCGCGCGCGCGTTTTTCAATAGGCACATAAAGTTCGATTTCGGCACCCAGCCCGGCCGCAAAGAATCAAACGCCGAATCCCCCTGGCTCAGCGCGAACGCCCGGTCCCAGGGCAAGCACCGCCCCGGCGCCAGCGCCGCCGTTTGCAACATTTCGGGCGTCAGCCCCTTCACCGGATAGCGGTACAGCGATGCAACCTTCATTTTTGCTCCTCTTGAGCCAAATCATGGCGCCGCCCATATTGCCAAGGCAAGCTATTCTTGTTGCCTATTGAGGGACAAGTCTGGCGGTTGCCTGACCAAAAGGAACCTGGAAACAATGGATTTTGAAAAATTTACCGAACGCGCCCGCGGCTTCATCCAAGCCGCCTCCACCATCGCGACCCGCGAATACAATCAGCAGCTGACGCCCGAACACCTGCTGAAAGCCCTGCTGGATGACGAGGAAGGTGCTGCCGCCGGCCTCATCCGCGCCGCCGGCGGCGACGCCGTGGCCGCCAAACAGGCGGTCGATCTCGCTGTCTCCAAATTGCCCAAAGTGCAGGGTTCGGGCGCCGGCAGCCCGCAGCTCACGCCCGATCTGGTGCGTGTGCTGGACGCCGCCCAGCGCGCCGCCCAGAAAGCCGGCGACGAATACGTCGCGCAGGACCGCCTGCTCATCGCACTCGCCGCCAGCGACAACGCCGCCGGCCGCGCGCTGAAAACCGCAAAAGTCTCGCCGCAGAATCTTGAAAAGGCGGTGGCGGAGATCCGCAAAGGCCGCAAGGTGGATAGCGCGACGGCGGAACAGAATTTTGACGCCCTGAACAAATACGCCCGCGACGTCACCGCTTTGGCGCGCGAGCAAAAGCTTGATCCGGTGATCGGCCGCGACGANNATCGGCGAACCCGGCGTCGGCAAAACCGCCATCGTCGAGGGCCTGGCTTTGCGCATCGTCAACGGCGACGTACCGGAATCGCTGCGCAACAAGCGCGTCATGGCGCTCGACCTCGGCGCGCTGGTCGCCGGCGCCAAGTTCCGCGGCGAGTTCGAGGAACGGCTGAAAGCCGTGCTGAAGGAGATCGAGGCCGCGCAGGGCGAGGTGATTTTGTTCATCGACGAAATGCACACCCTGATCGGCGCCGGCAAAGCCGACGGCGCGATGGACGCCAGCAACCTGCTGAAACCCGAATTGGCCCGCGGCGCCCTGCACTGCGTCGGCGCCACCACGCTGGACGAGTACCGCAAGCACGTCGAGAAAGACGCGGCATTGGCCCGCCGCTTCCAGCCGGTCTTCGTGGACGAACCCTCGGTCGCCGACACCATTTCCATCCTGCGCGGCATCAAGGAGAAATACGAACTGCATCATGGTGTGCGCATCGCCGATGCGGCGCTGGTGGCGGCGGCGACCCTCTCCAACCGCTACATCACGGACCGGTTTTTGCCGGACAAAGCCATCGACCTGATGGACGAAGCCGCCTCCCGCCTGCGCATGCAGGTGGACAGCAAGCCCGAGGAACTCGACGAACTGGACCGCCGGCTGATCCAGCTCAAAATCGAGCGCGAGGCGCTGCGGAAGGAAGAAGACGCGGCCTCCCGCGAGCGGCTGGTAAAACTGGAGCAGGAACTGGCGGCGCTGCAGGAGAAATCCGAGGAGCTGACCGCCAAATGGCAGGCCGAAAAGGCGCAACTGGCGGACACGCAAAAGCTGAAGGAGCAGCTCGACCAGGCGCGCAACGACGTGGAAATGGCGCAGCGCAAGGGCGACCTCGCCCGTGCCTCGGAACTTCTGTACGGCAAAATTCCGCAGCTTGAGAAGCAACTGGCGGCGCATACCGAAGGCCGGCTGGTGAATGACGCGGTGACGGAAGAGAGCATCGCCGCCATCGTCAGCCGCTGGACAGGCGTGCCGGTGGAAAAAATGCTGGAAGGCGAACGCGGCAAGCTGCTGCGCATGGAGGATTCTCTGCGCAAACGCGTGGTCGGACAGGAGGACGCGCTGCTGGCGGTCGCCAACGCCGTCCGCCGCGCCCGCGCCGGGCTGCAGGATCCTTCCCGCCCGATCGGCTCTTTCCTGTTCCTGGGGCCGACCGGCGTCGGCAAAACCGAGCTGACCAAGGCGCTGGCGGAGTTTTTGTTCGATGACGAGCGGGCGATGGTGCGGATCGACATGAGCGAATTCATGGAAAAGCACGCCGTCTCGCGCCTGATCGGCGCGCCGCCGGGCTACATCGGCTACGACGAAGGCGGCGTCCTGACCGAAGCGGTGCGGCGCCGGCCCTACCAGGTCATTCTGTTCGACGAGGTCGAAAAAGCCCACGAGGACGTTTTCAATATCCTCCTCCAGGTCCTCGACGACGGCCGGCTGACCGACGGGCAGGGGCGGACGGTGGACTTTCGCAACACCATCATCGTGCTGACCAGCAACCTCGGCAGCGACATTCTGGCCGCCCAGCCGGAAGGCGAGGACGTGCGGATGGCCGAGGCCGCGGTCATGGCCCGCGTCCGCGACCACTTTAGGCCGGAGTTTTTGAACCGGCTGGATGAGATCGTGCTGTTCCGCCGGCTGCAGCGGGTCGATATGGCGACGATCGTGACGATCCAGCTAAAACACCTGGAAGCGCTGCTGGCGGACAGGAATATCCGGATCGAGCTGGACGGCGGCGCCAAAGCCTGGCTGGCGGAAGCCGGGTATGACCCGGTCTACGGCGCCCGGCCGCTGAAACGCGTGATCCAGCGCAACCTGCAGAACCCGTTGGCGGGGCTGATTTTGGAGGGTGCGATCAAGGACGGCGAAACCGTGCTCGTGACCGCATCCGATGCCGGGCTGGTGATCGGCGGGCACCTGGCCGCGGCGGCGTAAAGTAAGAAAGCAGCGCTTTTTGAAAAAAGCGCGCAAAAACTTTTGGTCCGCTTCGCGCGGGGCCGGGCCGCTAGCGGCCCTGCCCCGCGCGAGGCGGACCAAAAGTTTTTTGCCGCGGTCGCTGACGACTTGCTTTTTTTCAAAAAAGTAACTGCTTTCTTCTTTCCTGCGTGGCTTTACCCGGCCATGCGCCGACGGCATGGCGGATTTGCGCGCCGGCAATCTCTATTGCTTGTTGCAGTGCAAATTTACTGTCTTCGAAAAAGCTGTGCGCTCGTCGAGAAAAACCAGGTTTGGCGTGGATGTGACAGAGCGTTGACATCGGGCGCCGGTGAGGCGTAGAACGCCCACTCGCTGTTCTCCAGCGTCGGCACAAGGTACCGGAAACGGTGCCTTTTATGTTGGGCGAAGGGGTGGCGGCGACAGGTTTGCGTACCGTTCTTTGACAATTGCATAGGCT
>PLFB01000077.1:0-786 GCA_003137135.1 Acetobacteraceae bacterium
CACATCGGCACCGCCCCCGCGGCGCGGGCCAAAAGGATCGCCGGAATTAGCCACACCAAATCCGGCCCATGAAAATACGCTATCCCCAGCGGCACCATCTGCGTGACAAACACACTAAAAACATTAATCGCATTCGAAANNGCCAGCACCTCGCCGCGCATCGCCTCCGGCATTTTGAACGCGCCCATGAACAGCGGTCGCGCCACCGCATACAACACCAGCCCCCCCACAATTCCAAACCCCGCATTCACCACCAGCGCGGTCCAAAACACATCGCCGCGCTCCTTCGCCGGCGCATCATGCAGCCGCGCGATATGGTACGTCGCCGCCCGACTCAGCCCCGGGTCAAACAACCCAAAATAGCCTAAAAACAGCCAGACAATCGAAAGAACGCCATACCTGGTCGGCCCCACCAGATGCAAATAGATCGGCACCGTCACGATACTGACAACCATCGGCGCCACCGAGCCCGCCAGGTTGTACAGCGTGTGCCGTCCCACGCTCACGCCAAAAAACCCCTCACCCTTCGCCCAGCCGCTTCAACCACGCCCGCACCCGGCCCAGCCATCCCCCATTCCGGCGATCACCATAGCCATACCCATAACTATACCCATATCCATAACTATACCCATACCCCGAAGCCCGCCCGAGCACACCATTAATAATCATCCCTTGCCGCCGGTCCAGCGTGCCGAGCGTCTCCATATGCGCGGCGAAAGCCCGCCGCGGCGTGTGCGCCACATTCACCACGGACAGCACCAAATCCGCATAATTCGCCAGCGTCAT
>PLFB01000077.1:799-9462 GCA_003137135.1 Acetobacteraceae bacterium
TGTGGGCCGCTGCGTCGTCACCAGCCATTCCGCCAGCCCCGGCTCCTGCCGCAGTTTTAGCGGCTCATGCACCCGGCCGCGGTGCAAATCCGCGTCCATCAGCAGCACGCGCTTGCCGTCATCGGCCAGACTCTTTGCCAGATTTGATGCCACCGTCGTCTTGCCATCCGCGCTAGTGGCAGACGTGATCACCACGACCCGCGATTTATGCCCCGAAGCCGATTGATACAAATTCCCCCGCAGGAGCCGGAACGCCTCCGCGAACGGCCCCTGCGGCCGGCTAGAGAAAATACCGGTGGTGGCCTCNNGGTGCGAGAGCGGCGTGGGATCATCGCATATAACGGTATCGCGTAGTTGCGCCGCACCTCCTCCTCGCTCTGGAACCGGCTGGACAACGCGCGCTGTGCCAGCACCAGCCCGATGCCGGCGGAAAGCCCCAGGAACAGCCCCGTCAGCACCGTCAGGGCCGCCTTCGGTGTGGTCGCCGTCATCGGAAACTCGGCCGGCGTCACCACCCGCGTATCCACGATCGTCGCCGCCTTGGAAACCTCGGCCTCTTCCTCCTTCTGCATCAACAACACGTAAAGCTGCCCGAACACGTCGCTGGAGCGGGTCAGCGCGATCACCTGCAGCGATTCTGAAGGCATCGTCTTCAGCTGGTCCTCAAAATTCGCGATCAGCTGATTAATATTCACGAGGCTGCGCGTCGCCTCCGCCTCGTCATTCTTGATCAACGTACTGATCGCATTCTCGATCTTGCCGATCGTCGCTTCCTGCGCCTGCACTTCGTCGGATGCGCCGGTGAACTGCGTGCGCTGCGCCTGCAGGGCCACCTCGGCGGTTGCCAGCTGGGTGGAAAGTGCTGCCAGCTGCAGGTCGTCCGCCTCGCTCACCAGATACGGGTTCAGCCCATCCACCGGATGCGCCATGGACTGGCTCAGCTGCTGCAAATCCTCCTGCCGCAGCAGAATGGTCGTGCGCTGCACCTCATACTGTGAAAGCTGCTGAATCACCGCCGAGGCATTGGCCGGCACGTCCACAATGCCGGTCTTGCTCTGATAGGCCGCCAGATTGTTATCCGCCACCTGTAGCGAATGGCTTATTTTGTCCAGCTGCCCGGCCACAAAATCCTCGGTCGCGGAGGCCGATTGCGTCTTCCATGCCAATTGCGTGGCGATAAAATCCTGCATCAATTGGTCAACAAACGCCTGCCCCTGATACGGATTGCTCCACTGAAACGAAAGGTCGGCGAGCTTGGTCGGCGTGCCTCCGCTGGCACCGGAGGAACTGATGACCAGCGGTCCCGCCAATAGCCCGGCGGCGACCGCGCGAACCGGTGCGATACTCAGCCTGTAGTCGCTGCCCGCCGGCGGCACTTCGCCGTCGGTGGCCGCCTTCAGCAGAAACGCCACCCCCGCCCCAGCCACGGGCTGGTTCAGCGCGCCCGTCAGCACGCTGGCATGGGATGCACAATTGCCGGCACATAGATGAAACTGCCCGCCGCCGTCAAAAACCAGGTCGAAACTGGCGCCGCGGCTGCCGCGATCCGGCAGCGTGGCGTAGAGCACCTGCAGATCCTCGGGCTGCGGCGCGAACGCATCCAGAGATTCGCCATACAGAAATCGCCATTTCCAGAACGGCATCGACCCGCCGCTCTTGGGCCTGATGGTCGCATTCAGCCCGGTTTCCATAACTGCCTGCTCGACGAGTGCGTTCGCCTGCAGCAAGCGTATCTGTGTTTCCACGTCGCTGATGCTTTGAAAGTCGGAGAGAAAATTAACCCCGGACGTGTCGGCCGCGGCGCCGCCGGCGCTGGATTGCGTGTCGCCCAAATACAGGCTGCCTTTGACCACGAATTGCGGGTGCGAAATCAACACCGAGTAGAGCGCATAGAGCGTCGCCAGACCCGCGATCAGGGCAATCAGCCGCCACCGGCGTGCGATCGTGTTCGCAATATCCGCGACGTCGATCTGATCGTCCCTGAAAGACGTCTTGCTGTCCAAAGGTCCCAAACTCACGCTCCCGCTGCTCTTCTCGCCGATAGTTTGTTAGAACGCCATACTGGCCAGTCCAGGAAACCGCGCGCCGGACGCGGCTCACTTCTGAAAAGCGTACCGCTTCCAAACTTGTCTGGTCATGGGCACACGCTGCCAAAGCCCCCGGCCAGGCAACCGAACGAAAAGCCAGCCCCAGGCTTACTGCTTCGGTGCAAACCAGCATCACTGCGGTAGGTTCGGGCCTGCAGGCCGTCCGGCCAAAAAATAACAAATCGCCACGTGCGGTTCTCAGCTCAATGCCCTTTTCTCTCGGTCCGCACGATAGCCGTCCTATTCAAGTTAGATTAAGAATTAACTTCAACAAGTTGAAAACAAAACTCTGTCATATCCAAAAACATCCCGAGATTTGAACGGTCCGGTATCTGAATCTGTCCGCGCAGGAGGCAAAAAGCAGGAACATGTCAACAAGTTCCGGCGTCACCGTTTTGCAACGCGTCAATGCTGCAAAGCGCCGGCGATTCGGTGGCGCTAAACCAAGGAGATTCGACTCGGCAGCCTTGCCAAAGCTCATGCTCGTGCCTCCGATCAACACACGCCGACAATCTCACCTTTAACACGCCCGCCGACGCGACAGCCTTACCGATTTAACTGTGCACATGCAGCATTTCCTGCAACAACGCAATCAAACAGTGGTTTACCTAAAATCTCGCAGAATTCGAGTCTGTCGCAGTTCGGCGTTCCACGAAACGCGTCAATCTGAGGGTCATCCGACCAATCGCAAACTGACACTCCCGAATGGGTCAGATTCACCCCCCAATTCATTCTTCCCAACATTCTACCCAGAACATTAACGCCCCGCCCATATGCCCCATAAACCCTTGAAATCATTGGCGTCCCGTAGGGGATTCGAACCCCTGTTACCGCCGTGAGAGGGCAGCGTCCTGGGCCTCTAGACGAACGGGACGAGGCAACAGCCAACTATACCCCACACGAAATAGGGTCAAGCGAGAAGCGCTTTCCCAAAAAAAACGCCCCTCAGGCCACCGCCGCATCCGTCACAAAAAACCCAGCACTCACCCGCCCGTTCCAGCTCTCCGCCCGCAAATACCCCGCCAGATGCAGCGGCGCACCCCCCACCCGCGTCAGCGCCGCCGCCAGCTCCCCCTCCTTCGCCTTGAACAGCAGCGTCTTCAGCCGCCCGCCACCTTCGCCCTCCACCAGCGCCCGGATCGTCATCCCGTCTTTCCCAATCCGGTCGCTCTTCACAACCCGCGCCCGCGGCAGCACGAACAGCGGCTCCTCATTGCCCATCCCGAACGGCCCCAGCCTGGCCACCATTTGCGCCAGCGCCGCATCCGCCCCCGCCACCGCCAGCACGCCTTCCAGAGTCAGCTCCCCCGCCCCCGGCAGCACGGCCGCCACCGCCAGCCGCTCATCCAAAAATGCATGAAACGCCGCCAGATTCTCGGCCGGAAGAGAAAACCCCGCCGCCATCGCATGCCCCCCGCCGGTCGCCAAAAGCCCCGCCTGCCGCGCGGTAATCACCGCAGCACCCAGATCCAGCCCCGGCACGCTCCGCCCGCTACCCTTCGCCACCCCATCCCCAATCCCCGCCACCAGCGCCGGCCGATTGAATTTTTCTTTCAGCCGCCCCGCCACAATCCCCACCACTCCCGGATGCCACCCATCCTGCGCCAGCAAAATCACCGGGTGCCCCGCGATCACCTGCGATTCCGCCACCGACATCGCCGCCGACAATATCCCCGCCTCCACCAATTGCCGCTGCCTATTTACGGAATCGAGAGTCTCCGCCAAATCCCGCGCCGCAAAAGCATCCTCCGCCAGCAGCAGCCGCAGCCCCATGTCGGACTCCGCAATCCGCCCGCTCGCATTAATCCGTGGCCCCAGCGCAAACCCGCAATTCATCGCCGTCGGCGCCTCGGCCAGACCCGCCACGTCCAGCAGCGCCGCAATCCCCGGCCTGGCCCGCCGGCCCATCACCCGCAGCCCCTGAGTCACCAGCGCCCGATTCAGCCCGGTCAGCGGCATCACGTCGCAAATCGTCGCCAGCGCCACCAAGTCCAGCGACGCCAACAGGTCCGGCGCCGCCCGCCCCGCAAAAAACTCACGCCTCCTAAGCGCCCGCACCAGTGCGATGCACCCAAAAAACGCCACCGCCGTCGCGCAAATCCCGGTCAACCCCGACTCGCAATCCAGCCGGTTCGGATTCACCGTCGCCGCAATTTTCGGCGGCAAGCCCTCCGCCTTATGGTGATCAAACACAATCACATCGGCCAGATTATGCAGCGGTGCAAACACCTCATGCCCCGTCGTCCCGCAATCCACGCACACCAACAGCTTCGCCCCACGCTCCGCCATCGCCCGCAGCGCCGCCACGTTCGGCCCGTAGCCCTCCAGCATCCGGTCCGGCACGTGGTAAAACACCTCGCACCCCAGTTCCCGCAGCACGGAGATCACCAGCGCGCTGCTGCACGCCCCGTCCACGTCATAATCCCCGAACACCCCCACGCACTCGCCGGCCACCACCGCATCCGCCAGCCGCTCCGCCGCCTTGTCCATGTCCACCATGCAAGACGGGTCCGGCAGCATCGCCCTTAACGTCGGTTCCAGAAAATCCGTCGCCTGGTCCGCCGAAACCCCCCGTGCCGCCAGCAGCCGCCCCATCAGCTCCGGCACCCCTAGAGCTTGCGCAATCCCAAGCCCCACCCGCTCCTCCGCCTGCCGCCAAACCCACCGCCGGCCGGTCAGGCTTCGCTCAACCCCCAGTATGGTCACAAAGTTCAGTCCGGCGCCCATGTCTTGGTGGCGAAGTCATGATGCGCCTCCACGTACCGCACCGTCCCGCTCTTGCTGCGCATCACGATGCTATGCGTCACCGCGCCCTTCCCGTCCCGCTGCACCCCCCGCAGCATCGGCCCAGTGGTCACCCCGGTCGCCGCGAACATCACATCGCCGCGTGCCATCTCGTGAATCGCATAAATCCGGTTCGGATCGGTAATCCCCATCCCGCGCGCCCGCTCAATCTGCCCCGCATCCTCGAACATCAGCCGCCCCTGCATCTGCCCGCCGATGCACCGCAGTGCCGCCGCCGCCAGCACCCCCTCCGGCGCGCCGCCGGAGCCCATATACATATCAATCCCCGTCCCCGGCTGCGACGCCGCGATCACCCCGGCCACATCCCCGTCCCCGATCAGCATAATCCGCGCCCCCGCCTCCCGGCATTTCGCGACAATCTCCGCATGCCGCTCCCGGTCCAGAATGCACACCATCAGGTCAGAAATCTCCTTCCCCTTCGCCAGCGCCAGATTCTTCAAATTCTGCTTCAACGGCGCATCCAGCGCCACCACCCCCTGCGGCAGCCCGCCCCCCACCGCGATCTTGTCCATGTAAATATCCGGCGCGTGCAAAAAATGCCCCCGCTCCGCCAGCGCCACCGTCGCAATCGCATTCGGCCCGCCTTTCGCGGTAATAGACGTCCCCTCCAACGGATCAACCGCGATATCCATCGCCGGCCCGCCCATCCCCACCTTCTCGCCGATATACAGCATCGGCGCCTCATCCATCTCCCCCTCGCCGATCACCACCGTGCCATCGATCGCCACGGTATCGAACGCCTTGCGCATCGCCTCCACCGCCGCGCCATCCGCCTCGTTCTTCTTCCCCCGCCCAATCCAGCGCGACGCCGCCAGTGCGGCCGCCTCCGTCACCCGCACCAGCTCCAGCGCCAGGTTGCGGTCCCAGATGTCTTCGGGTCGGCGTACGGTCATGCGGAAAGCTCCAAAGGAAGTAAGCAAGAACTTCTTTTTTGAAAAAAAGAAGCAAAAAACTTTTGGTAATTTATACCGTGCTGGTGGAACAGCCGCTGGCCAAGATTAATAAAAGTTTTTTGCTTCTTTTTTTCAAAAAAGAAGTTCTTGCTTTCTTCCTTTCGCAATCTACCCCGGTTCGATCCGTATTAACGCCGGCGCCTCCAACACAGAGGCAAGTTTCCCGATTCGCGCAATCGCCTCATTCATCGCCGCCTCGCTGGTCTCATGCGTCACCAGCACAATCGGCACCGCCTCGCCCGGCGCCCGCCCGTGCTGCAGCATCGATTCCAGCGACACGTTGCAGTCCCGCAAAATCGCCGTCACATCCGCCAGCACCCCCGGCTGATCCACCACCATCAGCCGCAGAAAAAACGCCCCCACATGTTTGGGCATTGGCACCGCCGGAGTATCCGCCAGCGCCCCCATCCGCGCCCCAAAAACCGGCAGCGCGCCGCCGCGGCAGATATCGATCAAATCCGCCACCACCGCGGACGCCGTCGGCCCCGCCCCGGCCCCGCGCCCCTGGAGAAAAATAGTCCCGGCAAAATCCCCCTCCGCCAGCACCGCATTAAACACGCCCTCCACCGCCGCCAGCAGCGCCCCCTTCGGCACCATCGCCGGATGCACCCGCACCTCTACCCCCCCAGAAATCTCCCGCGCGATCCCCAGCAGCTTGATCCGGTATCCCAGCTCCTCGGCGAACGAAATATCCAGCGCCGAGATCCGCCGTATCCCCTCGACATGTACGGCACCGAAATCCACCCTTCGCCCAAACGCCAGCGCCGCCAGAATCGCCAGCTTATGCGCCGCATCCACACCATCGATGTCAAAAGATGGATCGGCCTCCGCATAACCCAGCGCCTGCGCATCCGCCAAAACGGTGGAAAAATCCTTCCCCTCCTCGCGCATCACGGTGAGGATGTAATTGCACGTCCCATTCAAAATCCCCGCCACGCGCGAAAGCCGATTTCCCGCCAGCCCTTCGCGCAAAACCTTGATCACCGGAATCCCGCCAGCCACCGCCGCCTCGAACCCCAGCGTCACCCCCGCCGCCTCTGCCATTTCGGCCAGCGTACTGCCATGCACCGCCAGCAGCGCCTTGTTCGCCGTCACCACCGGCTTGCCCGCCAGTATCGCCGCCTCCACCAGCGACTTCGCCGCCCCATCGGCCCCACCGATGAGCTCCACCACCACATCCACATCCGGGTCGGTCGCAAGCCCCGCCGGATCGGCGTGCCAGTTCATCCCCTCCAGCGACACGCCCCGGTCGCGCGAGACATCCCGCGCCGACACCGCCGTGACCACAATCTCCCGCCCCGCCCGCGCCGCGATCACTGAAAAATTTTCCGCCAGCAGCCGCACCACGCCCGCACCCACGGTGCCCAGCCCGGCGACACCGACCCGCAAAACCGCCATTACAAAGCGGCCGTTTCAACCGGCGCATCCGCCGGCCCGCCATTATCCGTCAGCAAAAATCCGCGGATATTTCGGATCGCCTGCCGCAGCCGGTGCTGGTTTTCCACAAACGCAATACGCACATGGCCATCGCCATACTCGCCAAACCCAATCCCCGGCGCCACCGCCACCTTCGCCTTCGCCAGCAGCAGCTTCGAAAACTCCACACTCCCCAAATGCGCGAACTTTTCCGGGATCGGCGCCCACGCAAACATCGACCCCTCCGGCATCGGCATTTCCCACCCCGCCGCGGATAGCCCCTTCACGATCAAATCGCGCCGGTCCTTATAAAGCTGCCGCATCTCCGCCACGCAATCCTGCGGCCCATTCAGCGCCGCTGTCGCCGCCACTTGGATCGGCGTGAACGCGCCATAATCCAGATACGACTTCATCCGCCCCAGCGCCGAAATCAGCCGCGGATTCCCGGCCGCGAACCCCATCCGCCACCCCGGCATCGAATACGTCTTCGACATCGACGTGAACTCAACCGTGATATCCTTCGCCCCCGGCACCTGCAGCACGGAAGGCGGCGGCTTCCCGTCGAAATAAATCTCCGCGTAGGCCAGGTCCGAAATGATAAACAGATCATTCCGCCGCGCCAGCGCCACCAGCTCCTTATAAAACGCCAAATCCGCCATATAGGCCGTCGGGTTCGACGGAAAATTCACAATCAGCACCGTCGGCTTCGGCACCGAATGCCGCACCGCCCGGTCGATCGCCTTCAACATCTCATCATCCGGCGTCGCCGGGATCGACCGCACCGACGCCCCGGCAATAATGAACCCAAACTGATGAATCGGATAAGACGGGTTCGGCACCAAGATCGTATCCCCCGGCGACGTAATCGCCGCCGACAAATTCGCGAGCCCCTCCTTCGATCCCAGCGTCGCGATCACCTCCGTTTCCGGATCCAGCTTCACCTCGAACCGCCGCGCATAATACGCCGCCAGCGCCCGCCGCAGCCCCGGAATGCCCTTGCTGGTCGAATACCTGTGCGTCCGCGGATCCTGCACGGTCTCGATCAGCTTCGCCACGATATGCGGCGGCGTCGCCGAATCCGGATTCCCCATCCCCAGATCGATAATATCCTCAGCCGCCGCCCGCGCCTTCGCCTTGGCCTGGTTGACCTCCGCGAACACGTAAGGCGGCAGCCGGCGGATCCTGTGAAACTCTTCAGACATCAAACACTCTCACTCTAAACATCATGCGGCCCAATGGCGGCGTTCACCACCTTGTATCGACGGCAGGAGTCGAAGACAAAGGCAGGAAGGAAGAAGTTACTTTTTTGAAAAAAAGTAACCAAAAAACTTTTGCGTGGGGGCGGGGCACCTCCGGTGTCTCTTTGATTGCCCCAGCCGGGGGCAATCAAAGAGACACCGGA
>PLFB01000163.1 GCA_003137135.1 Acetobacteraceae bacterium
CCGACACCGGCGCCGGCGACGCCGATGGTGGCGAGGCCGGCGCCGATGTCGCGCGCGAGCAGGGCGGTTTGAGCTGGATCCATGGTAAAATTTCCCTTTCTGAAGTCAGTGCATGTGGACTGCGTCGTGCAGGTACAGGCAGGTGAGGATGGCGAAGACGTAGGCCTGCAGGCAGGCGACCAGCAGCTCCAGCGCGACCAGCGCGACGTTGAGGCCGAGCGGGATGATGGAGGCGATCACGCCAAAAATGCCGAGGCCGGCGGTGAGCAGCAGCATGAAGCCGGCAAAAACCTCCCACATGACGTGGCCGGCGGTCATGTTGGCGAAGAGACGGACGCTGAGGGAGACGGGACGGGCCAGGTAGGAGATGATTTCGATCGGCACCAGCAGGGGCAGCAGCCAGACCGGCACACCCTTGGGCACGAAAAACAGCAGGAAGCGGAAGCCGTGGGTGTAGAAGCCGACACCGGTTGAGAAGATGAAGACGAACAGGGCGAGCGTGAGGGTGACGGCGATGTGGCTGGTGAAGGCGAAGAAATACGGGAACAGGCCGATGAGGTTGCCGAGCAGGATGAAGGCGAAGAGGGTGAATACCAGCGGGAAGAATTTTTTTCCTTCCTCGCCGATCGTGTCGATGCACATTTTGTGCACGAATTCGTAAAGGATTTCGACCAAAGCCTGGGTGCGGCCGGGCACCAGCGCGCCGGCGCGCAGGCCGAGCACGAAGAGAATGATGATGATGGCGGCGGCGGCCAGCATCGCCTCGTTCGAATTGGTGAAATTGACCGAGGCGCCAAGGGGGCCGAGACCCGTGGTGAGGCGGAATTGGCCTAGCGGATCCATTTTTGGCCTGCCATTGAGCGTCCCTGTATCCTCATTCGTTGGGTTCGCGACCCGTTGCCGTTACTTTGCCGGCCCGACGGCGCGTATCAGGTTGCGCAGACCGGCCGCCATGCCGACCGGCACCATCGCGATCATCAGCCAAGGTTTTGTGTGAAACACCTTGTCCAGGCCCCACCCGATCACCACGGCGATGACCATGGCGGCCACCAGTTCGACACCCAGACGCATGGCGAGGTTGACGGCGTTGTGTCCGGCGGCGGCGCTGTTGGGCGACGCGCTGGACTTGGCCCGATCCAGACCCGCTTTGCCGCGCGCTGCCACGAGGCGTTGCTCGAATGAATCCTTGTCTCGACCGTCGTTCATGCACCTGTTTTTCAGCGGATTTTTAACCCGCCGAGATTGGGGGGGTTGCTATAGGGGGGGGATGGACGTGTCAATAATCAAGGGGCTGTAGACGGGTGGCGGGGGTGGAATGTGCCGTTTTGGCGCGGAGGGAAGAGGAAACGATGCGGAGAGCCGATCGGTGGTCAGGCTATCCAGCGCACAATCGCAGCTCCCAACGCGAAGAGGGCGGCGCCAATGACCGTCCCGGTTAGTGCCAAAAGCCAAATCGGCCGGTCCGTCGCCTTTAGACGTTGCTCGGCCTCGTTGAGGGCCTGCGTGATTTTGCGTGCTTCATCGGCGTAGGCGAGGTCGTCATCGGAGGGGATCGTGTAGTCGAGCATGCGCGCTCCTTTCGCAGGACTTGGATTATAGCACGGTTTGGTGTTCGGGATTTAGGAAAATATAGACCGGGGAGGCGGCGGATCGATGAAAGGTGGCGTTAATGGCGGCGAATCCGCTCAAAATGGCCCCCGCGGCCAGGGCAATCGCGATGATAAGATTAATTTGGGCATATTTTTTGGCTTGGTTCTTAAGAGAAATATCGGTTTTCATCAGTTCGATCGTTGTCGCCTGCTGCTGCAGGTCCATTAGTGTCGGGCGGGGATTTCGACTGCCGCTCATGAAGCTGATGGCTCCTGGTTGGCCTTCGCCGCGAACCTTACTCCGCGGCGATGGCGTGGGTGGGTTCGACCAGGTCCACCGCGCGGGCGAGGTCCACGCTGAGGAGGCGGGAGATGCCGCGTTCTTGCATGGTGACACCGTAGAGGCGGTCCATGCGGGCCATGGTGAGGTGGTGGTGGGTGACGATGAGGAAGCGGGTGCCGGTGTCGCGGACCATGTCCTCGAGCAGGTTGCAAAAACGCTCGACATTGGCGTCGTCCAGGGGGGCGTCCACTTCGTCGAGGACGGAGATGGGGGCGGGGTTGCATTTGAAGACGGCGAAGATGAGGGAGAGGGCGGTCAGCGCCTGCTCGCCGCCGCTGAGCAGGGACAGGGTGGCGAGTTTTTTGCCGGGCGGCTGGGCGTAGATTTCCAGGCCGGCTTCCAGCGGATCGTCCGAGCCGACGAGGGCCAGGTGGGCTTTGCCGCCGCCGAACATGCGGGAAAACAGGGTCTGAAAATGGCGGTCCACTTTGGCGAAGACGGCTGAGAGACGCTCGCGGCCTTCGCGGTTGATGTGGCCGATCGAGCCGCGGAGTTTGGCGATGGCGGTGGTGATTTCGGCGCGCTCGCGCTCGATGGTGGCGATGGCGGCTTCCTGTTCGTCGGCTTCGAGCTCGGCGCGCAGGTTGACGGGACCCATGTCCTCGCGCTCGCGCACGAGTTTTTCCCAGCGTTTGCGGGATTTTTCTTCCTGTTCCGGGGTGCACTCGGCGGGCGGGTCGGGCAGGGTGGGGGTGGCGCCCAGGCGTTCGAGGATGCGTTCCGCCACGATGCCCCAGGCGTGGCTGGCGGCGGCGATGTTGCCTTCCTCGCGGGCGCGGCTCTCTCGCGCGGCGCCGGTGGCGGCTTCGGCGGCGCGGGCTTCGCGGGCGGCTTGTTCGGCGCCGGTTTGGGCGGTGTGCAGGGTTTCGGCGGCGCAGCGGTGAGCGGCTTCGGCGGCGGCGAGCGCGTCGAGGGCTGCGCGGCGCGTTTGGGCGGCGGCTTCGGGGGCGTCGGACAGGAGGGCGATGGCGGCTTCGGCTTCGTCGCGGCGGGCGGTGAGGTCGGTGAGGCGGGAGGTGGCGTCGAGGGATCTCTCGGCCCATTCGGCGCGTTCGTTGTCGAGGAAGCTGAGGCGGCGGGTGCGGGCGGTGTCTTCCTCGCGCAGTTTGGCGAGCTTTTGACGCGCGGTTGATTCAGCGGTGCGTGCGGTGGCGAGGATTTGGCGGGCGGCTTCGACGGCGGCGCGCGCGGCTGTGAGGTCCGGCAGGCTGGCGGCTTGGGTTTGGATGGCGGCAAGCGCCGTGGCGGCTTCCTGAGATTCGGCGGCGAGCTGGTCGCGCTGGGATTGGGCGGCGGCGAGTTTTGCGCCGGTGCGCTCGGCTTCCGCCGCGAGGCGGACGGCTTCGGCGCGGGCGCGATCAAAGTTTTGTTCGGCGGCGCGACGGGAGTCGCGGGCGGCTTGTTCTGCGGCGCGGGCGGTTTTTTCGGTGGCTTCGGCGGCCTGGCGCTTGGCTTTGGCGGCTTCCGCCGCCGCGCGCGTGGTGGCGAGGTTTTCGGCAAGGGCGCTGAGGCGGTTGCGCTGGGCGAGGCGGACGGCGGCCTCGGAGGCGGCGCCGGCGCGGACGGTGAAACCGTCCCAGCGCCAGAGCGCGCCTGCGCGGGAGACCAGAATTTGGCCGGGGGTGAGGTTGCCTTGCAGGACGTCACCGTCGGCGTTTTCGGGCAGGAGCAGGATGTGGCTGAGGGCGCGGGTGAGTGCTGCGGGCCCCGTGACCAGGTTGGCGAAGGATTTTAACGGGACCACCGAAAGGTCGAGCGGGGGAAGCTGGCGCCAGTGGCGGGCGGCGGTGGGTTCGGCAGAGGCCGAAAGCTCTTCGCGCAAAGCGGCGCCGAGGGCGGCTTCCAGACCCGGGGGCACGGCAATCTGGTCGAGGATGGGGGCGGTTTCGCGGCCGAATTTTTGCGCGAGCAGGTTTGAGAGGGCGTCGTGCTCGGCAGCGATTTTGGTGGCGGCGGAGTCGGCGGCGGCCGATTCGGTGCGGGCGGCGGCGAGGGCGGATTCGGCGGCGACTCGGGCCGACTCGGCGGTGAGGACGGCTTCGCGGGCGGCCAAAAGCGCGGATTCGGCGGCCATTCGAGCGGATTCGGATGTTGCCAGTTTGTCCGGCGGGATGATCGCGGCGGCGGCGCGGGAAAATTCGGCTTCGGCTTCGGCGAGGCGGGCGGCGGCGCGTTTGGCGCGCTGCTCGGCTTCGGCGAGGGCGCGCCGGGCGGAGTCGGACTCGGCGGCGATGCGGGCGGCGGTTTCGGTAAAGCGGTTTTGCGCGGCTTCGGCTTCGCGCATGGCGTCGAGCGCGGCGTCCTCGGCCTCGCCGGCCTGATGGAGGAGGCCGGGGGCGGCGACGAGTTCGTGCAGGAGGCGGGTTTGTTCCTCGTCCAGGCGGGTTTGGGCGGTTTTGGCGTCTTCGACCAGTTTGGCGGCGTAGGTGTGGTCGCGGGTGATCGTGTCCAGGCGGGTGCGGGCCTCGGTAAGGGCGGCGCGGGCGCGGGTTTCGGCTTCGGCGGCTTGCTCCTGGGCGATGCGGGCGCGTTCCAGCGCGGTGCGGGCGTTGGATTCTGCGGTGCGCAACTCCGGCAGGGCGGCTTCGGTTTCCGCGGCCTTCGCGGCGGCGGCTAGAGCGGCCGCGGTGGTTTCGGCGACGCGGGTCTCGGCGGCGGCGTGGGCGGCTTTGGCGTCATCCAAGGTTTTTTGGGCGATGGCGCGCTGCAGGGCCAGCAGTTCGGCCTCGGCGGCGCGGATGGCGCCGGAAAGGTTGCGATAGCGGGCGGCCTGGCGGGACTGTTTGCGCAAATCGGCCAGGCGGGATTCGATCTGCGCCTTCAGGTCGTCGGCGCGGGAGAGATTCTGCTCGGCGGCGCGGAGTTTGAGCTCCGCTTCGTGGCGGCGGGCGTGCAGGCCGGTGATGCCGGCGGCTTCCTCCAGCAGCGCGCGGCGCTCGTCCGGCCGGGCGTTGACCAAAGCACCGACCCGGCCCTGGCTGACCATGGCGGAGGCGCGGGCGCCGCTGGCCAGGTCCGCGAACAGGGTTTGTACATCCCGCGCGCGCGCTTCCTTGCCGTTGACGCGGTAGGCGCTGCCGGCGCCGCGTTCGATTTTGCGGGAGATTTCCAGATCCGCGGCCTCGTGGAACGGCGGCGGGGCGAGGCCGGCGGTGTCCTCCAGCGTGAGGGTGACTTCGGCGAGGTTGCGGGCGGCGCGGCCGGCGGTGCCGGCGAAAATCACGTCCTCCATGTCCTGGCCGCGCATGTGGCGGGCATTCGCCTCGCCCATCGCCCAGCGCAACGCCTCGATGACGTTGGACTTGCCGCAGCCATTGGGGCCGACCACGCCGGTGAGGCCGGGGAGGATTTCGAGCGTGGTGGCGTCCGCGAAGGATTTGAAGCCGGCGATGCGGAGGCGTGCGAAGCGGGCTGGCATCAGCAGGATCCCAGAAAAAGAAAAGAAAGAACTTCTTTTTTGAAAAAAAGAAGCAAAAAACTTTTGTTAATTTGGGCCAGTGGTCGTTTCACTAGCGTGGTCCAAATTAACAAAAGTTTTTTTGCTACTTTTTTTTCAAAAAAAGTAGTTCTTTCTTTCTTCATTTCGTCAGCCGCCGTTTTTCATGATCAGGGCGTAAAAATCGTCGTATTCCAGCGCGCCGGGGTAGTTGGTGCCGTTGATGATGAAGGTGGGCGTGGCGTCGATGTGGTGCAGGCCCATCGCCTCGGCGCGGCTGTTGAGGACGAATTGCCGGAGTTGCTGGTTGTTGACGGCGGCGTTGAAGGAATCCTGGTCCATGCCGGCGAGGGCGGCGTATTTGAATAATGCCGCTTTCGAGTCGCCGTTGGCGGGGGCAAAGGCCCAGTCGTCCTGGCTGGCGAACAGGGATTCGATGAAGGGGTAGTAGAAATCCGCGGGCAAGGCGCGGGCGACCTGGGCGGCCATGAGGGCGACCTGGTCGAGCGGGCAGTCTTTGTAGATGATCTGCAGGATGCCGGTGTCCACCAGTTTGGGTTTGACCTGGGGCATGACGGCGGTGCCGAAATAGGCGCAATGGGTGCAGGTGAGGGAGAAATACTCGTAGGCCGTGACCTTGGCGGTGGGGGAGCCGATGGAGCGCTGGGCGTAGGGGGAATTGGGGTTTGAATCGTCCGCCAGAGCGGGCTGGGCCAAGGCGGCGGCGCCAACTAGGGATAGTAGGGTTCGGCGAGTAAAAGGCATTTTTTCTCCTACATGTAGTGTAAGCGGATTTTTGGGCACGAGTCGAATCACGCGGTTACGGGCGCGATTTCAGGCTCTGATATAGTTTTGCGAGCGCCTCGCCCACCGCGCCGGGCGGCAGGTTTTCCGGCGGCGTTACGGCAGCGGTTGGTTCGCGCGGCGGCGGGGCGGCGCGGAACACGGGGGTTTGTTGGACAAAGCGCAGGCGTTCCACCATGTGCTGGCCGAGCGCCAGGTTGAGGCGGGAGATGAGTTGCGGGGCGAGATGTTGCAGTTCCATGGCGGCGGGGCCGGTGCAGGCGAGGGTGAGCGTGCCGCCGGCGAATTTTTGCGGGCTGGCGCGAGTCGCGAAGTCCGGGCCGGCCAAAGAATCCCAGTCGGCGAGGATGGCGGCGGCGGCGGGGGCGCGGCGTTGAAAGGCGGGGCGGACGATGGGCGCCAGCAGGGCGGCGATGCCGCGGGCGCCGTAGGCGCGGGGTGGCGGTTGCGGCGGCGGGAGGGGTGGTTTTGGTGAGCGGGCCATCGGCGGCAAAACTCCTGAAATGGTACGGCGCGAATCGGCGGCACTTGCCGTGGCGGGCGGGGCCGGGTGAGGTAAAGAATCCTTACCATGTTTGGCTGTCGGAAATCATGCTGCAGCAGACGGTGGTGGCGACGGTAAAACCGTATTTTAACAAATTTCTGGCGGCGTATCCGCGGGTGGAGGATCTGGCGGCGGCGCCGGTGGATGAGGTGCTGGGGATGTGGGCGGGGCTGGGGTATTATGCGCGGGCGAGAAATCTTCATGCCTGCGCCAAGGTGGTGGCGGGAATGGGCGGATTTCCGCGCACGGTTGAGGGTTTGAGGGCGCTGCCGGGCGTCGGGCCTTATACGGCGGCGGCGATTGCGGCGATCGCCTTTGGGATGCCGGTGTTGCCGGTGGATGGGAATGTGGAGCGGGTGGCGGCAAGGGTGTTTGCCGTGACGGCGCCATTGCCGGCGGGGAAAAAGGCGATGGCGGCGGCGGCCCAGAAATTTTTGGCGGATAAGGCGGCGCGGGCGGCGCCGGGGGATTTCGTGCAGGCGCTGTTTGATCTGGGGGCGACGGTTTGCACACCCAAAAGCCCGGATTGCGGGCGGTGCCCCTGGGCGAGCGCGTGCGCGGCGTTGGCGCGGGGTCTGGCGGGAGACCTGCCGGCGCGGGGCAAAAAGCCGGAGCGGCCGCCGCGGCGGTGGGCGGCGTACGTGCTGATGGACGAGGCCAATAACGTGTTTTTGGAAAAACGGCCGGATAAGGGGCTGCTGGGGGGGATGATGGGGCTGCCAGCGCGCGCGCCGGTGGCAGCGGATTGGCGCAAGGCGGGCGAGGTTGAGCATGTTTTCACGCATTTCGCGCTGACGGTGGATGTTTTTTTCGCCCGGGTCCCGGTGTTGCCGGCGGGCGGGTTGCGAGCGCCGGCGGCTTTGGCGCCGTTACCTTCCGTGATGCGCAAGGCGCTTGACGCGGGGCGCGCGGCCTTGAACGATGGCGCATGATGAATTCTGACTTGCTGCCCGGCCTGCTGGTGCTCGATTCCCATGTTGACATTCCCTGGCCGGACGGGCCGAGCCCGTTCGAGGACGGGCCGCGCTGCGTGGATTTGCCGAAATTGCGCGCCGGGCGCGTGGGGGCGGTGTGCTTTGCGGCCTATGTGCCGCAGGGGCCGCGCGATGACGCCGGCCATGCTCTGGCCCGCGCGCGGGCGGAGGGAATGCTGGCGGCGATTTCGGCGATGGCGCCGGCAAATGGCTCGGGCGGGGTGCTGGCGCTGAGTGCCGATGACATCGAGGCGGCGCACGCGGCGGGGCGGGTTGCGATCGTGCCGGCGATTGAGAACGGCTACGCGCTGGGGCGCGATGTCGAGGCGCTGGATGCGTTTTTTCGCCGCGGCGTGCGGTATGTCACGCTGACGCATAACGGGCATAACGAATTGGCGGACGCGGCGATTCCGCGCAAGGATTTAAACGATTCCGAAACGGAGTTTGGCGGACTTTCGGATTTTGGGCGGGCCTGCATCGCGCGGATGAACGAGCTGGGGATACTGGTGGACGTGTCGCACGCGGCAAAAAGCACGATGATGCAGGCGGCGGCTGTTTCCCGCGCGCCGGTGGTGGCGACGCATTCCTGCGTGCGCGCGCTGTGCGACCATCCGCGCAATTTGGATGACGAGCAGCTTTTTGCGCTGCGCGATTCCGGCGGGCTGGTGCAGATTACGATCGTCTCCGGGTTTTTGAAACCCAAAGCGCGGGCTTCGGAATTGTCGGTCGCCGACATCGTGGACCATGTGGCGTACGCGGTGCAGAAAATCGGGATCGATCATGTCGGGATCGGGACGGATTTTGACGGGGGCGGGGGCGTGAAGGGTTTTATGAACGCCAGCCAGACGCCGCATCTGACGCAGGAGTTTCTCCGCCGCGGGTTTGATGAAGACGCGGTGCGGAAGATTTGGGGCGGGAATTTTTTGCGGGTGATGCGGGAGGCGGAAGGGGTAAGAAAGCAGTTACTTTTTTAAAAAAAAGTAACCAAAAAACT
>PLFB01000070.1 GCA_003137135.1 Acetobacteraceae bacterium
GCTCATGCGCTCGCGGATGGCGCGCTCCATGCGAAGCAGGCCGACGCGGTACTGGTTCTCCATCAGTTCGCCAACGGAACGGACGCGGCGGTTGCCGAGATTGTCGATGTCGTCGATCTGGCCGCGGCCGTCCTTCAGTTCGCACATGATTTTGAGCGTGCGGATCACGTCTTCCTTGCGCAGGGTGCGGACAGTGTCCTCGCATTCCAGGCCCAGGCGCATGTTCATTTTGACGCGGCCGACGGCGGAGAGGTCGTAGCGGTCGGCGTCAAAAAACAGGCCGCGGAACAGGGCTTCGGCGGTCTCGGAGGTCGGCGGTTCGCCGGGGCGCATGACGCGATAAATGTCGATCAGCGCGTCTTCGCGGTTGCTGTTCTTGTCCACCGCGAGAGTGTTGCGGATCCACGGGCCGTTGCTCTGGTCGATGGCCAGGGTCGGGAGTTCGTCAAAACCCTTGTCTTCCAGAAGTGCCAGTTTGGCTTCCACCAGTTCCTCGCCGGCTTCGACGAAAATTTCGCCGGTCGCGGGGTCGAATAGGTCCTCGGCGATGTAGCGGCCCAGCAGGTCGTTGCGCGCCACCAGGACGCGCTTGGTTTTTTCGGCGATCCGCCGCACCACGCGGGCGGTGAGTTTTTCGTCGGTCTTCGCCACCACTTCGCCGGTATCGGCATCGACCAGATCCTCGATGAGCTTTTGGTTCCGGAACGCCTCCGCCTCAAACGGGCGCGCCCACTGGCCCTTCGTTGAGGTGAACATCACCTTGCCGTAGAACTCGCCAAGGATTTCCTCGGAATCCATGCCCTTGATTTCGGCGATTTCGAGTGTCTCGCCTTTGGCTTCGCGCGCGGCGCGCAGGGCTTCGGTGGCTTTGCTGGGGAGCGCGTAGAGCAGCGTCGTCACCGGCAGCTTTCTTTTCCGGTCGATGCGCACGTACACGAGGTCCTTGGCGTCAAACTCAAAGTCGAGCCATGAGCCGCGGTACGGAATCACGCGCGCGGTAAAAAGATATTTGCCGGAGGAGTGCGTCTTGCCGCGGTCATGGTCGAAAAACACGCCGGGGCTGCGGTGCATTTGGGAGACGATCACGCGCTCGGTGCCGTNNTAGACCGGCTGCTCCTTGATGTCCCGGATGGATTTGGCGCCGGTGTCCTCATCCAGATCCCACACGATCAACCGTAGAATCACTTTCAGCGGTGCGGCGTAGGTCATGCCGCGCTGGATGCATTCTTCGACGTCGTATTTCGGCTCTTCGAGTTCGTAGTGCACAAACTCCAGCCGGCCGCGGCCGGCGAAATCGTCGATCGGGAAGACGGATTTGAAGACTTCCTGGATGCCGGAATGGGTGCGCGCATCCGGCTTGATGTGCATCTGCAAAAACGAATCGTAGCTGGCGCGCTGCACGTCGATCAGGTTGGGCATCGGCGCCACTTCGGGGATGCGCCCGAAGCTTTTGCGAATGCGCTTGCGGCCAGTAAAAGAACCTTTGCCAAAACCATTCATCGCGTTCATTAGGTCAACCTCAATTCCATTTTGCAGCCGCTACGCACGTCACGAAAAAAAACAACAGACAGCGGGCGACTACCTTGCGATAATCGCCCGCCCTTTAGGCGTTCATGCCGCACGGCCCAGAGGCCGCGCGTGAAGGAAAGAATTACTTAATTTCGACAGTCGCGCCCTGCTCTTCCAAGGTTTTCTTAATCGCCGCGGCCTCGTCCTTGGTCGCGTTTTCCTTCACGGTTTTGGGCGCGCCCTCAACCAGGTCTTTCGCTTCCTTCAGGCCAAGCCCGGTAATCGTGCGGATTTCCTTGATCACGTTGATCTTCTTCTCGCCGACGGTGGCGAGGATCACGGTGAACTCGGTCTGCTCCTCAACCGGGGCGGCCGGCGCGCCGCCGCCGGCCGGCGCGGCGACGCCCGCCACGGCCACGGGTGCCGCGGCGGAAACGCCCCACTTCTCTTCCAGCATTTTGGACAGCTCGGCGGCTTCCAAAACCGTCAGCTTTGAAAGTTCGTCAACAAGTTTGCTCAGGTCGGTCATTTTTCTCTCTCACATAACTAGGCTTTGATGGGTTCAAGGCAAGCCCGCACCACGCAGGGCTGCCATTTGGGCGCGCCCCGCTAGGCCGCCTCGCTCTTGGAATCGGCATACGCCGCGAAAACCCGTGCGAGCTGTCCGGCCGGCGCCTGCAAGACACCCGCGATCCGCGTGGCGGGGGCGGCGAGCAGCCCCAGCAACTTGGCCCGCAGCGAATCCAGCGACGGCAGTTCGGAGAGCGCCTTGACGCCAGATGCATCCAGCACCTGGGCGCCGAGCGCGCCGCCGACCAGTACGAACTTCTCGTTGGTTTTGGCGAAGTCAACGGCCGCTTTCGCCACCGCCACCGGGTCCGCGGACCAGGAAATGGCGGTCGGCCCCTTCATCAGGGGTTTTAGGCCGTCGAACCGGGTTCCATCCAAAGCGAGGAGGGCCAGACGGTTTTTCGCCACTTTAAAATTCGCGCCTGCTTCGCGCATCTTCCGGCGCAACGCCGTCACGTCCGCGACCGTCATCCCGTTATTGCGGGTGACGACGATCATGGACGTGCTGGCGAACACGTTCGAAAGCTCAGCGACGAATTCGCGTTTTTCCGTGCGATCCACGTCGGTCTCCAACTTGGCGATGTTTTTGGGGTTTTGGCCCCAAAACCATCAGGTTACCCCAGGTGCAAGGGACCATCCCCGGCACCCATCGCCTGTCCTACGCGTCAGAACCACCAAAGCCTTTTGTCGCCAAAATTCTCTGGCACCTCGTCTACCGTTTGCGTTTTTTCAAACATTAAATCCCGAAGGATGCAGACGGTCTCGGACAGGGTTCGGAGCCTTTTTGCAAAGGCCCCTGCCCCCGGCGGTTGCCCGCCGGAATTCTCATTTTTTGGCGCGCGGCCGCCCCACCATCCCCGCGCGCATTAGGCGGAGAGGCTCGCGACATCGACCCGGATGCCGGGCCCCATCGTCGAACTCACCGCGATTTTCTGCAAATACGTACCTTTCGCGCCGGTCGGCTTGGCCTTTTGCACCGCATCGACCAGGGCTTTGGCGTTTTCCACCAGCTTGGTCTCGTCAAAACTCGCCTTGCCGATGCCGGCGTGAATAATGCCGGCCTTTTCGGCGCGGAATTCCACCTGGCCGGATTTCGCGGCGGTCACCGCGCCCTTCACGTCCATGGTAACCGTCCCGAGTTTCGGGTTCGGCATCAGGCCGCGCGGGCCCAGAATTTTGCCCAAGCGGCCGACCAGCGCCATCATGTCGGGTGTCGCGATGCAGCGGTCGAACTGGATGTCGCCGGCCTGGACTTTTTCAGCCAAATCCTCGGCGCCCACCACGTCGGCGCCGGCGTCCGTTGCCTCCTGCGCCTTCGCGCCGCGGGCGAACACGCCGACGCGCAGCACCTTGCCGGTGCCGTTGGGCAGGGAAATCAGGCCGCGCACCATCTGGTCCGCGTGGCGCGGGTCGATGCCCAGATTGAGCGAAATTTCGATGGTCTCGTCGAACTTTGCCTTGGCGTTCGCCTTCGCCAGTTTGACGGCCTCGACCAGCGCGTAATTTTTGGTCCGGTCGATGGCGGCATAGGCGGCCTTCAGGCGCTTGTCATGTGCCATCGTTCAGCCCTCCACCACGGTCACGCCCATCGAGCGGGCCGAGCCGATCAGCATCCTGACCGCGCCGTCCACGTCATTGGCGTTCATGTGCACCATCTTGGTCGCGGCGATTTCCCGCAATTGCGCCATCGTCACCTTGCCGACGGCGGCACCCTTGCCGGGCGTGGTGGTGCCCTTGGTGATGCCGGCGGCCTTTTTTAGAAAATACGTATTTGGCGGGGTTTTCATGATGAACGAAAACGTCCGGTCGCCGAACGCGGTGATTACCACGGGTACCGGCATACCGGGCTCCATGCCCTGCGTCGCCGCGTTGAATTCTTTAACGAACTGCATGATGTTCAAACCGCGCTGCCCGAGCGCCGGACCCACCGGCGGCGACGGATTGGCCTTGCCCGCCGGAATTTGCAGCTTTATATACCCGACAATCTTCTTAGCCATGCACCTTCATCCTTTGGCAACCCAAACCGGGACGCGCAATAGACCGCGGTCCATACGGCCTTCCGGAAATCCGGAAAAACCTCCCGCGTTCAGTCAAGGCGCGCAGCCTTAGTGTCTTTTACGTCCCCTGTCTAGTTCCCCCACCCGCCTCATTCTATGGTCCAGCCATGAAAAACACCGCCGCCCTCCTGGTCATCGACGTGCAGAACGATTTCTGCCCGGGCGGCGCGCTCGCCGTCGAGCACGGCGACGCCGTCATCCCGCTCATCAACATTTTGGCGCGGCGCTTTGCAACCGTCGTCATCACGCAGGACTGGCACCCGGCCAATCACGTGTCTTTTGCCGCCCAGCATGAAGGCAAAACCGCCTTCGAGTCGATAGCACTTCCATATGGCGAGCAGACCCTTTGGCCGACGCACTGCGTAATGGCGACACCGGGCGCCGCGCTGCACAAAAACCTCGACATCCCGCACGCCGCCGCCATCATCCGGAAAGGCTCGAATCCGCAGATCGACAGCTACTCGGCCTTCCTGGAGGCCGACCGCGAAACCAAGACCGGGCTGGACGGGTATTTGTCCTCGCGCGGCATTACCAACGTGTTCTGCGTGGGGCTGGCCACCGATTACTGCGTCGCCTGGTCCGCCGAGGATGCCCGGAAATTCGGTTTTTCCGCCACCATCATCGAAGACGCCTGCCGCGCCATCGACCTCAACGGCTCGCTTGCCGCCGCTTGGAGCCGATTAGCGCAGGCCGGGGTTACGCGGACGGCGAGTACGGGGTTGTAGAAGGAAGAAGCGCTTTTTGAAAAAAGCCCCTCCGCGGG
>PLFB01000066.1 GCA_003137135.1 Acetobacteraceae bacterium
CCTCCGATGGAGGCGATTATCGGCAATGCCCGTCCCAACGCCCCCAGGAGCAAAAGTTTTTTTGGTTACTTTTTTTTCAAAAAAAGTAACTGCTTTCTTATGATCTTACTCCGCCATGGCCAGAGCGAATTCAACCGCCTCTTCACCGAAACCCGCCGCGACCCCGGCATCGAGGACCCGGAGCTGACCGAGCTTGGGCACCAGCAGGCCGAGCTGGCCGCCGAGGCGCTGGCGGAGGCGGCGATTACGCGCATCATCGTCTCGCCCTATACCCGCGCGCTGCAGACGGCGGAGCCGTTTTTGCGGCGGCATAAGGTGCCGGTGACGGTGATGCATGAGGTGCGGGAGCGGTATGCCTTCACCTGCGATGTCGGCCGGCATCCGGAGCTGCTGGCGGCGGCGTTCCCGCAGCACGATTTTGACCATCTGCCGGAAAGATGGTGGCCCGATGCGCGGGAGACCGAGGAGGAAATCGTGCTCCGGGCGGCTGCGTTTCGCGAGGCGATGCGGGCGGATGGGGAGCAGGCAACGACGCTGCTGGTGAGCCATTGGGCGTTTATTCTGGCGCTGACCGGGGTTTCGGTGATGAATGGGACGGTGCTGCGGTATGATCCATTCGAGCCGGCGCCGGCGGCGATTGTGTGGAAGCCATGACGGCGGGATTGTTGGCGGCCGACGAGCCGCCGGCCTTTAGAATTGAGCATGAGGGCGCTGCAAAAAACCGGTTTTTGCTGACGGCGGACCATGCGGGGCGAAAAATTCCGCGGGCGTTGGGAGATCTGGGTGTGGCCGAGGCGGATTTGCGGCGGCATATCGCGTGGGATATCGGGATCGCGGGGGTGACGTCGCATCTGGCGCGGATGCTGGGGGCGGAGGCGGTTTTTCAAACCTATTCGCGGCTGGTGGTGGACTGTAATCGGCAGCCGAGCGTGCCCTCGGCGTTTCCGGTGATCAGTGAGGCGACGGCGATTCCGGGGAATGTGGGGCTGGACGAGGCGGGCAAGCGGGCCAGGCTGGAGGCGGTGTTCGAGCCGTATCATGCGGCGATCCGGCGGGCGATTGCGGCGCGGGCGGAAAAACCGGTGTATGTGGCGATGCATAGTTTTACGCCGGTGTATCTGGGCGTGCCGCGGTCGGTGGAGGTGGCGGTGCTGTATAACCGGGCGCCGCGGCTGTCGCAGGCGCTGGCGGCGCTGCTGCGGGAAGAAGGCGGGCTGGTGGTGGGGGAGAACGAGCCTTACCGGGTGAGCGATGAGACCGATTACGGCGTGCCGGTGCATGCGGAGGCCGGCGGGCTGGACTATTTGGAGATCGAGATCCGGCAGGATTTGATCGAGGGGGAAGCCGGCCAACTGGCCTGGGCCGCGCGGTTGGCGCGGCTGCTGCCGCAAGCGCTGGCGCGCATGGAGGGTGCCGCGGGATGAAAAATTTCGGGTTGAGCCGGAATGTGAAGCTGGTGCCGTCGCGCAGCGCCATGCTGTTCATCGACGTGCAGAATTACACGATGGAGGATGGCGGCGAATATGCCGGCATGGACCCTGGGGAGGTGGCCGAGACATACGGCTATTTTTTCCGGCGGATGCGCCAGGTGGCGCTGCCGAACATGCAAAAACTGCAGGCGGCGTGCCGGGGTGCTAAAATCGAGGTGATCTACACCGTGATCGCGAGCCTGACGCTGGATGGGCGCGACCTGAGCCTCGACTATAAGATTTCGGGATTGTTTTGTCCGAAAGGCTCGCGCGATGCGCAGGTGATGGATGAGATCGCGCCGCAGGGCGATGAAATCGTGCTGACGAAAACCTCGTCTTCGGTGTTCATTTCGACAAATTTGCACTACGTTCTGGGCAATCTGGGCATAAAGCAGCTGGTGATCGCGGGGGCGCTGACGGACCAGTGCGTGGATTCGGCGGTGCGCGATGCGTGCGATCTGGGCTATCTGGTCACATTGGTGACGGATGCCTGCGCGACGCAAAGTCTGGCGCGGCATGAAAATTCGTTGCGGAATAATGCGGGGTATTGCCGGCAGATGACGACGGCCGCACTGCTCGCCGAGATCGAGGGCTTTACGTGATGGAGCGCGTCAGCCCGCCGCCGGCGACGCGTGTGCGCAAGAAAGCGGTGGCGGAAACACTGGTTCCGGGCGCCGAAAAAAGTGTTTTGGCGTATCTGGACCGGATGGACGGCGCGGTGCTGGAGGGCTGGGCGGTTGATCGCGCGGCGCCAAAGGAAAAACTGAAACTGCGGGTGCTGATCGACGGCGTGATCGTGGATGTGATTTCTTGCCGGCTGGCGCGGGAACATCTGGCGGCGTTCAAGCTGCCGTCGGAAAATGTCGGGTTCCGGTACGCGATACCGCGCAGTTACCAGGATGGCGGGCGGCATGTGTTGAGTTTCGCCAATCTCGACGGGCGGCCGGTGACGATTTCCACACGCTCCGGCATGGCGATGGGGGAGCTGCATTTTTGCCTGGCGCGCGAAAGCCATGCGGATGGCATGATGGACGGGCTGGTGGATGGGCTGGTGCAAGGCTGGGCCTTGAACATCGACCATCGGACGAATGCGAAGACCGGCGGTGTGAAGATTCTGGTGATGACGAATGGGCAGCCGCTGGCGGAACTGACCGCCGATCTGTTCCGGGCCGACGTGGCGGAGGCGCTGGGGGCGGAGCCGGCCTGCGGGTTTGCGTTTTCGCCGCCCACCGAATTGCGGCATGGCGGGCGGGTGATGATCTCGTTCTACGCGATGCCGGAGCGGGTGGAGTTGCGCGGCAGCCCGGTGGAGATTGTGTATCCGGGGGATTCGGAACGGCAGCGGATCAATGCGCTGATCGCGCGGGCGGATGAGCTTTTTAGATATGCGTATCATTTGCGGCGGGAGTTGAAGGCGGCGCTGCCGGGCGACCGGTATTTGATCAGCGATTATGCGCGCTGGGCGGGCAAGGCGCTGCCGGGGGCGAAGGCGCGGGCGGTGCAGAAATATGGCGCGCTGCCGGCGGGGGACAAAATCGTTTCGATCATTTGCCCGGTTTACCAGCCGGTGCTGGGCGAGTTGCTGGTGGCGGTGGATTCGGTGCGGGCCCAGAGTTTTCGGCATTGGGAGCTGATACTTGTAGATGACGGCAGCCAGGATGCGGATTTGACCGACCTTCTGAAGCGGCTGGCGGCGCTGGATTCTCGCATCAAGGTTTTGGCGCAAAAGACCAATGGCGGGATTTCGCGGGCGACCAATCGGGGGATTGCGGCGGCGCAGGGGGAGTTTTTGGCGTTCATGGATCAGGATGATCTGCTGGAGCCTGATGCGCTGGATATTTTGCTCCGCGCGCAGGCCGCTACGGGTGCGCGGCTGCTGTATTCGGATGAGGATAAGGTGGACCGGTCGGGCTCGCTTTCGGACCCGCATTTAAAACCGGATTTCAATTACCGGCTGCTGATCGAGCTGAATTATATCTGCCATTTCGTAATGTGCGACGCGGCGCTGGCGCGGGAGGTGGGGGCGTTCGACCCGGTTTTCGACGGCGCGCAGGACCATGATTTTTTGCTGCGGGTGGCTGAGACAATTCCGCCTTCCGAGATTCATCATGTGGCGGAGGTGCTGTATCACTGGCGTAAATCGGCGTCCTCCACCGCTGGCGCGGGGGCGGCGAAGCCGGCGGCGGCGTCCGCCGGGCAGCGGGCGGTGGCGGCGCATCTGAAACGGCGGAAACTGGGCGCGGAGGTGGCCTCCCGCGCGGGCCTGACTTGTTACCGGGTTTCGTGGCTGCCGCCGGCGGCGAAGAAGAAGGCGGGGGTTTCGATTTTGATTCCGTTCAGGGATCATATTGATCTGACGCGGGCTTGCGTGGAGGCGATTCGGAAACATACCGCGGATGTGAATTATGAGATTTTGCTGCTGGATAATTGGTCGAACAGCGAGGCGGCGGAGAATTTTTGCACCGAGCAGGCGAATAAGCCGAAGACGCAGGTGATACGGATCGCGGAGCCGTTCAATTATTCGCGCATCAATAATGTGGGCGCGCGGGCGGCAAGGTATGAGTATCTGCTGTTTTTGAATAACGATGTGTTTGTGAAAAACCCGGCCTGGCTGCGGACGATGGTGAATGAGTGCCTGATGGATGAGAAGGTGGCCGCGGTGGGGGCGAAATTATTGTATCCGAACGGCACGGTGCAGCATGGCGGGGTGGTGCTGGGGGTGGGCGGGATCGCGGACCATGCGTTTAGGGGGATACCGGGGGAGTCGCCGGGGTACGTGATGCGGGCGATGGTGAACCAGCAGATTTCCGCGGTGACGGCGGCGTGCATGCTGGTGCGCAAAAGCGCGTTTGACGAGGTGGGGGGATTTGACGAGGCGGAACTGACGATCGCGTTCAATGATGTGGATCTGTGCATCAAGTTGTCCCAGGCGGGGCACCAAATTGTGTTTTTGGCGGATGTGACGGCGGAGCACCGGGAGAGCATGAGCCGGGGGGATGATTTGAACGAGAGCAAGGTGGCGCGCTTCATGCTGGAGAACGAGGCGATGCGGCAACGGCACGCGGCGGTGCTGCCGTATGATCCGTTCTACAATCCGCATTTTTCGCGGGAGGGCGGGGTTTATCGGGAGCTGCGGCGGGCGGATTAATCCCAGGGGTTCACGAGCCGGACGCCGGTGGAGGAAAAATCCATAATGTTGCGGGTGACGAGGGTGAGGCCGTGAATAAGGGCGGTGGCGGCGATCAATGCGTCGCCGAGTTGTTTTGGGTTCGGGACGGAAAACTCGGCGGCGAGGCGGGCGGTTGCGATATCGACGGGATGGATGCGGCCGGCGAATGCGGGAAAAACTTGGGCTTCCAGCCAGGTTCGCAGGACGGCCCCTTTGGAGGCATCCCGTCGCTGCGCGCGCAAAATACCGGCTTCGATTTCATGGATTGTGATGACCGAGAGGAACATGGTGGCGGCTGAAATCGGCTGGACCCAGGCGGTGACGTTCGGGTGCGCTTTACCCAGTCTGGTTTTACGAAGCTCCGAGACGACGTTGGTGTCCAGCAGATACATCAATCAGACAAGTCTACTTCGCGGGCGAATCCGAGCGCGCGGGGAAATTCGATTTCTATATCCTCGCTGCGGGGGGGCATCGCGATCAGGTCGATGATGCTGGGCGCGGGGCCTGCGAGGCGGTGGTAGTCCTCGATGGTGAGCAGGACGTGCGCGGGTTTGCCGCGGTCTGTGATGAAAACCGGGCCGGCGGCGGCGGCTTTTTTGGCGCGGCCGGTGTCCTGGTTGAATTCGCGGCTGGAGAGGGTAGTGATGGGCATGGGGAACACCGATGGCGGCAAGTGATGTATAAAAGTTCCTACAAAAGCATCCGGCTGTCAATGGCGGTGGGGACGTGAATGACGAAGCGGGTGTTTGATTGTTTCACGTTTTTCAACGAACTCGACCTGCTGGAACTGCGGCTGAACGAGCTTGATGGGGCGGTCGATTTTTTTGTGATCGCGGAGGCGCCGGTGACGTTTAAGGGGCAGCCCAAGGCGCTGGTGTTTCAGGCCAACCAGGCGCGGTTTGCAAAATTTCGGGAGAAAATCATCCACCT
>PLFB01000018.1 GCA_003137135.1 Acetobacteraceae bacterium
GAAAGTAAGCAAGAAGTTCTTTTTTGAAAAAAAGAACCAAAAAACTTTTGGCCGCTTCGCGCTGGGGCGTTGGCCCCCTGGAAGCCGATAATCGCCTCCAGCGGAGGCGATTATCGGCTTCCAGGGGGCCAACGCCCCAGCGCGAAGCGGCCAAAAGTTTTTTTGCTACTTTTTTTTCAAAAAAAGTAGTTCTTACTTCCTGCCTTACTCCGCCGCGTCCCGCCTTCCCTTGGTGCCCACCTGCTCCGAGATATCCTCCCCCGTCGCCTGGTCCACCATCCGCATGGACAATTTCACCTTCCCGCGGTCGTCAAACCCGATCACCTTCACCTTCACGACATCGCCATTCTTCACGATATCCGTGGTCTTATTCACCCGCGCCTGCGCGAGTTCAGAGATATGCACCAGCCCATCCTTGGCCCCCAAAAAGTTCACAAACGCGCCAAAATCCGCCGTCTTCACCACCTTGCCCGTATAGATCAGCCCCAGCTCCGGCTCCGCCACAATCCCGCGGATCTTGTCGATCGCCGCCTGCGCCTTCTTATCGTCGCTCGCCGCGATCTTCACGGTGCCATCATCATCAATATCAATCTTGGCTCCCGTCTGCTCGACGATCTCCCGGATCACCTTGCCGCCGGTCCCGATAATATCCCGGATCTTATCTTTCGGCACCGTAATCACGGTGATCTTGGGCGCATTCGAGGAAACAATCTCCCGCCCGCTCGTCAACGCCTTCGCCATCTCGCCCAGAATATGCAGCCGCCCTTCCTTCGCCTGCTCCAGCGCAATCCGCATAATCTCAGGCGTGATCGAGGTGATCTTGATATCCATCTGCAGCGACGTCACACCCAGTTCCGTCCCCGCGACCTTAAAGTCCATATCCCCGAGATGGTCCTCATCCCCCAAGATATCGGACAGCACGGCGAACCCCCGATCCTCCTTGATCAGCCCCATCGCAATGCCGGCGACCGGCCGCAGCAGCGGCACCCCCGCATCCATCAGCGCCAGAGACGTCCCGCACACGGTCGCCATCGATGACGACCCATTAGACTCGGTAATCTCGGACACAATCCGCAGCGTATAAGGAAACTTGTCTTTCGCCGGCAGCAGCGGATGCACCGCCCGCCAAGCCAATTTCCCATGCCCAATCTCGCGCCGCCCGGGCGATCCCATCCTTCCGGTCTCCCCCACCGAATACGGCGGGAAATTATAATGCAGCATGAAATGCTCGCGGAATTCGCCTTCCACCGCATCCACCACCTGCTCATCCTGCGCCGTGCCCAGCGTCGCCACCACCAGCGCCTGCGTCTCCCCGCGCGTAAACAGCGCGGAGCCATGTGTCCGCGGCAGCACGCCCACCTCGGCCAGTATCGGCCTCACCGTGCGCGTATCCCGCCCATCAATCCGCAACCCGGTATCAAGAATATTATTACGAACAATATCCGCCTCAAGATCCTTGAACAGCTCCTTGGCCTTCCCGGCATCCAACCCTTCCGCCGTCAGCGCCGCCGCCGCGTCCTTTTTGACCAGCCCCAGTTTCTCATACCGGCTCTGTTTTTGGGTCTCCGTGTAGGCCTGCCGAAATCCTTCACGCGCCAACGCATCAACCCGCTCGGTCAGAACCTTTTCTTCCTCCGAAAGCTCCGTCAGCGGCCACGGGTCCTTCGCCGAGTGCTCCGCCAGCTCAATAATCGCCTGGATAATCGGCTGGAACGCCGCATGCCCAAACGTCACCGCCCCCAGCATCACATCTTCCGAAAGCTCGCCGGCCTCGGACTCCACCATCAACACACCTTCGGTCGTGCCCGCCACCACCAGGTCCAGCCCACTCTCAATCCGCTGGCTCACCGTCGGGTTCAGCACATATTCCCCATCGATATACCCAACCCGCGCCGCCCCGACCGGCCCAAAAAACGGTATCCCCGAAATCGTCAGCGCCGCGGAAGCCGCCACCAGCGCCAAAATATCCGGATCATTCTCCAGATCATGGCTCAGCACGGTCACCACCACCTGCACCTCGTTGCGGAACCCATGCGGAAACAGCGGCCGGATCGGCCGATCGATCAGCCGCGAAACCAGCGTCTCCTTCTCGGTCGGCCGCCCCTCGCGCTTAAAAAACCCGCCCGGAATCCGCCCCGCCGCAAAAAACTTTTCTTGATAATTCACCGTCAGCGGAAAAAAATCCTGCCCCGGTTTCGCGCTCTTGGCGCCCACCACGGTGGCCAGCACCACGGTATCGCCATAGGACGCCACCACCGCCCCATCCGCCTGACGAGCCACCTTGCCCGTCTCCAGAATCAAATTGGCCCCGCCCCAGGCGAGTTCTTTACGAAAATATTTATCAAACATCCAAAGCATCCTTCACAACACGGCGAAGGTGAACAAAACCAGGCTAAGCGCGAAAAACCATCAAACGGAGAGCGGCGCCTCGGGCGGCATGGGTCTGGCTAGTGCCGCGTACAGCACAGCCACGGACCATGTGGCCTGAAACGCCGCGGGGATGAAAAAAATCCGTCCAGGCGTATCGCGCGGTCACCAGAGCTTTTCCTCACCCCGAGCCGCTTTTTCATGTCACCGCGCCGAGAGCCCCTGCCCCCGCCGCGCCCGCGCCCCATGGCGCGTGCCGACTCCATAACCCAATTCCCAACCCCACGCCACCCGGCCGTTAAGCAAGCCAGCAAGAAGTTCTTTTTTGAAAAAAAGAACCAAAAAACTTTTGTTTTATCAACACTTTACCGGTTGCATTACCTAGCCCGCGCCCCACCCGTATCCCGTCATGCCAGCGCCTGCCGGCATCCACGACTTGCCGCGCCTCCAACTTATCCAAAGCCTGACAGCCCATTTGACCCCGCCAAAAATCCACGCCATCCCCTCCCCATGCCCAACCCCTCCCGCATCGGTTTTTTGCTCACCTGCTTCCTCCTCCCCGGCCTCATCGGCACCTTCGCCAGCTTCTCCATCCCCGCCCCCGTCATCGACGAACAACACCAGCAAGCCGCCCTAGACGCCATCCAAAACGCCAAAAACCCCGCAGCACAACAAGCCGCCATCAACAACCTCGCCGACAACATGGCCGAAGTCGTCGGCCGCGTCAAAACGGCGGCCGGCGAAGTGACCCGCGGCGCCGATGAGATCTCCCAGGGCAATTCCAACCTGAGCCAGCGGACCGAGGAAAAGGCGTCAAGTCTCGAGCAGACCGCATCCTCAATGGAGGAGATGACCTCGACGGTCAAGCAGAACGCCGATAACGCCGCGCAGGCGAACCAGTTGTCCGCCGCGGCGCGGGAACAGGCGGAGAAGGGCGGTGCCGTCGTCGGTCGGGCCATCAAGGCGATGGCTGACATCAACGACGCGTCGAAGAAGATCGC
>PLFB01000112.1 GCA_003137135.1 Acetobacteraceae bacterium
CATCACCACCGGCACCGCCCCCCTCCCGCAGCGCCTCGCCGCCGCCAGAATAAGAATCCAGCAAGACGTCCTCGCCGAGGCCCGCGACGAAGCCTACAAAATCCGTCTCATGGTCATCACCTTCACCGTCCTCGGCGCCCTCTTCGGCGTCGCCCTCCTAGGCAAAAACCCATGACCCAACACGCCCCCAGCTACTACGCCGCCACCGCCAACCGCCAAACCGCTCGCCTTGCCCTCACCACCACCATCACCACCGAAATTTGCATCATCGGCGCCGGCTTCACCGGCATCTCCGCCGCCCTCGAACTCGCCGCCAAAAACATCCCCGTCGTCGTCCTCGAATCCGTCCGCGTCGGCTTCGGCGCCTCCGGCCGCAACGGCGGCCAGATCGTCAACGGCTACTCCCGAGACCTCGACGTCATCGCCGACCGCTACGGCCCCGGCCCCGGCAAAGCCATCGGCGCCATGGCCCTCGAAGGCGGCGCCATCATCCGCGAGCGTGTGAAAAAATACGCCATCAAATGCGACCTCACCGAAGGCGGCCTCTTCTGCGCCTTCTCCCAAAAGCAACTAGAAGGCCTGCGCCACCACAAAAAAATCTGGTCCGAATACGGCCACCAGGCCATGGACATCCTCGACCACGACCAGATGCAAAACCACGTCGTCACCACCCGCTACGTCGGCGCCCTCCTCGACCACCTCGGCGGCCACATCCACCCCCTCAACCTCGTCCAAGGCGAAGCCGAAGCCGCCGAATCGCACGGCGCAACCATCTACGAAAATTCTCCAGCCATCGCCATCGAAAACGGCCAAACCCCCGTCGTCAAAACCCCCAACGGCGAAGTCCGCTGCAAAACAATTTTGGTCTGCGGCAACGCCTATCTCGGCAACCTCCTGCCAGAAATCACCGCCCGCATCATGCCCGTCACCACCCAGATCATCGCCACGGAACCCCTCGGCGACGAAGCCGCCAAACTGCTCCCCAGCAATGTCTGCGTCGAAGACGCCAACTACGTCCTGGACTATTACCGCCGCACCCCCGACACCCGCATCCTCTACGGCGGCGGCATCGTCTACGGCGGCACCGACTCCGAATCCATCACCGCCAAAATCCGCCCCAACATGCTCAAAACCTTCCCATCCCTCAAGGACGCCAAAATCGACTACGCCTGGTCCGGCAATTTCGCCCTCACCCTCACCCGCTTCCCCCAAATGGGCCGCCTGGGCGACAACCTCCTCTTCAGCCACGGCTGCAGCGGCCACGGCGTCACCACCACCCACCTCCTTGGTCGCCTGCTGGCCGAAGCCGTTACCGGCGACCCCACCCGCTTCAACATCATCGCCAATCTCCCCTACTACCCCTTCCCCGGCGGCCGCCTCTTCCGCGTCCCCGCCACGATTGCGGGAAGCTGGTACTACCGCGCCCGCGACGCCCTAGGCCTCTAACCCCCGTTATCATAACTGCCCGGACCCGTAGGGTGGGTTGCGCCCTTCCGCAACCCACCATTCGCGCCCCTTACCCGAGAGAAAGCAAGCAGTTACTTTTTTGAAAAAAAGTAACCAAAAAACTTTTGCTTCCCTTCGGGCGAAGCTCGCCCGCTACGGGCCAACCTCGCCCGAAGGGGAGTAAAGTTTTTTGCGCGCTTTTTTTCAAAAAAGCGCTGCTTGCTTCCTTTGTTCACCCAAACGGGTTGTTCGCCCGCCGAAAATCTCGCCAGCTCTCCAGCAGTGCGGCATCCAAAACCGCCCCGCGCGCGCACCAGCCCAAAACGATCCCGGCGGCGCGGCCATCAGGGTCGGGCAGCGTATCAACAATCCTCTGCGCCATGACGAGATCATTGAAACCGCCCAGCGCGTCCTGCAATCCGGCCGCGGACCTGAGATAACCGCGAACCTGCTTCCTTGCCTCGAACAATCCGGAAAAACTTTCCGTGGTGTAACGAAGTTTTTTTACCCCGATGCGCAACTCGTGCCGGTCATGCGCCGAAAGCCGCAAATGCTTGCCGCCCCGCTTGAGAATTTTCTGGTGCATCCGGCTAATTTGCTGACCCGCCAAATCCCGCGCCGGCGCAACCAACCGCGCCAGCGCCGCCGCGTCCAACCCATTGCGCCACACCCGGCGCGCCAGAGCGCTTTGCAGCGACAGCACGAATGCCGTCGTCTCCGGCGCGGCCAGCAGGATTTTGATTTTGTCATACTCCGCCCGCCGGCGCGCCGCGCATTCGCCCATCATGCCGGCAAACCCGGCAACATCCGCAAACACCCTGCACGGCCCATCGCGCAGCAGGTCCAGAAACACGTCAATATCGCGCGCCCCATTCATCGCGCCGGCCAACATTTTGGCCTCATGGCGAAACGCCGAAAGCTCTGGGCACGGAAACGCCTTGCCAAACAACCCCAACAGCGCCCGCAGCCGGCGCAGCGCGACCCGCATCTGATGAATCGCGTATTGCGAATCACCCTCCTCGAACGCCGCGAAATTCGCCAAAAACTGTTTGACGCACGCGCCAAGGAGGGCAGAAATCGCCTCATCCACGCTCGGCGACCCGGCCAGCGCGGGGCTGGCCCGCACCACCGCCGGCGGCGTGCCGGTCCGCAACAGAAACCCGCGCTCGGACTTCGCCAGCGTGCCGAGCCGCACCGGAAAATTTCTCGCCAGCTCGATACCAACTCGAAACAGCTCCGCCGGCTCTCCGGATTTCAGCTCCAGCTCAATTTCCCGCACCGGCATTTTGGCGCCGTCCGCCAAAATATGTCCGGAATCAAACGCCAGTTCGATCTCGCCCGTCGGCGTGCTCAGCCGATGCGTAATCCGCCTTATATCCGTCTCATATGCCAGCACGAGCTTTTCACCGCCCGCCGCCGAGGCCACCGCGGCGGCGAATTCCTCGCCGAGCAGGCCAGGCTCCGGCACGGCGTTTTGGGAAAAAACCTCGACTTCCCCGCGCTCGAACGGTCCGCCGGGAAACCCGCCCTCATATTTCAGCGTCAGCAAAAACCCGCGCCGCTGCGCCCGCATCCGCAGCGCCATGTTGTGCCGGTGCAGCGCCCCGCTCGGCGTATCGTAGTAAAAACTCCGCAGCCGCATCGCCCTTCGCGGCGCCGCTTGCGCCAGCATCGGCCAATTCTGGCTCGCCCTGAACGCCGGCTCAGAAACCAAAAATTTCAGCTCCAACTCTCGCCCCGCGGGCTTCACAACCGGCGCGGCGCTCGTCTCGCGCGGTAGCGTGGTAACAGACAAGCCAAAGTCTCCCAACGGATCAGCCGAGGCATATATGACGGTAGTGTGACGCCGGAAGCAAGCCGCCGAAATAACGCGCGATCGCCTATTTTGCCCGGCTCGCCCCCGCCACGCATCCCGCCGCCACCATCGTCGCCATGCCCGCCACCGCGAACAGCACCAAAAAACTCCCGGTCGCGTGAAACAGGGTGGTAAACCCCGCCGCGCACACCGCCTGCATCACCGCATAGGTAATCGTCGCCAGCCCCCACGTCGCCGCCAGCCGCGCCGGCGGTACCATCCCGGACAGCGCGCCGGACGTCAGCATCACCGTCCCTAGCCCGATCGCGCCCACCCCAAACACCGAAACATCCAAAAACAACGGCGCCGCGGTCACCAGCGGCAACCCCGCGCACAGCGCCATGCCCAAATACCCCGCCGCCAACGTCGGCAAAAAGCCCGCCCGGTCCGCGATGCGCCCCAGCACCGGCGGCCCCACCGTCGCCGCCAGCCCCAGAATCGCCGTCGCCCCCGCCCCGGCGGCGATCCCCTTATGCAGCCCGATCGCCACAAAACTCGCGAAAAACAGCATGTGCGGCACAAACCCAACCGCGCACAACCCATAGGAGACCAGGAGCAAAAGAATCGCCGGCGTCAAAACCCGCTCCCCCGGCTTGGCCGGCGCCGGATGGATCGTGGACGCCGGCATGAAGGCGGCCACGGCGGCGGTCGCCGCCAGCGACATCCCCGCCAGAATCAGCCACGTCGCCGGCAGCCCAAAAACCAGAATTTTCGGCAGCACCAGGCCGGATAGAAGAATCCCCGCGCCCATGCCGGCAAACGTAATCCCGCCCACCTGCCCGCGTTTGGCCGGCGGCGCGCGCGCCGTCACCGCCGAGGCCATCAGCACCATCAGCGCGCCCCCCGTAACGCCGGAGAGCAGCCGCCACACCCCAAAATAAATTTCTCCTAAATCCAGCGCGGAGGCCGCCAGACAAACATCGGTCAGCAGCAGCATCGCCAACACCGCCGGCCTGGCGACTATTTTGCCAGTCCAGCTGCGCATGAATCCTGCTCCCAGCAGGTATCCCAGCAGGTTCGCCGCCCCCAGCCAGAACGCCTGCGCCGCCGAAAACCATTTTGCCGCCACCAGCGCCGGCACCAGCGGCGAAAAGCCGAACCGCGCGATCCCGATCGACACCAGCATCGCCAGCAGCCCGCAGCTCGCGGCCCGGTACAGCGGAAATTCCTCTTTATCCTCCATGCCAAAATTTCATAAAGGACAGCACCCCGACCGTGAACGCGCCGCCACGCGCATCAGGGGTGGCAGTCCGGCCATGGCGCCAGCAGAGATTGGTTGGTATAGGGTCCCCTGATTTCAGAGCTTTTTGAGGATTCTTTGGCATGGCCCGGCGCCGGCAGCTTTACGAAGGCAAGGCAAAAATTCTGTTCGAGGGCCCCGAACCCGGCACCCTCGTGCAATATTTCAANNGACGACGCCACCGCCTTCAACGCCCAGAAAAAGGGCACGATCACCGGCAAAGGCGTGCTGAACAACCGCATCTCGGAATTCCTGATGATGCGCCTGGCGGAAATCAACATCCCCACGCACTTCATCCGCCGACTTAACATGCGCGAACAGCTTATTAAGGAAGTCGAAATCATCCCGATCGAGGTGGTGGTCCGCAACGTCGCCGCCGGCAGCCTGTCGGAGCGTCTGGGCATCCCGGAAGGCACCCGCCTGCCCCGCAGCATCGTCGAATATTATTATAAAAACGACCAGCTCGGCGACCCGCTGGTGGCGGAAGAACACATCACCGCCTTCGGCTGGGCCACCCCGCCGGACATGGACGACATCGTCCACCTCACTTTGCGCATCAACGATTTTTTGACCGGCCTGTTCCTCGGCGTCGGCATCACCCTGGTCGATTTCAAGATTGAGTTCGGCCGCCTGTATGAAAACGAGGACATGCAAATCGTCCTGGCCGATGAAATTTCTCCGGACAATTGCCGCCTGTGGGATTCCAAAACCAACGAGAAAATGGACAAGGACCGCTTTCGCCGCGATCTCGGCAAAATCGAGGAAGCCTACCAGGAAGTCGCCCGCCGCCTCGGCATCCTGCCCGAAGCCGGCACCCGCGACATGAAAGGCCCGGAGATGATGCAGTGAGGGCCATTGTGACCGTGATGCTGAAGGACGGAGTCTTGGATCCCCAAGGCAAAGCCATCGGCCACGCCCTCCACAACCTCGGCTTCCCACAGGTCGGCGACGTCCGCGCTGGCAAGGTCATAGAGCTCGACCTCGCCGAAACCGACCCCATCGCAGCCAAAACCGCCGCCGAGGACATGGCCAAAAAGCTCCTCGCCAACCCCGTCATCGAAAGTTTTAAGGTCGAGATCGCGGCTTGATTTTTCTCAAAGCCTGGCTGGAGCGCACGAAACCCGGCTGGCTGACAATCTACCGCACCGCGCGCCTCGATCTGTGGTTCCCGCAGATCCCGCTCGCGTTCGCCGTCGGCATCGCCGGTGCCCTGGCTTTGCTGCCCACCGTCCAGAAATACATCGACGAATACCTGCATCTCCAGCTCAATGGCCTGTTCGACGCCCTGCACCCGCTCGCCGCCGGTGTCCCGGAACTAATTCTGCGCGGCGTCCCCACCGCCATCATCGGCGCGTTGCAGGTCTTTATCGCCATCGGCCTGCTGCTCGGCTCCCGCCTGGCCTGGATTTCCGCGATCCTCATCACCGCCGCGCAACTCGCACTCGCCCTCTTCTTCAGCCACCAGCCGTTTTTCTCCACCCCCGTCCTCTATCTCGCCGTCCTGCTGGTCGCCCTCAGCGCCTCCGGCCCCACGTTTCGGCGCTCGTCGCTGGCCGCCGGCACGCTGTTCGCCGTCGCCGCCACGTCACTGCTCCTGGTCTATGGCACCCTCGGCTCCCTCATCCTCGGCCAGGGTTTTTCACCGCCCATCGTCACCCTGCCGCAGGCGATGTACTTCACCGTGGTCACCATGAGCACGGTCGGCTACGGCGACATCCTGCCGAAAAGCGACGACGCCCGGCTGTTCGTCATTTCGCTCATCGTCGTCGGCCTGAGTGTCTTTCTCACCTCGATCACCGCGGTCGTCGGCCCCATCGTCCAAGGCCGCCTTAGCCGCATTCTGGAACCTCGGAGGCGCCGCATGAAGCACGTCAACCACTTCATCATCTGCGGCGAGGGTCCGCTCGCCCGCAACACCGCCCGCGAATTGCTGGCGCGTGACCAGTCGGTGGTCGCCATCGTCGAGGACGAAGACCTCGTCTTCGGGGACGCCGAAATGATGATCGGCGACGCCACCGACCTCGATCTGCTCCGCAAAGCCGGCGCCGAGACCGCCCAGGCCGTCCTCGCCCTCTCCGACGACGACGCCGAAAACGCCTTTGTGATCCTGGCACTGCGCGAACTCACCACCGCCGCTAAAAAAGTCGCGGCAGTGGGAAATCGTAAAAATTTGGAACGCGTCCGCCGCGTTCAGCCGGACATGATCCTGGCCCCCAACGTCTTCGGCGGCGAAGTCCTCGCCATGGCCCTGACCGAAGAAAAAATCGACGGCGACGACCTGCTGAAACGCTTTCTGGACGTCAAGCCGCAGCAGAGCTGAGCGGCATTGGAGCAAAAATAAGACAGGAAGAACTTCTTTTTTGAAAAAAAGAAGCAAAAAACTTTTGTTAATTTGGACCGCTTTGTTGCAACGACCTTTAGCCCAAATCAACAAAAATGTTTTTTAATTCTTTTTTTCAAAACAGAACTTCTTTCTTGGCTAACTCTCCCCGCCCGGCTTCCCCCAGAAGACCACCCATGTCGTAAAATCATCAGAAAAATTCTCGAATCGATGCTCAGCGCCCGCCTTCACAAAAATCATATCCTGCGGCGCAAACGCACGCCGCTCGCCGTCATTGATCACCTCCCCCGTCCCCGCAATCACAATATAGAGTTCGTCCTGCGTATGCGGCGTCTGCCTATCCTCCTTCACCGGCGCATAAAGCCCCGCCCGCATCGTGCCATGACGGATGACATAATGCGCACGGAACACATTCGCATCGTCTGGCAGGTGAGCCTGAGCGTCCTGAAGCGAGACAATCCAGTTTGGGACAGACATTTCGGCCTCAAAAATGTTGATTGGTTGTCAGACAAGTAGCCCGTTACGTCGACTGGCGGAATAAGGCGGGAATAGATTGACTTCGCCGCGGCCATGTTGGCGGGGTTGGCTTTGTCCTGATGCTCTGGCTAACTTTTAGTTGTTCAAACAGAATTTCCTGGTTAAGCTGCCGCCCAGTCTGATGAACCGGTGGCAGAAAGGACGGGGACATGACGCTGGCGCAAAATCTCACGGCGGCGGAGCAGGTTATTTCGGATATGAACACTTACGGTTTTAAGGCCGCGAACCGGCGGAATGACAGGGTGTGGGCCTATGGCGGCACCGAGGCGGTGATCGGCAGCGCCCTGGGCAAAAACAATCCCGGCATTATGGGCGATAATGTCGGCATCGTGCGGTCCGTCAACATTGGGCCATCGCTTTCCGTGGATGGATTTGGCGCGCCTGTCGGTAATTCCATCGGACAGTTGAAAGAAATCAGCCATGTTAGCGTGGCGGCCAACTGCGTGAATATCGTCGCGACGCATACCGGAAACTGCTGGGAACAGGCGCAGGTGGCGTTCAATGAGATCTTGAATCGGTTTCCCGCGGCGCGCCCGCTGGACCTGATGTATTTCCGCAACCCCGGCTATGACCATGTCTGGGTGGGAATCGGCCTTGCACCGGGCTGGAGCACCGTGTCGCCGCTCAAGGTCGGGGGGGCTACGATCGGCCGATATAATTTGCGAAACTGGGGCCCGGACGCGGTATGGTGCGACCCGTGGCAAGCCGGCGGCGTGGCATATTCGGTGGCTGACCTGATTGCAGGCAAGGTGCGCAATCTCGACTCAGTCTATAAATGCAACACTGCGGAATTGATCGAGGAAGGCTGGCCCGGGTCGTATCTGCGGGTTAACTAATGGGAAAGCCGGTGAGGCGCCCGAATTGAGTTGTCCAGCTTTCGCCGGCCGCCTGCGCCTGAACCTGCTTTACACGCCCCCCGTATGCAGGCACTCCCACCCGCATGAAAACAGGGATTCTCATCTTCCCGGGCATCAACCGCGAGCGTGACATGGCCATCGCCATCCGCGCCAGTTTTGGCGCCGAACCCCAAATGATCTGGCACAAGGAAACCGCCCTCCCCGCCCTGGACCTCGTCATTATCCCCGGCGGCTTTTCCTTCGGCGACTATTTGCGCTGCGGCGCCATGGCCGCGCAAAGCCCCATCATGGCTGCTGTCAAAGCCCACGCCGCAAGCGGCGGCTACATACTCGGCGTCTGCAACGGCTTCCAGATTCTCACCGAAGCCGGCCTGCTTCCCGGTGCCCTGCTCCGCAACGCGGGCCTGCGTTTCCTGTCCATGGACACGCGCCTCACCGTCGAGCGCACGGACACCGCCTTCACCAGCCACTACCAGCAGGGCCAAACCATCCGCGCCCCCATGGCCCACGGCGACGGCAATTTTTTCGCCGAGCCAAAAACCCTCGCCTACCTCGAAGGCGAAAACCTGATTGCCTTCCGCTACGCCGATGCAAACCGCAATGGATCTGCCAACAACATCGCCGGCATTTTTTCCAAAAATCTCCGCATCCTCGGCCTCATGCCCCACCCCGAAGACCTGGTTGACCCCCTGATGGGCGGCACCGACGGCAAACGTTTGTTCGACTCCCTGGCCGCCGCCTAATGGAAATCACCGAGTCCCTCGCCAAATCCTTCGGCCTCAACCCCGAGGAATACGACAAAGTACTCAGCATCATGGGCCGCCTCCCCACCCTCACGGAGCTGGGGATCTTCTCGGTCATGTGGTCAGAGCACTGCTCCTACAAATCCTCAAAAATCTGGCTCAAAAACCTCCCCACCACCGCCCCCTGGGTCATTCATGGCCCGGGTGAAAACGCCGGCGTCATCGACATCGGCGACGGTTTGGCCGCCATCTTCAAAATGGAATCCCACAACCACCCCAGCTTCATCGAGCCCTACCAGGGTGCGGCCACCGGAGTCGGCGGCATTCTTCGGGACGTTTTCACCATGGGCGCGCGACCGATCGCGAATCTGAATGCATTGCGCTTCGGCGATCCCAAACTCCCGGTGACAAAGCGCATCGTCGATGGCGTCGTCCGCGGCATCGGCGGCTACGGCAACTGCGTCGGCGTGCCCACGGTTGGTGGCGAGACCAATTTTCACCCCGCCTATAATGGCAATCCCCTGGTCAACGCCATGACCGTCGGCATCGCGGCCAAAGACAAAATATTTTTGTCCGCCGCCGCCGGCATCGGCAACCCCGTGGTCTATGTCGGCTCCAA
>PLFB01000089.1 GCA_003137135.1 Acetobacteraceae bacterium
CGGAGGCGATTAATGGCAATCCCGGCGCCAACGCCCCCAGGAGCAAAAGTTTTTTTTGGTTACTTTTTTTTCAAAAAAAGTAACTGCTTTCTTCACGCTCTGGCGGAGGTTGTGAATTTTTAGCGGCCCTAGTAGTCACGGACGCATTATGGCGTCAGAAAAAAATCCCGAAATCGAAAAAATGTCCTTCGAGGACGCCCTGGCGGCGCTGGAGGCCATCGTGCGGGGGCTGGAGAGCGGGCAACAGAAGCTGGAGGATGCGATCACCGCCTATGAGCGGGGCGCGGCGCTGAAGAAGCATTGCGAGGCAAAACTGGCGGAGGCGGAGGCGCGGGTCCAGGCGATCGTGGCGCGCGCGGATGGCTCGCTAGGCCTGAAACCTGAGGAAACCTGATGGCGCTTGATTTGGTGAAACGGCCGGATGCGCTGGCCGAGGCGATGGCGGAAGCGGCGCGGCTGGTGGAGGCGCAATTGGACGCGCTGATCCCGGCCACCGAGGCGGCGGAGGCGCGGCTGATCGACGCCATGCGCTACGCCACGCTGGGCGGCGGCAAGCGCCTGCGGGCGTTTTTGGTAATGGAAACCGCCAAACTGTTTACGGTGAATACCACCTGCGCGGCGCGCGTGGCGGCGGCGGTGGAAATGCTGCACGCGTACTCGCTGGTGCATGATGATCTGCCGGCGATGGACGATGACGATCTGCGCCGCGGCAAGCCGAGCTGCCACAAGGCGTTCGACGAAGCCACCGCCATTTTGGCCGGCGACGCCTTGCAGACCCGCGCCTTCGAGGTGCTGGCGGAGGAAGACACCCACGCCGACGCCGAAGCGCGCTGCGAGCTGGTGACCAGTTTCGCCTACGCCGCCGGCGCGCGCGGCATGGTCGGCGGGCAGATGATCGACATGCTGGCCGAGGGCAAAACCCTCTCGGGGCCGGAGATTACCCGGCTGCAGGCGCTCAAAACCGGCCGGCTGATCCAGTTCTCCGCGGAAGCCGGCGCCATCCTCGGCCGCGCGCCGCAGGCGCAGCGCCACTTCATCGCCGCCTATGGCCGCGAACTGGGCGGCGCGTTCCAGATCTACGACGACGTGCTGGACGAGGAGGGCGACGCCGCGGCTCTGGGCAAAACCGCCGGCAAGGACGCGGCGCAAGGCAAGGCGACGATGGTCTCGATTCTCGGCCTGGAGCGCGCCCGCGCGCAAGCCGAACACCTGGCGGACCAGGCGGCCGCGCATCTGGAAAGCTTTGGCGAGCGCGCGGATTTGCTGCGCCAACTGGCGAAGTTCACGGTGACAAGGAAGAGCTAAGGGCAGCCCGGGATTTTCTTGCATACAGGGTGCGCCCGGCCTATGTTCCGGCTATGTCAGAGCAATTTGGGCGTTTAGCCGAACCGGCGGTGGACAGGGAACTGGACGAAGGCCGTGCCCTGATCGCGGCGGCAAAAGCCGCGTTTTTGCGTGCGGCGAAGGAGGCGGTCGCTGAGAATGACCGGCTTGGCATCATCACCCATGGCGGGAAGAACGGGAAGCTGACCGAACGGCGTCCCAAGCCTGTTATGAAATCCGCCAGCGGCTAAGCAGCTTCCGCCATGCCGTCGATGTGGATCGTCGCGGGACCCAATGGCGCCGGAAAATCCACATTTACGGCGAAGTATTTGCAGGAAAGTGTGCTGCCGCGCGGCATCCTGAAATTGAATGCCGATGAGGTGACAGCGCGATACCGGGAGCATGACAAAGATTCCCCTCAGGATGAGCTCAATTTGCGTGCGGCGCGCGAGGTGGACGCACAAGTTATAAATTGCATTCTCGATGGTCAGTCGTTTCTCGTTGAGACTGTTTTGTCTTCCGGAAAGTACCGGGAGAGCGTCGCTCTCGCTCAGCGGTACGGTTTTCAATTCAACCTCGTGTATATTTCGCTTTTTCCGCCCGAATTGTCGCCCTCGAGGGTGGGTGAGCGCGTGATAAAAGGGGGTCACGCGGTGGCGTGGGACAAGGCGATTGCGCGCTACCATCGCTCGCATGAGGAACTCGTCTGGTTCGCCGGGCAGGCGGATCTTTTTATGATTTTTGACAATAGTGCCGACGATGGCGAGCCGATGCTGATCGCCAGCAGAAATGGCCGGCTAGAGGCGGTCAGTCCGCCGGCGGAGCGGTTTCATGTACGTGGGGTGAACCCGACGGTGGATGAGGCGCTTAGCAAAGTATCCGGGTTTTCCGGGAAGCAATGAACCGCCGGCGAAATTCCCTGGTCTTTCCGTGGCCAACCAGTGGCCACTCAAACCCCGAATTAATCAAAAGTTTTTTGCGGAGCTTTTTTTCAAAAAAGCGACCGCTTTGCTTACCCTTTCACTCCAAAATTCCTGATCTCCGGCGTCACCAGCACCCCCGCGACGGTCAGCAGCACCAAGCCGGCGCCGGCCTAGCCAAGGCATGGAAAAGATGCCGCGGCGGCATTGGATGTGGGCGGATGCGGAATGATAGTTAGGAAGGAAGTAAGAACTTCTTTTTTGAAAAAAGGCGCCCCGCCCGGGGAAGCAAAAAACTTTTGGGAATCTTAGCGACAGTTCGTTTCACCGCTTCGGTCAAGAGTTAACAAAAGTTATTTGGTTCTCCGGGCGGGGCGCCTTTTTTTCAAAAAAGAACTTCTTGCTTCCTAGCAACAAGTTTTAGAGGAACATCTCGACATGGTCACTCAAACGACGGCGGGTTTCGGCCAGAACGTTCTCGTCCTGCAAGGCGGCGGCGCGCTCGGCGCCTACCAGGCCGGCGTGTACCAGGCGCTGCACGAAGCGGGTATCGGGCCGGACTGGGTGATCGGCACCTCCATCGGCGCCATCAATGCCTGCCTGATCGCCGGCAACGAGCCGCAGCACCGCGTGCAAAAACTGCAAGCATTCTGGCGGGAGATGGAGTATGATCTCGCCCGCAACATTTTCGCGTCGTTGCCGGGCGGCGTGGGGATGTCACGGCTGCTAACGATGATGCACGGACTGCCGGCGTTTTTCACGCCCAACCCGGCGGCGATGCTGGGCGGCAGCTTTACCATGGCGCCCGAGACGGCCGGGCACTATCGCACCGCGCCGCTGCGCAAGACGCTGGAGAAACTGGTGGATTTTGACCGGATCAACCAGCGGCACACGCGCATCTCCGTCGGCGCCGCCAATGTCTGCACCAGCCAGATGCATTATTTCGACAGCCGCGCGGGCGAATTCCGGGTCGAGCACGTCATGGCCTCCGGCGCGCTGCCCCCGGCGTTTCCCGCGGTGCGGGTGGACGGCGAACTGTACTGGGACGGCGGCATCCTCTCCAACACCCCGCTCGAGGCCATCTTCGACGACAACCCGCGCCGCAACGCCCTCATCTTCTCCGTGCACGTCTGGAACCCGGACGGCGCGGAGCCGGTCACCATGGGCCAGGTGCTGAACCGCCAAAAAGACGTGCAGTTCGCCAGCCGCTCGCGCAGCCAGATCGCGCGCCAGAAACAAATGCACAAACTCCGCCACGTGATCGCCGAACTCGCGGCGCGGCTGCCGGAAGCCGAGCAGGCCGACAACATGGTGCGCGAACTGGCCAGCTATGGCTGCCTGACGCAGATGCACGTGGTGGCGCTGGTGGCGCCGACGCTGCCGGGAGAAGATCACACAAAAGACATCGATTTCAGCGGCGCCGGCATTCGCGCGCGCTGGGAAGCCGGCTATGCCCAAACCAAGACGGCCATCGAGCAGGCGCCCTGGACCGCGCCGGCCGACCCGCTTGAAGGTGTCATTCTGCACCGGATCAACGCCTGATCGTAACTTTTTAGGAGCCAAAAGAATGGAAATGGACGATGTTTTGGCCGTGCCTTCGATGCCCGCGGCCTCGCCCTCCTACCCGCACGGGCCGTACCGCTTTATCGACCGCGAATACCTGATCATTACGTACCAGTCCGACCCGGATGCGATCCGCGAAGCCCTGCCGGCGCCGCTGGAACCCGACGGCAGCAACAATGTGATGTTCGAAGTCATCCGCATGCCCGATTCCGCCGGCTTTGGCGACTACACCGAATCCGGCATCGTCATCCCCGCGAAACTGAAGGGCGAGGCGGTGAATTTCACCGCGCAGATGTATCTGGACGACGAACCGCCGATCGCCGGCGGCCGCGAAATTTGGGGCTTTCCCAAAAAACACGGCGACCCGCAACTGGGCGTGATCCACGACACGCTGACCGGCCGTCTGAGCTACGCCGACGTGCTCGTGGCGGTCGGCACGATGGGCTACAAATACCAGAACATGCTCTACGACATCGAAGGCGGCAAAGCCTGCAGCCCGGAATCCATCATCAAGAAAATGAGCAAGACGCAGGTGAACCTGAAAATCATTCCGGACGTGGACGGCAAGCCCGCGATCAGCCAACTGGTCGGCTATAACCTCGCGGATATTCAGGTCAAAGGCGCCTGGTCCGGCCCGGCGCGGCTGCAATTGCATTCCCACGTCAACGCGCCGGTGGCCGATTTGCCGGTGCGCAAGGTGATGGGCGGGCTGCACTTCATTGCGGACCTGACGCTGCCTTATGGGCGGATACTGCATGATTATTTGAAGCAGTAAGGCAAGCAAGAAGCGCTTTTTGAAAAAAGGCTCCCCGCCTGGGGCGCGCAAAAACTTTTGCTCCTGGGGGCATTGGTCCGGGATTGCCTTTAATCGCCACCTGTCGGTGGCGATTAACGGCAATCCCGGACCAATGCCCCCAGGAGCAAAAGTTTTTTGCCGCGGTCGCGGGCGACTTACTTTTTTTCAAAAAAGTAACTACTTCCTTCCGCCTTATGGGAAAAATGCGCGCGGATATGATGCTGTTGGCGCGCGGGCTGGCCGAGAGCCGGGCGAAGGCACAGGCGCTGATTATGGCCGGTGTGGTTTATGCGGGAACGGCCCGCGTTTTGAAGGCGGGGGAGATGCTTTCGGAGGATGTGGCGCTCTCGGTGAAGGGGCAGGATCATCCCTGGGTTTCGCGCGGCGGCGTAAAGCTGGCGCACGGGCTGGATTATTTTGGCTTCGACCCGGCGGGCCGGGTGGCGCTGGATGTGGGCGCTTCCACGGGAGGCTTCACGGATGTGCTGCTCTCCCGCGGCGCGGCGCGGGTTTACGCGGTGGATGTGGGGCATGGCCAGTTGGCCTGGAAGCTACGGTCCGACGCGCGGGTAAAAGTGCTGGAGAAGACGAACGCGCGTCATCTGACGTCGTCCCAGGTGCCGGAGTTGGTGATGGCGCTGGTTTGCGATGCGAGTTTCATTGGCCTGGAACTGGTACTCCCGGCGCCGCTGGCGCTGTGCGGCGCCGGCGCGTTCGCGGTAGCCCTGATAAAACCGCAATTCGAGGCAGGCCCGGAATTTGTCGGCAAGGGCGGCGTGGTGCGGGAGCCTTCCGTACATGAAGCGGTATGCGCCCGCATCGTGACCTGGTGGTCGGCGTTGCCGGGATGGCGGGTTCTGGGCATGACAAAAAGCCCGATTACCGGGCCCGGGGGGAATGTGGAGTTTTTGGTCGGAGCGGTTAGGCAGGATTCGTGAACCAAGCGTACGGCGGCCGAGCATGGCGGTCGAGGTATCGGTGCGTTGATGAACCCGGCTCGCTACGCCGCCACCGCGCCGGCGCACGCGGCGGAGAGGTCTGGGAGGATGTAGTGCAGCAGCGTCAGCTCTTCGGTGGCGGTGAGGCGGGCGGCCTCGGCGGGTTCTAGGTCGAATGCGGTCAGACGGCGAACGGGCGTTTCCGCGGCCTGGCCGGCGCCTGAGATGACCAGGAAGACGCCGCGGCCGTGCAGGGTGTAACCGGCGCCCGGTTCCAGCTTCAGCAGCCGGGCGCCGGTTTGGGCGGCGGGGCAATCGGCCAGAGATTTTTGCAGCACGCCCGGCGCGCCGGGAACCGCGGACCATTCCATTTCCGCCGGGTCTCTCAGTACGGGGGCGGTGGCGCCGGCGGCGCTGTAGGTGATGGGGCGGCGGTTGACGTGTTCCCAGATCGCCTCGAACCCGTCCTGGCTACGGTGTCCGGTGTCCGGGCCGGTACGGCGGTAGATGCCTTTTTCGAACACGCCATGTTGCTGCAGGGCGGCCATGCCGGCATTCACCTCCGCCGCGCCGAGGTAGCCGTTGCGGCTGACGCCGCCGAACTGCAGCACCGCGGCGACGGTGTCTTCGGCCGAGGATTGCGGGCCGTAATAGACGCCTTCAGGGAAATACCCGACCATGCCGGGCTGCATCTTGCCGTCCCGCGCGAAGTCAAAACCGCCTTGCAGGACGCAGCGGTATTGCTCGAAATTATGGCGGTGGCGGGGCGAGAGGAAATCCGCGCCGGTGATGCCGAGCGAAAGCTGGAAGTTGCCGGGCGTGCCGGGCGTGCCCTCCAGCAGGATGCAGGCTGTGAGGGAGCCGGGGCGGTAGCGCACGGCTGGCTGAGGTTGGACCTGGTCACCTTGGACGATGCGCATAACTTGCTCCCGAGCTGGGCGGCCGCGACATTGTTGCGATGCGTTGTACGGCATGCCGCGGCCGGGGCGCAAGCGCGGCCTGGACATGGCGATGCCGGTTGCCGGCAAGTCTAGGGCGGATGAAATCCGCCAGCGTTAGCGGCGTTTTTCCGTGGCTTGCTCAGTTGGGCTGGAGCCTGAAGAGCCCCATGCCGTACTAGGCGGCCAGTGCCTGTGCGAGGAATTGGCGGATGGCTTGGGTGACTTGGGGCTGGTCGGAGCCTGGTAGGTAGCCGATGCGTTGGGCATCGGCGGCTTCAATGGTGGCGATTTTGGCGGCGCGGACTAGAGAAGGGGCTGGCAGGCCGGCGGTTTTTAGGTCGGAGATAGCTACGTCGCCGGGCCAGCCTCGGTTAGCGGCGCTGGTTATCATGAGAACCCATAGGAGGGCGGGTGCGCCTGGGGTGAGGGGGACGGCTACAACCAGGGCAGGCCGGTGTTGTTGGATGGGGCGGTTGGTGTAGGGGAAGGGACTTTTATGACGTCCCAGACCTCACAGGTCGGCATAAGCCTGGGTGTCGGCCGCGGTGTCCCATTCGGAGAAGGTTGTGAACGGATCTTCGGCCCTGCTTTCAGATTGGGCGCGGGTGAGGACGACGCGGCCAGGTTCGATGGCGTAGGCGATCTCGTCGCCTTCCCGCAGTTTCAAGGCGGCCCTGACGGGCTGCGGGATCGTTGTTTGCGCTTTGCTCGTGAGCTTGCTGGTGATCATGGATTTAAGGTAAGGACTTTCCTTTCAGACGACAAGCATCCGCTCCCGAGGAGCAGGCGCCGGCGGTGACGATGAAAGGCACAGTTGGAGCCACCGCCCGCAGTAGCAAAAAGTTTTTGCGCGCTTTTTTCAAAAAGCGCTGCTTGCTTGCTTGCTTTTAAGCCCGAGCCAGCCCGGTCAGATGCGCAATATTTTTGGCAAAAATCCGCAGGTGCGCGGCGGGTTTGGCGCGCACCAGCACTTTGTTCATGTAGGCGGTCCAGGTCAGGGATTGCACGTCTTTGTCGCCGCAGATGCGCACGAAGCGCTCGCGGCGGTTGTCGGTGGAATACCAAAAGCTTTGCATGAAGCCGAGGACCCAAAAGACCTGGCCGTGCGCCTTCATGAAGTTTTTCCGCGCCAGCGCCAGCGCCTTCGGGTTTTGCGTGGCCAGGCTCACCTCCGCCGCCTCCGCCGCCAACTGGCCGCCGTACATGGCGTAGTAGATGCCCTCGCCGCTGGCCGGGGCGACGACGCCGGCGGCGTCGCCCGCCAGCACCACGTCGCGGCCATTGTCCCAGGTTTTAAGCGGCTTGATGGGTAGCGGCGCGCCTTCGCGGCGCAGCGTCTTGGCCCCGGTCAGGCCGGCGGATTCGCGCAACGTTCCGACCGCTTCGCGCAGCGCAAAGCCTTTGCGGGCGCTGCCGGTGCCGATGCTGGCGGTCTCCCCGTGCGGAAACACCCAGCCGTAAAAATCCGGGGAGACGGCGCCCTGGTAATAGATGTCGCAGCGCTCGCCGTCCCAGCCGGGGGCGGACTGTTCCGGCACGCGGATGATTTCGTGGTACGCGAAAACGTGCTTGGTCTTGGTGCCGCCGCGGATTTCCTGCCGCGCCACCGCGGAGACCGCGCCGTCCGCGCCGATCACCAGCCTGGCGCGGATTTGTTGCGCCGGCCCGGAGGAGGTTTTGCCCGCATGGTAGTGCACCGTGCAGTAATCGGCCGACTCACGGGTGATTTTCTGAAACAACCCGGATTCGCGCACCGCCCCTGCATCCGCCGCGCGGGTGCGCAAAAACTCGTCAAACACCTCGCGGTCGACCATCCCCACATAGCCGCCGTCGTCAATCGGCATCATCTCCGCCCGGCCGCTGGGCGCAAAAATCTTCGCGCCGCGCGCGTGCGCCACGATCAGGTGTTCGGGGATGTCAAAATCGCGGATCAGCCGGGGCGGGATGGCGCCGCCGCAGGGTTTTATCCGCCCGGCCTTGTCCAGCAGCAGCACCTTTCGGCCGGCTTTGGCCAAATACTCCGCGGCGGTGGCGCCGGCCGGGCCGCCGCCGATCACGGCGGCGTCAAAAATCTCGTCGGTGAGGCTCATGGCGTTCTCCTGCTGGCGGGAGTGTGGCCCGAACCTGCCAGAAGTGTCAACAAAAATTGACGTAAGTATTTATTGACACTTGCCCCGCCAGAAGCCTAGGCTTCGACACCGTCATCTGGAGGACCACCAATTTGACCCTTTCCCATCGGGACCCAGAGACGGCGCTCCCAGAAACTGGGCTCCGAGTGACGATTGTGACGATGGACAGTCACCTGGCCGGGTCCGCGGCGGCGGCCGAGATGTCGCTGCGAAAAACCTGGCCAGGGCTGACGATCGAGCTGCATTCGGCGGACCAGTGGGCGGCCGACAAAACCGCGCTGGCGGCGTGCCACCAGGCCATCGCCAAGGCGGACATCGTGGTGGCGACGATGCTGTTTCTGGACGAGCACACCCGTCTGGTCGCCAGGCAACTGGCGGCGCGGCGGGATGATTGCGACGCCATGTTCTGCGCGCTCTCGGCCGCCGATGTGGTCAAGCAGACCAGGCTGGGCCGGTTGGACATGAGCAACGAGCCGGGCGGGCCGCTGGCGATGCTCAAAAAACTCAAGGGCAAGAAGCAGGGCAGCGCCAAAATGTCCGCCGGCGAGAGCCAGATGAAAATCTTGCGCAATCTGCCGAAAATCTTGCGCTTCATCCCAGGTACGGCGCAGGATCTGCGGATATATTTTTTGGGCATGCAGTATTGGCTGGCGGGCTCCGCCGGCAATTTCGAAAACCTGGTCCGGCTGCTGGTGCACAAATACGCCGCCGGCGACCGCGCGGCGCTGCGCGCCGGCAAGGCGCCGCCGATGCCGATGGAATATCCCGATATGGGGGTCTATCACCCGCGCGCCGAAGGCCGGATTGTCACGCAGGCGGACAAAATTCCGCATTGCCGCCACGCCAAGGGCACGATCGGGATTCTGCTGCTGCGCTCCTACATTCTGGCGGAGGATACCGCGCATTATGACGGCGTGATTTCCGCCTTCGAGGCGGAAGGTTTCAACGTGCTGCCGATTTTCGCGGTCGGGCTGGACCAGCGCAGCGCCGCGAAGCGCTATTTTATGCGCGACGGCGTGTGTGGCGTGGACGCCGTGGTGTCGCTCACCGGGTTTTCGTTTGTCGGTGGCCCGGCCTACAATGATTCGGCGGCGGCGGAAGTGACGCTGGCTGAGCTGGACGTGCCCTACATCGTGGCCGCCCCGCTGGAATTTCAGACCATCGACGACTGGGAGGCCGATACACGCGGGCTGACACCGGTGGAGGCGACGCTGATGGTCGCCCTGCCGGAGCTGGATGGTGCCACGATGCCGATGATCTTTGGCGGGCGGCGGCGCGGCGGCACGGCGCTGGAGGGCCGGCGCATGTGCGTGCACCCGGAACGCGCGGCCAAACTGGCGGCGCGCGTCGGCCGCCTGGCGAAACTGCGCAAAACGGCGCGGGCGGAGAAAAAAGTCGCCATCGTGCTGTTCAATTTTCCACCCAATGCCGGCGCAACCGGCACCGCCGCCTATCTGTCGGTGTTCGCGTCGCTGCATAACACGCTCAAGGCCATGGCGGCGTCCGGCTACACAGTCGAGGTGCCGGACACGGTGGCGGCGTTGCGCGAGCGGATTTTGCAAGGCAACGCGGCGCGCTACGGCACGCCCGCGAATGTCGGCGCGCTGGTGGCGCGCGATGCGCATATCCGGCGCGAAACGTTTCTGCCGGAGATCGAAAAAGTCTGGGGCCCGGCGCCCGGCCGGCAATTATCGGACGGCAATTCCATCTTCGTGATGGGCGAAACATTCGGCAACGTGTTCGTGGGCGTGCAGCCCGCCTTCGGGTATGAAGGCGACCCGATGCGGCTGCTGTTCGAGGGCGGGTTTGCCCCCACCCACGCCTTCTCCGCCTTCTACCGGTATCTCAGCGAGGATTTCGGCGCCCACGCGGTGCTGCATTTCGGCACGCACGGCGCGCTGGAATTCATGCCCGGCAAACAGGTCGGCCTGAGCGCCAAATGCTGGCCGGACCGGCTGATCGGCACCCTGCCGAATTTTTATCTCTACGCCGCCAACAACCCGTCCGAGGGCATGCTGGCGAAGCGCCGCGGTTTCGCGACGCTGGTGAGCTACTTGACACCGCCGGTGGCGGCGGCGGGCCTCTACAAGGGGCTGACCGAACTGAAATCGTCGCTGTCGCGCGCGCGGGGGCTGGGGCCGGAGGCGCCGGAGTCCGAGCGGGCCGCACTGGCCGAACTGGTGCAGGCGCAGGCCAGCGCGCTGGACTTTTGCGCCGCCGAGCCGGCCTGGACGGACGTGGCCGGCGAGATGAACCGGCTCTGGGCAAAGGTTTTGGAGGTGGAATATACGCTGATCCCCGAAGGCCTGCACGTGGTCGGCGAACCGCCCGATGCCAACGCCAGGGCGCGCGTGCTGGACGCCGCCGGCATCACCGAATCCGTGGAGCGCGCCCGCGTCGATGCGCTGCTGGCGCAGGATTCTGAACTCCCCGGCATCATCACCGCACTCGACGGCAAATACATCCACCCCGCACCGGGCGGCGATCTTTTAAAAACCACCGCCGTGCTGCCGACCGGCCGCAATCTCTACGGCTTCGACCCGTTCCGCATGCCGACCGAATACGCGGTCCGCGACGGCGCCAGGCAGGCCGACAAGCTGCTGGCGCGCCACGCCGCCGACGGCGGCGGCTTGCCGGAAACCGTCGCCATGGTGCTGTGGGGCGCGGACAACCTGAAATCCGAAGGCGGCCCGCTGGCACAGGCCCTCTGGCTGCTCGGCGCCGAACCCCGCCGCGACGGCTACGGCCGCCTGTGCGGCGCGCAACTCGTGCCGCTCGAAAAACTCGGCCGCCCGCGCGTGGACGTCATCGTCACCCTCTCCGGCATCTTCCGGGACCTGCTGCCCCTGCAAACCAAATTGCTGGCCGAAGCCGCATTGCTGGCCGCGCAGGCCGATGAACCCGTCGCGCAAAATTTCGTCCGCAAACACGTGCTGGAATTTTTATCCGCCAAAGGCGGCGCCATCGAGGACGCGGCGTTAAGAGTGTTCTCCAACCAGGAAGGCAGCTACGGCGCCAACGTCAACAACCTGATCGAATCCGGCGCCTGGGAGAACGAGGACGAACTCGGCCGCGCCTACATGCAGCGCAAAGGCTTCGCCTACGGCGTGGACGGCAAGCCCGCGCGCCACGACGCGGTGATGACCCAGGTGCTGGGCACCGTGCAGGCCGCCTACCAGAACCTGGAATCCCTGGAACTCGGCGTTACCAGCGTGGACCATTATTTTGACGGCCTCGGCGGCCTGACCAAAGCCGTGGAATCCCTGCGCGGCGCCGGCGACAAAAAAGCCGCACTCTATATCGGCGACCAGACCCGCGGCGAAGGCCTGGTGCGCACGCTGAACGAGCAGGTGACGCTGGAAATGCGCACGCGCACGCTGAACCCGAAATACATCGAAGACCTCCTCGTCCACGGCCACGAAGGCGTGCGGCAACTGGAATCCCAGGTCACCAACGCCCTCGGCTGGTCCGCCACCACCGGCTCGGTGGACCCCTGGGTGTACAAGCGCATCACCGAAACCTTCGTGCTGGACAAGGAAATGCGCGAGCGCCTGGCGAAACTGAATCCCACAGCCTCCGCCCGGCTGACGAACCGGTTGATCGAGGCGCAGGAGCGCAGCTACTGGGCGCCCGATGCGGCGATGCTGGACGCGCTGCGGGAGGCGGGGGAGGAACTGGAGGATCGGCTGGAAGGGATTGGGCTGGCGGCTTAGGAGAGAAGGAAGCAAGCAGCGCTTTTTTGAAAAAAAGCGCGCAAAAAACTTTTGCTCCTGGGGGCGTTTTCCCCGGAAGTGCGTTTAATCGCCTCCGCTGGAGGCGATTAAACGCACTTCCGGGGACAACGCCCCCAGGAGCAAAAGTTTTTTTGGGTACTTTTTTTTTAAAAAAAGTACCTTCTTACTTCATCAACAAGCTGGCCAGCGCGTCGGCTATGGGCGCCCCGGTTTGCTCGGCGAAGTAGCTGAAGCCGGGCGAGGGGTTGACTTCGAAGGCGACCCACCTTCCGTCCGGCGTGCGGCGCAGGTCGATGCCGCAAAACGGCAGCCCGAGTGTGGCGGCGGCTTGGTGGCATTTTTGCGCGATGGCGGCGGGCAACGTGACGGGTATCAGCTCCGAGCTCAGCCCTTCGCGGCCGGCGTAGCGGTAATCGTCCGCGGCGGAGCGGATTTCGCATGCAAAAATGTCGTCGCCGACGATGTGGACCCGGACATCCGTACCGGGGATGTAGGCCTGAAACTGGACGGGCGTAGCAGCCAGATTCTGCAAATTTGGCTCATCTGCCGGGCTGAGGCGGCGGACGATGCTGCGGATGGCGCTGATGGACTTGAAAATCGCCCCGTCGTGGCCGGCGGCGAAGTTTCGCGCGGCGATCGGGTCATTGGTGATGAGCGTGTCGGGCACGTCGAAGCCCAGCGCGGCCAGAAATTTGGCCTGCAGCGGTTTGCTGCCGTTGGAGGCCATGAGCGAGGGCCGGTTGATCACGGTGGCCGGCGTGATGTCCGCCCAGGCCCACAGGCTGGCGTTGAGCGTGAGGATGCGCCGTTCCACCGCTTCCTGCCGGCTGAGCTCCACCCCGGCCAGGCTTGGGGCGCCATATGGCCGTAAATAGGCGGCGGTGACGGCGGCCAGCGGGATCGTGGTCCTCGAGCGGTTCGGCATGACCGAGACGCTGATGAACGTGTCCAACCCCTACGAGGGGGAGCGACGGGCCGGCACGGTCGGGTTCCCCCTCCCCGGGGTGGAGGTCCGGCTGGCCGGGGACGGCGAGATNNCGGCGGCGGTGGCGGCGAGCGGCGCTTCGGTGGGGCGGCCCCATAGCAGGATCATGACTGAAATGCCTTCACAAGGGCGGCGGCGGCCGCTGCGGATGCAAGGTCGGGCTGCGCGGAGGCGCTGTGCAGCGCCAGGCCGTGCGGCGTTTCGCACAGACAGGCCTGCAGCATCGGCAGGCGGGCGGACTGGGCCAGGCGCCGGACCGCCTGTTGGGCCCGTGCATTGCCGCCGATGATGCTGCCGGCGANNGGCGGCGCCGGGCGGCGGCGTGCAGGCGGCCTCAGGGTCCGCGGCTTCCAGCGGCAGCAAAGCGAGCCCGGCTTCCCGCGCGTGGGCGCGCCACGCCAGCATGTGGCGCTCACCGTTCAGCGCGGTCAGGCTGGGCGGATTCAGGCGGCGGCAGGGCAGGTTGTACAGCCAGGCCAGCAGAAACGCGTTGAGTTCGGCGGCGGCGTAGGCGCGGTCCGCCGGTGCGATGCCGGGCAGGTCCACCACCGTGACCGCTTCCAGCAGGCAGAGCACGCCG
>PLFB01000009.1 GCA_003137135.1 Acetobacteraceae bacterium
TTGGCGGCGCAACCGGCCTACGATGCGCCCGCGGACAAAGGAGAGTGCGGAAGATCAGGCGCGCAGCAACGGGGTGGACACAAGAAGGCTCTGCCGGTTTTGGCATCCGTTCAGCGACAATTCCCTCGGGCAAAATTGAGGTCGGAATCTGGTTTTGAGAATACGGGTCCGGCGCGTCACATACCGAAACACCAACCGGCAGCCGTGCCACACATATCAGGGGAATAGCCTACGGTGCCCCGCCCAACTCAAAGAACCTCCCAACGAATCAAAAAAGCCGCCCGGCGATGAACCGGGCGGCTTAACACATCGGGCAATCGTGTAAACGATTCGCGGATTCTTTAACAGGTCATAGCATCGCCAGCGCCGCAGCCCGGCACCGCTCCGCCCGCCCGTCCAGCGCCTTCGCGTACCTGGCCGCGTCCCGCATCGTTTCGTAAAAATGCTCGTGCGCCGCTGTCAAAATCGAGATCAGCGTCGCCGCGTCGAACTCGTTTGCCGCGGCGATGGTCGCCGGCCCGATCTTTCCGTCCTGGTCCGTATGCACCACGTCCTGCAGCCAAACCGCGCTGCGGTGCAGCCCGGCATTCACCGAAAAGTCCATCATCACAAGGTCCACGCCGGCCTTGAACGAATCGCATTTCAGCGGCGTCCAATAGTCGCGCTGGTAGATCGTCGAGGCGCCGGTGGAGGTCAGCGCCCGCAGGTTCAGCGTCGGGTACGAAGCCGCGCTGATCCCGAAATTCGTCCCCCCAAACACCCCACATCCCACCGCGCCGCCAGTCCAGTTGCCAGGGTCAAGCCGGTCATCAGAAAATCCGCCCTCCTCCCGCAACGTGAAGTCGATGCACCGCGCGAAATTTCCAATTGCCATTGCCAAAACACTCCGTTTGATATAATAACAGGCCGTCGCGCGAAGCAAAGATACTGCAGAGCATCCGGCGGCGGCTGGCCTTTACAGCGCCCCGTGAACATCCGGGACCACGCAGNNGGGTTCAAATCCCGCCCCCGCTACCAGGTCAAAACGGAATCTCGTCCGAATCATCCGCCGCCCGGCTGTACCCACCTGCCGCCGGCGCCGGCCGGCTCGGCGCATCGCCGCTCGCTTTGCTGTCCAGCAGCACCAGTTCGCCGCCAAACTTGCCCAGCACCACTTCGGTCGAATACTTCTCGGTCCCGCCCTGGTCCGTCCATTTCCGGGTCTGCAATTTACCCTCCAGGTAAACCTTGCTCCCCTTTTTCAAATACCGCTCCGCCACGTCGGCCAGCCGGTCGTTCATAATCACGACGCGGTGCCATTCCGTCTGCTGCTTGCGCTCGCCGGATGTCTTGTCCGTCCATGACTCGGACGTAGCCACACTCAGGTTGACGATTTTCAAACCGCCCTGCGTTGTCTTTACCTCCGGGTCGCGGCCCAACGCGCCAACCAGAATAACCTTGTTCACCGAAGCCATGCGGCACTCCTAAAGAATGATGATTTCCAGCCCCAGCGCCGCGGCGGTTGCACGCTCGGCATTCGCGCCCTTGCTGTTTTCCCAACCTGGCAGCAGTGCGACGGCATCGGCGTGGCGGCAGATATAAGCCAGCTCGGCGGCCAGCGCCTCGCGCAGATTGAACCCGTGCTGCACGGCGGCCACCGACTCATCGCCGGCCTCGTTGCCCTTTGAAATATCCACCCCGTGCCGCTCGTTGTCGCGCTCGGCCGGGGTGAACACCGTGTGCCCCGCCGCCCGTAGCGCCGCGGCGGCTGCGTGGAACGCCGGGAAATTAAATTCAGGAATCCCGCGCATCGGACCAGCAACGTAAATTTTCATGGTGCGTCCTTTATGGTGTAGTGTTTCGGGTCTTTCCCCTCGTGCAACGCCTTCAACCGCGCCACCTCCGGCGTCAGCCGCGTCACCAGCGCCCGGTAGCCGCCGGGGAACATGCGGTCATCGTTCAACTTGCCGGCGGCCTCGGCGTCCACCAGAATCGCCAGGCAGGCCAGCGCGTGCGCGAAATGCGGCAGCCCCGAATCCGGGTCGCAATCCTCGCCCTCGAACCAGGCATCGATATGCCGCTTCGCCGCGTCAACGTAGATCGAAGCGCTCACCCCCGCCGCCCGGAAGTTGGACCGGCCGTATTCCAGCATCCCGACCAGCAGGCCCATCGCGCCCATCGCGGTCGCGGTCGCCGGCCACAGGTGAATCGGAAGTTTTCCGCTGCCGATCAGGTCTTTTGGATTCGTGGGGTTCAGCGCACCGCCTTCGCGGTCAGGGTTCGTCATGCCAGTTCAATCCCCTCTACCTCACACGCCTTCCGCAACAGCCCATGCAGCGTCGCCTTGCTGCCGTCATGCGGAATCGCCAGCACCACGTTTCCGGCCGTCTCGTAGATCACGCACGCCACCAGGGCATGTTGCGAAATCGCCAGATGGCCGAGCGAGGCGATGTTCTTGTCACGGATCATGTCAGGCGGCGCTGCGCGCTCCCGCGTGGCCGGAACCTTTCTTGCCCGCACCGTCATGCCGCCATGCTCTCATCAACCACCCGCCGGCGCGGCCGGTCGGAAAGCTGCAACTCGAAGGCGTGCGATACCATCGTTTCACGGTGCATGAAGAATAGCCATTGCGCCGCCGCCGCCGGCGTGCAGCGCAGGTCGCGGGCGTACTCGCCGTACCCGCAAAGCGAACCGTTGCCGTAGCCCAACTCCAGTTTCAGCGAAGTATGCAAATGCCCGGTCAGCACCAGGTCCACCCGCGCGCCGGTCTTCGTCCAGTTCTGATAGAGCTTGAAATGCCCCTTGGCGATATTCGCCGCCGGCCCGATAAACCCGGTGCCGCCACGCGCGCCCATCTTGTCGCCATGCGACAACAGCACGTTGTAGCCCGCCACATCGAACAGCGCATCGGTGCTTTTCGGCGTCCAGAACCGCACGCGGTCATCGCCCTCAAACGCCGTCGCCAGCCACCAGCTCAGCAGCGTCTCGAAGTTCAATTCGGCGTGCGATTTCGCGCGCGGCTTGAACGTCGTGCGGCCGTGGTTGCCCGGCAGCGAAATCACCCGCACGCGCCCGAACTTATCGCGCAACCGGCGGATGCCTTCGCGCTCCTGCTCAAATACCGCCCGGCACGCCGGCACCGCGGAAAGGTCGTTGGTCTCCGCCAGTTCATCGTGGATCGATCCGCTGACGGCATCCCCGCCGCGCAGATACACAAACTCAGGGAACGCCGTGGCGCCGGTGTTTTGCTCCGCCAGCATGATCGTCTTATCGATCATCAACTGGTAGCGTTCCGCGAAAATATGCTGGTTGTACTGGTTGATGCCGTCGATCTCGTCGGCCTTCACCACCTCGCCGCACTGGTAATCGCTGGTGAACAGCATCGGCGTCAGCGCCAACTCGCCGGCCACATGCGGCGCCGCCAGCCAGCGCGCCGGTTCAACGCGCGCCTCGTGCAGCGCGTTCATCGCCGCAATTGTGTCCTGCGCCGCGATCAGGTCGGTCTCCAGCCCCTTCACACGCGCCCGCAAGGCGGTCGAGGCACTAGCCTCGCGCCGTACCTCCAGCGGGTCAGGCGGCGCCGCTGGCGCCTCAGCATCGGCCGGCAAAACCTCTTTCTCCGCCCCAGGCTCACGCTTCTTTGGACGAAGCCGATAATACAGCGCGGCAGACCTCAACCTGCCCTCCAAAGCCTGCGGGGAAATCCCAAGCGCGCGAGCGGCCTTTGTCGTGCTGCCGTAATGGCCCATCGCAAGGCACGCCTGCAGCGCGTCGTCGCGGCTCAATCTAGGACGGGACACCGATTAAAACTCCCCGCCCAGCAAACAGTTCTGGTCCTCATCGCGCTGCCGGAAATACGAATCCACGTCCCGGATCAGCCCCGGCTTGTTCCCGGCAAACTCCAGCACGCCAAAAGTATTTTTCACCAGATCACGGCCCGGCTCAAATTTGTTGCGCACCAGCACATCCCACCGGCTATGATATTTCCGTTTCGCTTTCTCGCCGTGAAACGAATGCTCGATCACGCCTTGGCAATACCCCAAGTTCCCGCCAACAACTTTCTCGGCGCGCTCGGCCCAGGCTCGCACATGCCCCTGGTAATCCGGCGTGGTCTCGCCGTGGATGGCGCGGTCAATCTGCCCCACCATCCCCATCGCCATTTGATGATCCGCCGCCCCCAGCCCGCAAAACTCGTACAGCCCGCCCAGCGCATCCAGCGTACCGCGCCGCCCGGCCCAACCATAACCGGGATGCGCGTAGCCATAAGGCTCGTGCGGAATGCCGCCCTGCTGGCGCCACACCTTGCAGAAGGATTCGTGTAGGTGACTGCCCTTTATCAGCATCGGCGTGCCTTCGGGCCCGAGGTCGAGCGCCTC
>PLFB01000021.1 GCA_003137135.1 Acetobacteraceae bacterium
CCCCCAGGAGCAAAGTTTTTTTGGTTCTTTTTTTTTAAAAAAAGAACTTCTTCCTTAACTTGCTTTGCCGCCGCTCAGCAGCGCCGTGACGCTCGCGGAGGCGGTGCGGTCCATGATGCTTGGCGTGCCGCCGGCGGTGAGGATGGAGTTGGAGGAGAAATGGAAGCTTTCGCCGACGGTGGCGCCGGCGATGTTGAGTTTGTAGTCGGTGCCGCCGTCGATGATGGTGACGACACCCGCGGTGGTGACGGTGGCGTGCGCGCCGGTGGCGGATTTGATGTTCAAGAATTTGATTTTGTCGGTGGTGGTGAAGCCGGAGATGGTGGCGGTGGGGGTGACGGTGCCGCCGATTTCGAGTTCGCCGCCGGTGCCGGTGAAGGTGACGGCGGTGGCCAGTTTCCCGCCGGTGGCCAGGTCAAGCGTGCCGCCGTCGATGATGGAGGATTTGGCGATCGCACCTTTTTTGACGATCTGCTCGCCGCCGGCGGAGATGGTGGCGGAGAGGGCGGTGTTGCCGGAATTGACGATTTCCTTCACGCCGTTGGCGACCACGGTGTCGCTGGCGGTGAGGCCGGTGAATTTGAAGTGGAACGTGTAGCCGGCGGAATGGACGGTTTGGTTGCCGCCGATGATTTCCTCGCCGCCGCTGGCGACGGTGAGGTTGGTGAAGGTACCGCCGGCGAATACGGCGGAGCCGCCGCTGGCGACGGTGATCTCGTTGCCGGTGCCGGGGGTGTTGGAGTAGTCCGGGGAGGAAGTGGTGTAGGTTTGGCCGCCGCTGGTGAAGGACAGGACGTTGCCGTTGCGGGTCAAGGTGTAATCCAGGACGCCGTTTTCGATATACTGGCGCACGAAGCCGTCGGCGGTGGCGGTGTTGGTGATTTCCTCGGTTTTACCGTTTTTGAGGGTCACGTTGATGGTTTCGACGCCGCCTTTATAGACGCCGACGGCTTTGGCCGTGCCGGACGTGGCGGAGAAGCTGTCATCGTACAGAAACTGGGCCCCGGCGATGATGCGGCCGCCGGCGGCGACGGCGGTGCCGGAGGCGGTGCCGCCCTGGGTGATGGCCTCGGTGCCGCCTTTTTCGACCGTGGAATCGTAGGTGACGCCGCCGGAATCGACCGCCTCGCCGCCGGATTTGTTGATGGTGGTGTGATAATCCACACCTGCGGAGGCCACGACCTCGACGCCGCCGGTGTACACTTGCGTGTCATACGCGCCGCCGGCGGTGACGGACTGGACGCCGCCGTAGAGCAGGCTGCCGCTGGCGACGGCGCCTTTGGCCTCGACGTCCACCTCGCCGCCTTTGTTGACGGTTGTGACGGTGGCGGACCCGCCGCCATCGAGATATTCGTTGGCGCCGTTGTCGATGGTCATGTGGTAGGCGAGGCCGCCCGAGACGACGCCAACATATTCGCCGGAGGTATAGGTGAAGGGGCCGCTGGTGACGCCTGAGATGTAGTCGGGGGGTGTGGACATGGGTAAGGCTCCGGTTTTGTCAGGCTTTACCGGGGGATGGCGCCCATGGCGAATTAAATATTTGGAATTAGGGCAGAAGGCCTGTCTTTTGAGTCATATGACTCAAAAGACAGTGTGTCTGACATAACTAACACGGCGTTAAATTTGGTGTAGAGAAAGGAAGTAAGAATCTTCTTTTTGTGAACAAAAAGAAGCAAAAAAACTTTTTCTGATTCGCGACCGGGAGGTGGGAATGGGAGCGGATTTTAACGACTCGTGATGATTTGTGGAGGGGTTGCAAAAGAGCTGCTGAGGATTCGTAAAAGTTTTTTGGTTCTTTTTTTCAAAAAAGAACTTCTTGCTTGCTTCCTCTCTTTGAAACGTCAGGAGGTGGGTTAGCTGCGCTAACCCACCCCTCGAGGTTCGGACGTGTTACGAGTAGAATTCGGGGGCGTGTTTGAAGGTGGGCCAGGTGATGGGGTCGTGGCCGGTGACGACCTTGGCGCCGGTTTTTTCGGCGACGGCGTGGAGTTTTTTGACCGAACGCACGGTGTCCACCGTGCTGGCGACGAAACCGGGGAGGGCTTTTTCGTCCCAGTGGTCGGTGGTGTAGGCGGCATCGACGGTCAGCAGCATCGGGCCGGAATCGGGCAGCGTGATGAGAAAGGATTGGTGGCCGGGCGCGTGGCCGGGGGTAAAGATCATTTTGATCACGCCGTCGCCGAACAGGTCGTAGTGGTCGGTGGCGAGACCCTCCAGAAATTGCCATTTCAGGCCGGGCTTGTCGAAATCCGCGCGGATGTAGCCGCCGGCGGCGAACCAGTCGGGGGTAAAGGCGTATTCGTATTCGCAGCGCTGCACGATGTGGGTGGCGTTGGGAAAGCGGCCGATGGCGCCGGTGTGGTCGAGATGCAGGTGGGAATTGAGGACATATTTGACGCTGCCGGGATCGATGCCGATTTTCTCGAGGGCGGGCACACAGGCCTGGTCCGGAGACATCACGGGTTCGTACACATCCACGATGGGGCCCCAGTGCTTGCGGGCGTCCTGCGCCACTTCCGCGGCGTTGCCGCCGTCGATGACGACGTTGCCGCGCGGGTGGGTGATGAGGAACCAGGGGACCGGAATTTCGTAGGGGTCGTGGCTCTGGTTCATCTTGATGGCGCAGGTGACGGTTTTGAGGCTGCCGCATTCGAACATGTAGAGGCGGATGTTGGACATTGGTTGCTCCCGAATTGTTATAAGTAAGAAAGTAGTTACTTTTTTGAAAAAAAGTAACCAAAAAACTTTTACTAACCACGGCGTTGGAGCGGCCAAACTGTGGCCGCTCAAAGGCCGTGGTTTGTAAAAAGTTTTTTGCTTCTTTTTTTCAAAAAAGAAGTTCTTGCTTCACCAGTTTTTAAGCGACTGTTGCAGAATGGTTTCCAGCACCTTGGCGTTGACAGGCTTCGGCGCGCCGGCGAGGAGGCGTTGTTGCTTCAGGGCGCCTTCGATGATCGCCGGAAAATCGGCTTCGTCGTAGCCGAGTTCGGCGATGCCCGACGGTGAGCCGACGGCTTTCATCATGTCGATGATGGCGCTGGGCAGGCTTTCGGGGCCGGGGTTTTCGATCTTGTGGCCGCGCAGCAGTTCGGCGGCCAGAATGTGTTTGTCGGGGTAGGAATCGTAGGTGTAGCGGAAGGCGGCCGGGCTGGTGACGATGACGGAATAGCCGTGCGGCACGAAGCCGTAATTCCGCGAGTAGCCGGGGGCATGATAGGAATGCTTGATGCCGGCGATGGGATAGGCGAGCGAGTGCGGGATGTGCACGCCGGCGGTGCCGAAGCCGATGCCGGCCATGGTGGCGCCGAGCATCATGGTGCCGCGGGCCTCGACGTCGTTGCCGTCCTTGACCGCGCGCTCCAGAAACTGGCCGCCGAATTCGATGGCTTTGAGCGACCAAATGTCGGCGACCGGGTTGGAACCCTGGTAGGGCGGCCGCTCGTCCGGCGAGGCGGGTTTCGGGCGCTTGTCGTAGGGCAGCGAGATATAGCTCTCGATGGCGTGGCAGAGCACGTCCAGCCCGGCCGAGGCGGTGACGCCGGCGGGGGTGGAGCGGGCGAGTTCGGGGTCAACGATGGCAAGCGCCGCGCGCATAAAACGGTGGGAAATGCCGGTTTTGACGTGCAGGTCCGGAATGTCGAGGATGGCGACCGTTGTCGCCTCGGAGCCGGAGCCGGAGGTGGTGGGCAGGCAGATCAAGGGTTTGAGCGGGCCCGGCGGCTTTTTGCCGCCGCCGATGGGGGCATTCACGTAGTCCATGATCTGACCGCCATGGACGGTGATGAGGTTGGAGACTTTTGCGGTGTCCATCGTGGAGCCACCGCCGAGTGCGACAAAACCGTCGGCCGGGTGCTCGACGCAGAAATCGACGGCTTTTTGCAGCGATTCGATGGTGGGTTCCACGCGGATATCCTCGAACCGGTGAAAGCTGACGCCGGCCTTGGCGATCAGGCCCTCGATGCGTTCGATCAGGCCGTAGGCGTGCAAAGCGGGGTCGGTGACCAAAATGACGGATTTGAGGTTGAAGCGCTTGAGCTCCCATCCAAGTTCCTCGGCGGCGCCGGCGCCGAATTTGAGCTGGGTGGCTTCGAGCGTGAAGACGGATTCGAAATTGGACATTTTATCCCCCTTGATCGTTTGGAGCGCATAGTTGAGTTTTGCCGCATGATGTCAATGACACCCGATCAAACGAAAAATTTTGTCCGAAAGCTGAACAGCGCGCTGGGCGGGAAGGGCGTTGTGACGGACGCGGCGGACCGGGCGCCGTTCGAGACGGATTGGCGGAAAATTTCGGCCGAGACCGCGGTGGCGGTGGCGCTGCCGGCGAGCACGGACGAGGTTGCGGCGGTGGTCAAACTGTGCCGGGAGGCGGGTGTGAAAATCGTGCCGCAGGGCGGCAATACCGGGCTGGTGGCGGGCGGTGTGCCGGTGGCGGACGTGCCGCAATTGGTGCTGAATTTGCGGCGGATGACCAAAATCCGTGATTTCGATGTTGTGGGCGAGACAATCACCGTGGAAGCCGGCGTGACGCTGCAGGCGGTGCAGGAGGCCGCGGCGGCGCGGAAAAAGATGTTTCCGGTCAGCCTGGGGGCGGAGGGGACGGCGCAGATCGGCGGGGTGATTTCGACCAACGCCGGCGGCATCCAGGTTCTGGCCTATGGCAACATGCGGGCGCAGGTGCTGGGGCTGGAGGTGGTGCTGGCCGATGGGCAAGTGTGGGATGGACTGCGCGCTTTAAGGAAGGACAATACCGGGTTTGATCTGAAGCATTTGTTTATCGGCGCGGAGGGTTGCCTGGGGGTGGTGACGGCGGCGGTGCTGCGCTTGCAGCCGGGAATCACAGAACGCGCGACGGCGCTGGTGGGCGTGGCCTCGCTGGAGGCGGCGCTGGATTGTTTTGCCGCCCTGCGAGCGCAGGCGGGCGCCGGGCTGACGATGTGCGAGTTTATCTCCAGGGCGGCGATGGAACTGGCGGTGGCGCATGTGGCGGGGGGGCGGCTGCCGTGCGACGCGCCGGCCTATCTGCTGGTGGAGATTTCCGCGCACGCCGCCGATGAGCGCGTGGAAGACAAGCTGCTGGCGGCGCTGGAAACGGTGCTGCAGGACGGCCGCGCGGTGGATGCGGTGGTCGCGCAATCCGACCGGGAGCGGCTGGACTTTTTGAAACTGCGGGAGGCAGTGCCGGAGGGGGAACTGATCGAGGGCGGCGCGGTCAAGCATGACATCGCGGTACCGATTGCAAAGATTCCGGAAACAATACGGGCGATCGAGGCGCTGGTGGCGCAGAGCTACGCCGATTGCCGGCTGAACGTGTTCGGGCACGTGGGGGACGGCAATCTGCACGTGAACGTGCGGCCGCCTTCCGGGCAGACGCTGGCGGACCTGGCGGAACGGAAGGCGGGGATTACGGCCGCGGTGGAAAAAATTGCGGTGGCGCGAGGCGGGAGTTTTTCGGCGGAACACGGCATCGGCCAAGTGCGTATCCCGGGCATGGCGGCGCATAAGGACGCGCTGGAACTGGAGATGATGCGGGCGGTGAAGCGGGCGCTTGACCCGGATGAGGTGTTTAATCCGGGGAAGATGCTGCCGGCGGTGGCGTTAGAAAGTAAGAAAGCAGCGCTTTTT
>PLFB01000142.1 GCA_003137135.1 Acetobacteraceae bacterium
TTCGGTTGGACCGACAGCCACCTGCATCAGTTCAACGTTGGCGGATTGACCATCGGCGCCCCTGAGTTTGACGAGGATGGCTTGTCGGACCACCGCACCTTGGAAGCATCCGAAATTCGTTTGCAGGATCTCACATTTCCCTACGGCGAAGATTCTCCGCTCAGCATCCTGTACGAGTACGATTTCGGGGATGACTGGCGCCATCTCCTCATTCTGAGACGAATACCCCGTCAAATTGGCATCGATTACCCTCGATGCGTGGCCGGTAGCCGGTCGGGACCTCCCGAAGACGTGGGAGGTTGCTCTGGATATGCCGGCTTCCTCGAAGCCTGGGGAGACCCAGAACATGANNGCCACCAACAAGGCTATTGGCCGCGCAATGCGCGCCGCAAAAGGCGGTTACCGGTTCAGGCGCGACCGATCATAGTGACGTCACCGAGCCACCATCAAGGTCGTCGCGTTCAGCCTTGGCATCATTTATAGTTCAACAACAGTCCATTAGATTGCAAATAAGACCATAATAGATCATAGTTGGCCTATGTTGAAGACGCCTGAGGAGTTGCGGCTGGAACTTGGCCAGGCCATCCGCGTTCGTCGGATTGGGCGGGGCTGGTCCCAAGAGGAAGCGGCAAAACGCGCCGGAATGGGACTTAGCACCTGGAAGCGCATGGAAACCCAAGGGCCGAGCCTCGTCGAGAACATGATCAACGCCGCCTTCGCGCTTCGGTGTGAGGCTGGCATCAGTCAGCTTTTTCCGGCCCCGGTCGCCGCCAACCTCGACGAGCTTCTGCAGCGTCAGGCCGCCATAGCGCCCAAACCCCGCCAGCGGGCGCCGCGGCGTAGGTCGACCCCATGAGGCTGGCGCCGGGCATACCCCTTTCTGTCGCACTCGGCTTCGAACCCGGCAGCGAACCTCTGGCGGCGGGGCGCCTCGCGATGGATGGCGGCCTCGCCCAACTCGAATGGTCCAGAGAAGTTATCACGCGCGCACTTGCAGTGTCGCCGATCTTGTATCCTCCGGAACCCGGCCTGATCGCCGCAAGAAACCGTAGCTTTGATGGATTGCACGGGTTTTTGGCTGATAGCCTCCCGGATGGCTGGGGCTATCTCTTGATGCGCAAGCGCCTGACGAAATTGAACATCGACATCGCAGCACTCAGCCCTCTGGAGCGCCTCGCACTGGTCGGGAATCATGGCAGGGGCGCGCTGGTATTCGAGCCTGCCACGACACCCGCCGACGACATCGCAACCCTTGATCTGGACGCCCTGGCAAAGGACGCAACGGCGTTGCTTACGGGAGAAGAAAGCCGATTGGCGGACACTCTGGCAGGTTTGGCTGGCGGGTCCGGTGGCGCCAGGCCAAAGGTGCATGTGGGGTTCGACGGCCAGGGACACATTTCAGTCGGCCAAGCAGAGGTTGCCGCAGGTCATACCGCATGGATTGTGAAATTTCGTGCGCCGACTGATCCCGTCGACATCGGCCCGATCGAAGAGTCTTACGCCTGCATGGCCGAACTGGCCGGCCTGAACCTCAGCGCCCACCGGTTGCTACCGGCCAAGTCTGGGCCGGGCTATTTCGCGACCAGGCGGTTCGATCGTCCGGATAGCGGCCGGCGATTGCACATGGTGTCATTGGCGGGGGCAATCGAGGCGCCAGCCGACGCACCGTCAAGTTACGACCTCTTCCTGCGCGCGACACGTGCGATAACGCGGCGGGCGGATGACGTCGCCGCTGCATTCCGGCGGATGGTTTTCAACGTGCTCGCCTGCAACCGGGACGACCACACGCGCCAGCATGCCTACCTTATGGATGCGGCCGGCGAGTGGCGCCTGGCGCCGGCGTTCGACCTCACCTACGCTCCCGGTCCTGGCGGAGAGCACTACCTCGACATTGAGGGCGAAGGTCGCCGCCCGACGCGCGCTCAGGTCATGAGCCTTGGCAGGAAGCACGGCCTCGACACGAAGCGCGCCGCGGCCGTCATCGCGGAGGTCTCGGCGGCTGTCGCGGACTGGCCAATCCGCGCGCGAAATGCGGGCGTGTCCAAAGGCTCAATGAAAATGGTGCAGGATGCCCTGGCGAAGGTGATGGCGGATTTCGATACGGCTTAGAGTTGAACCTGGCTGCCGAGCTCGACGACGCGGCCGGGCGGCAGCCTATAATATTCGGTGGCCGAGCCGGCGAGCCGCATCATGAGCAGGAACAGCTTGTCTTGCAGCAGTGGCAGGCCTCGATGCGCGGGCGGGATCAGCAGGATCTGCCGGCCGAGCACATAGGTGATCAGCATCGGGGAGACCCGCCAGTCTTCCGGTAGCGCGTTCATAACAGGCGGCAGGTTGGGCTCATCCATATACCCGAACGTAAGCACGGCGCGGGCGAAGCCGGACTCCAGCAGTTCGAATGTCAGCCGTTTCGCCTCGGCGACTTTTGGCAGCAGGCTGGTTTCGATGGTCAGTAACAGCACATGCTCGTGGAGCACGTGATAATGCTTCAGGCTGTGTAGCAGAGCCGCCGGCGCGCCATTGGGGTCGCGGGTGAAGTACACGGCCAGCCCCGGCACGCGCGGCACTTTGGCGGTGCTGCGTATCAGGCTCGCAAGCGGCGTGGCATGCTTCACCAGTTCGCTGACGAGCGCCTTCAGGCCCCGCGACCAGGTCAGGAAAACGAAGGTCAGCACCGCGGCAATCGCCAGCGGCAACCAGGCTCCGGCGACGATCTTGGTGCTGGCCGAGCACAGCAGCGCCAGGTCGAAGGTAAACAGCACGGCATAAACAGGTACTGCCCAGAGCGGGTTCCAACGCCACAGGCGGAAGATGACATAGCCCATCACCAGGGTGGTCAGCATCATCGTCGCGGTCACGGCAAAGCCGAAGGCGGCGGCCAGAGCGTTCGAGCTTGGAAAGGCAATAGTAACCGCCACGATGGCCGCGCAGAGGAATACGTTGACGCCGGGAGCATAAATTTGCCCGCGCTCTTCGGCGGAGGTGTGGCGGATGGTGATGCGTGGCAGGAAACCAAGCTGCACAGCCTGGGCCGTGATGGAGAAGGCGGCGCTGATGAAGGCCTGGCTGGCGATCACGGTCGCCGCGGTTGCCAGGGCCAGCATGGGCCATATCGCCCAGGGGGGTGCAAGCACGAAGAAGACCTGGTCCATGGCGGCAGGCTGCGCCAGCACCAGCGCCGCCTGCCCGGCATAACAAAGCATCAGGCACGGCATCGCCACAAACAGCCAGGCGCGGGTGATGGGGAGGCGGCCGAAATGGCCCATATCGGCGTACAACGCCTCGGCGCCGGTGATGGTAAGCACCACCGAGCCAAGCACAAACAAAGCATGCAGCGGGTCCTCAAGCAGCAGACGCAAGCCCCACACCGGATTCAACGCCAGCAGCACGCCGGGGTTACCCGCCACGTGAACCAGCCCCAGCACACCGATGGTGGCAAACCAGAGCAGCATCACAGGGCCGAAATACCGCCCGATAAGGCCGGTGCCGCGCGACTGCACGGCGAACAGCGCGATGAGAATGCCGATGGTGATCGGCACCTCCGCAGTGGTGAAAGCGGGGTTGATGAGGCTCAGGCCCTCGACAGCAGAGAGAACGGAGATCGCCGGGGTAATGATGGCATCGCCATAGAACAGCGCCGTGGCAAGCAGTGCCGCCAGCGAGATGGCGCCAAGAATTTTGGCCTGCGGGGCCTGGCGCCGGATATAGCCAAGCAAAGCGAAGGACCCGCCCTCGCCCTGATTATCCGCCCGCATGGTGATGAAAACGTATTTCACGGTCACGACGAGGATGAGCGACCAGAAGATCAGCGAAAGCACGCCCATGACATGGAAGAAATCGATGGGCAGCTTGTGGTCGCCAACAAAGCTGTTCTCGAAGGCGTAAAGCGGGCTTGTGCCGATATCGCCGAAGACGACGCCTAGCGCGCTGAGCGCAAGCACGTTGGCGTTTGGCGAGCGGGCGGCGGCGACGGAAGGCGTGTCAGTGTTCATGTCATCGAATGGCGCGCGCGGGCAGGACGCGCAAACCTCAAAATTGTTGTTCTCAAAACGACTTGCTGCCGACGTCGTCGGGACTTACGAGCCAGCGTCGCGTTCAGAGGGCGGCCGATCCAAATTGGCTATGCGGTCAGGCATCTCGAGCAATTTCGTCGCAGCGGCCGCAACGGCTTCGCCGATTGATGGAAATGCCTCGGCCGAGCTGATCGAAACGCCGTCCGAAAAGGCGATTGTGGCTTGATAGCCATTACCCTTGGGTGAGGCCGAGAGTGTGACGGTCGTCATGACGTAACGTTTCCCCTGAGGTTCACTTTGAATTTTCGACGCTAGCAGTCAACTGTATCACAACAGGAATTTCTGATCCATCGCCAAGCTCGTCTGTCGTCGGGCGGCGGACCGGACACTCATAATTGGGCACCCGAGAAAGTAAATGTCTTTCTACTGACACCCGGCAACTTTCCGCATGGGGAGGACCGATGCGATTTTTGGCCATTGTGGTAAGTCATCAGCGTTGCCGATCTGCCTGCTTTGGCAGAGAGCAAGCCATGCAATTTGGGAATCGCGGCGATTCCAAATTGACTCGGCTGACACCCGATGAACCCGCGTATGCTCCCACCGGTTGATGCCGAAGACAGGAAACAGACGGATGCATAACGTGGCGCGATTGCATGATTTTTCGGCGCCAATAGTTCTGAGGCGCATCCGGCCCGATCAAAATGAGCGCCGATTTTATGCGCTCGCGGTTACCGCCGATCTGTTTGGCAACATCGTCCTGCTGCGCAGTTGGGGCCGGATCGGGACCGAAGGCAAGCAGCGCGGCGATCTACACCCTGATTATACCTCAGCCGCGTCGAGCCTCGAACGGCTTGCCGGCAGAAAGCGCCGTCGGGGCTATTTGGATTGGGACATCTGCCGCGGCATCAGCCCTTCCGCCGCGCGCCCATAAGCTGACAGCCCGACCGCCTTTACGGACAACGGAAGCGGGCCAGTAATTTTTCCGGCAAGCGCGGACGCAATCTCCCGCATGGCGACGGCCCGAAGTTCCTCCTGAACTGGCATGGGTCCTCCGCTGGGCCTTTCTCCTTACGATGGTTTGCCTTTCGACAGCCCGTAACGCATCCAAACACGGACATATGGTGGCCAATGCCGTGCGCCTCCTCGCGAGACCAATCATACCCGGCTGAAACTGCCAGACTGTCAGCAGGAGGATGCTCGGTGCAGAAGCATGATATGCTCCTATACCGCAACAATTACATACAGCATCCTACAAGTGGTCTCCGGAGAATTTTGAAACGCGGCTGCATCGGATTAAAAATCACAAAATCTAGCATTGTTACAAAGAAAAGGATTCCCGTAGCCGCGAAGGGTTGCTATCCT
>PLFB01000267.1 GCA_003137135.1 Acetobacteraceae bacterium
CCCCCCGGCCACGCCGCATGCGGCGGCCGCCCCGCATACCCGATCAAATCCCGCAACGCCTCACCCGCCCCGATACGTGGAATAACCGTAGGCGCTCAGCACCAGCGGCACATGGTAATGCAGTTGCGTATCCGTTACGTTAAACCGCACCGGAATCACGCTGTAAAAACCCCCGCCCTGATACGCGCCGGCATGAAACGAAATTTCATAGGTCCCCGCAGAAACTTTCTCCAGCAAAGTCGCCCGCCCGCCGTCATCGAGCGCCACCGAAGCGGTCGTGCCATCCGGCGCCACCACATCCACCACCATGCCCGCCGCCCCCACGCCCCGCACCACATCCAGCACGTGGGTGGTCAGGCTCATAACGCCGCCAGCCGCAGCGCCGCGATTTTCAAAATCTCCTGCAACGCCGTCCGCTCCTCCGTCTCCGAATCATGCCCCAACCGCGCCCGGAAATTCTCCAAAATCGAAGTTTTCGTATGCTCCCGCACGCAAATCACGAACGGAAACCCAAATTTCTCCCGGTACGCCGCATTCAACGCCGCAAATTCCTGAAACTCCTCCGCCGTCAGCGCCCGCAGCCCCGCCCCCATCTGCTCCGCGGTGGACGCCGCCGTCAGCTCAATCTTCGCCGCCAGTTCCGGATGCGCCCGTATCAACGAAAGCCGTTCTTCGTCCGACGCCTCCACAATCACCGCCCGGCACGCGGCCAAAAAATCCCCACCCCGATCATAAGCCCGCTCCACAATCCACGGCGAATGTTCAAAAATATCCTGATAGCGGGCCAGAAATTCGGAACGGGTCATGGCAGGAAAGTAAGAACTTCTTTTTTTGCAAAAAAAGCAGCAAAAAAACTCTTGATTCCCCAGACCATTGCGCTTGGCCCATGCCTGGCCAAACGACGCAATTCCTTTTCAAAAAAGAACATCTTTCTTCCTCAATAACTCACCTTCTGCGGATTATCAGCCCACACCCGAAAACACGCCAGCCCCTCATCCCGGCTCTCCACCATCTGCACCGCAGGCACCTTCCGCTGCTCCGGCGGCAACGCCAACTGGTGGTAAAACTCCGCGTCGTCAAACCCAATCGCCGCCGCATCCTCCGGCGGGCACGCATAATAAACCTTTTCAATCCGCGCCCAAAAAATCGCGCTCATGCACATCGGGCACGGCATCGCGTTAATAAAAATCTCCGACCCCGAAAGGTCAAAATGGTGCACCGTCTTCGCCGCGTCCCGGATCGCCGTCATCTCCGCATGCGCCGTCGGGTCCTTCGACGAGAGCACCCGGTTATGCCCCTGCCCGATAATCTCCCCATCCTTCACGATCACCGCGCCGAACGGCCCGCCATGCCCGCCCGCCATGCCCGTGTACGCCAGCGCGATCGCATGGCGCATGAATTTCTCGTGCTCAGCCGCCGCATCGTCCATGGTTGCCCCCGACATTTTCTGGGGCATAGTGTCGCAAGCCTCTGTGCACTGCAACACGGATTTTTATGACCGAATTAATGAACCGCCTCGCCGCCCTGGCGCAGATCACCGACGGCGACGGCCTCACCCGCCTGTTCCTCTCCCCCGCCCACCAGCGCGCCGCGGCTTTGGTCCAAACCTGGATGCAGCAAGCCGGCCTCACCGCCCATATCGACGCCATCGGCAACGTCGTCGGCCGCAACGGCGTGCCCGGCCCAAAACTCATCCTCGGTTCGCACATTGACACGGTCCGCAACGCCGGCTGGTACGACGGCAATTACGGCGTCCTGGCCGCCATCGAGGCCATCCGGCGGGCCGGCAACCTGCCCTACGGCGTGGAGGTGATTGCCTTCGGCGACGAGGAAGGCGTGCGCTTCCCCAAAACCCTGTCCGGCTCCCGCGCTGTCGCCGGCATTTTCGACCCCGTCGCCCTCGCGAGCCAGGATTCCGCCGGCATAACCATGTCCCAGGCGCTAAAAACCTTCGGCGGCGACCCGGACGGCATCCCCGCCATCGCGCGGGACCCGGCGAAAACGCTAGCCTATGTCGAACTCCACATCGAGCAAGGCCCGGTGCTGGAGGCCAAAAACCTGCCCGCCGGCATCGTCACCGCCATCGCCGGCGCCAGTCGCTACCAGGTCACGGTCACGGGCGCCGCCGGCCACGCCGGCACCGTCCCCATGTCCATGCGCCGCGACGCCCTGACCGCCGCCGCCGAATTTTGTCTGGCCGTCGAAGCCACCGCCCGCGCCCACCCGGAAACCGTCGCCACCGTCGGCGCCGTCACCGTCAAGCCCGGCGCCCCCAACAGCATCCCCGGCCAGGTCATTTTTTCCATCGACCTGCGCGCCCCCGAAGACGCCACCCGCCGCGCCGCCGCGGCAGCCATCGAAGCCGCCTTCTCCCGCCTCGCCGCCGTCCGCGGCGTCACCTATGCCATCACCCAAACCCATGAAGCCCCCGCCACCGCCTGCGCCCCGTGGCTGCAATTCCAGCTCGCCACAGCCGTCGAAACCCACAACATCCCGGCCTTCCACCTGCCCAGCGGCGCCGGCCACGACGCCATGGCTTTGGCCGCCCTTTGCCCCGTCGGCATGCTCTTCATCCGCTGCGCCGGCGGCATCAGCCACACCCCTGAAGAAAGCATCACCGCCGAGGACGCCGAAATGGGCGTCAGAATCCTGGTCTCGTTCCTGCAAAATTTCGCCCCGGAGCCGAAAAATGTCTGACGAGGCCATCCACGCCTACATCGCCGGCCAGTCCGAAAACGCCTTCGCCATGCTCGCTGCCCTCGTCCGCACCCCCTCGGACAACCCCCCCGGTGACTGCGCCCCCGCCGCCGAAGCCGCCGCCGCCCTCCTCGAATCCTGGGGCTTTGCCGTCGAGCGCCACCCGGTCCCCAAAAGCCTCGTCGAATCGCACGGCATGGTCTCCTGCACCAACCTCGTCATCCGCCAAAAATTTGGCCCCGGCCCCGTCATCGCCCTGAACGCCCACGGCGACGTCGTCCCCCCCGGCGAAGGCTGGTCCCACCCCCCCTACGCCGCCGAAATCCAAGAAAACTGGCTCTACGGCCGCGGCGCCGCCGTTTCCAAAAGCGATTTCGTCACCTACGCCCTCGCTTTGCGCGCCCTCATCGCAACCAACCAAAACCTCGCCGGCACCGTTGAACTCCACTTCACCTACGACGAGGAGACCGGCGGCGAACTAGGCCCCGCCTGGCTGCTCTCGGAGAAAATTTCCAAACCCGACTACGCCATCTGCGCCGGCTTCTCCTACGCCGTCGTCACCGCCCATAACGGCTGCCTGCACTTAGGAATCACGGTCACCGGCCAATCCGCCCACGCCGCCAAACCAGAAACCGGCCACGACGCCCTGCACGCCGCCACCGCCATCCTCACCGCCCTGTACGCCGAGCGCGACCGCCTCGCCGCCGAATTTTCCGCCATCCCCGGCATCGGCTCGAAAAAACTCACCGTCGGCCTCATCCAAGGCGGCATCAACACCAACGTTGTCCCGGACAAAGTCAGCCTCCGCCTCGACCGCCGCCTGATCCCCGAAGAATCCCCGGAAACCGCCGAGTCCGACCTGCGAACATTGATCCAGTCGGCCATCACCGGTCTTCCCGGAATCTCGGTCCAAATCAATCGCATCCTGTTAGCCAGGCCACTGGTCCGCCTGCCAGGCGCCGCGCGCCTGGCCGCACTCGTCTGCCGTCACGGTGCGGAAATATTGGGAGAAGACGTTGCCGCCACCGGCTCCCCCCTCTACACCGACGCGCGCCACTACGCCGCCCAGAACATCCCGGTCATCCTGTACGGCGCCGGCCCTGCAACCATCGAACTCGCCAACGCCCACCGCGCCGACGAGCGCCTCTACCTCCCCGACCTCCCCAAAGCCGCCGAAGTCATCGCCAAAACCCTCCGCGACCTGCTGACCCCCTGACAAAACCTGCCCACTGCCCTCAACTCTGTTACAATTCTTTCAAAAACTACAGGTCATCCGCCATTATTTCGCCCCCGATCAATCCCTAGATCACGGCTTTCACCTATCATGGAGGGATTTATGGCGAAGAAGACAGTCACATTCGTTCTGCTCACGGCGATGCTCGCCCTCGGCGGCTGCGTCTGCCGCGCCGGCCACATCGGCCCCTACGGCGGCGTCCACCCCGGCGCCTGCTGGGCCGACCGCACCACCGCCGTCTTCGTCTAAGCCAGGCAAGCCAGCACTGCTTTTTTGAAAAAAAGCAGCAAAAAACTTTTTGATTCCTGCGGGCCGTGGCGGCGCCACCGCCATCGCCCGCGACCGTCAATCTGCAAATGAATCCTTCCCGCCAAAGGCCCGGCCGGCCGCTTGAGCCGCCGCCCCCCCGCCCGTATGAGGGCGCATGCCCGCCCTTTCAGCCCGCGTCGCCCGCACCGAACTCGCCGCCACCTTCGCCATGGCCGCCCGCGCCCGCGCCCTGAAAGCCGCCGGCCACGACATCATCTCCCTCTCCCTCGGCGAGCCGGATTTCGCAACCCCGCCCCACGTCATCGAAGCCGCTTACGAAGCCGCGAAACGCGGCGAAACCAAATACCCCCCCCTCTCCGGCACCAACGCCCTCAAAGCAGCCGTCCGCGAAAAATACCGCAAAGACCAAAACCTGGACTACAAGCCCGAAAACATCCTCATCACCAACGGCGGCAAACAGGCCATTTTCAACATCGTCATGGCCGTCATCGAGGACGGCGACGAAGTCATTATCCCCGCCCCCGCCTGGGCCGGCTACGAGCAAACCGTCAATTTTGCCGGCGCCACCCCCGTCTTCGCCCCCTGCCACGCCGCGCAAAACTTCATCCTTCAGCCCGAAACCCTCGAAACCGCCATAACCGCCCGCACCAAACTCCTCATCCTCAACTACCCCAACAACCCCACCGGCGCCGCCATCGACGCCCCCGCCCTGCAAAACCTCGCCGCCGTCCTGCGCCGCCACCCCGAAATCTGGGTCCTCTCCGACGACATCTACGAAAAACTCATTTTCGACTCCCGCCCCTACGTCACCCTCGCCGCCCTCGCGCCGGACCTCGCGGACCGCGTCATCACCCTGACCGGCGTTTCCAAAACCTACGCCATGACCGGCTGGCGCATCGGCTTCATCGCCGGCCCCGAAACCATCATCAAGGCCGCCACCCTGGTCCAGGCCACCGCCACCTCCGGCGTCTCCAGCATTGGCCAGGCCGCAGCACTTGCCGCCCTCACCGGCCCGCAAGCCTTCCTCGCCGGCCGCGCCGCCGCCTACCAATCCCGCCGCGACCTCGTCCTCGACGCCCTGCAAACCATCCCCGGCCTGGTCTGCCACCAACCGCAAGGCGCGTTCTACCTCTTCCCGGACATCTCCGCCTGCCTCAACAAAACCACCCCCGCCGGCCGCCACCTGCACACCGACTCGGATTTTTGCGCCGCCCTGCTGGAAGAAGCCCACGTCGCCGCCGTCCAAGGCTCCGCTTTCGCCGCCAAGGGCTTCATCCGCCTCTCCACCGCCACCAGCGAACCCACCCTGTGCGAAGCCTGCCGCCGCATCACCCAGTTTTGCGCAAGCCTAAGATAAGCAGTTACTTTTTTTGAAAAAAAGTAAGTCGTCCGCGACCGCGGCAAAAAACTTTTGCGGGCCGGTTGGGGCAGCCCCGGTGTCTCTTCATCGCCCCCGGCGGGGGCGATGAAGAGACACCGGAGCAGCCCCAACCCGCCCGCAAAAGTTTTTTGCGCGCTTTTTTTTAAAAAAGCGCTGCTTTCTTTCTTCACACAGCCGCGGTTGATTGTTTCCCCAACCCGGACCAATTTTGCCGGGCTAGCAACCAAAAAGGAGCAGAAAAATGACAGTTAAAGCGCTCTACCACGCCCATGGCCACGCCACCGGCGGCCGCACCGGCGCCGGCGCCACCGACGACAAGAAAATCGACGTCCAGCTCAGCACCCCCAAGGAACTCGGCGGCGACGGCGGCCCCGGCACCAACCCGGAGCAGCTTTTCTCCGTCGGCTGGTCCGCCTGCTTCCTCGGCGCCCTGAAATACGTCGCGGGCCAGGAAAAAGTGAAAATCCCGGAGGACGCCACCGTCAACACCACCATCGGCATCGGCCCGCGCGATGACGGCACCGGCTTTGGCATCACCGCGGTCCTCAAAGTCCACGTCCCCGGCATGGACCACGAACAGGCCAAGGCGCTGGTGCACAAAGCCGACATCGTCTGCCCCTACTCCCACGCCACCAAGGGCAACATTTCCAAGGAACTCGAAGTCGTCTGACGGCCTGCCTGGTGGCGCCGATGCGGACATCAAGTCCATGTCCGCATCCGGCCCCGGGTAAAATCAAAGCGTTCCGTCGCATAAACTGGTGATCGTCCACAATTATTGCGCCTGAACCCATTATGTCGCATCATCATGGCGGGCAGGAGGCGTAATGATATATCTGGGCAACAACCATATCGGCTTTGATCCCTCCGGCCTGACCTACCCCAGCATCTCTGGCTGCCACGCCGTCATGTATCTCACCGACGCCGGCATGTTCGGCCTGCACAATTTGGGCGGCGCTGACAAGGAAAGCTGGGACAATCGCGCCGACGCCTGGAAGGATTACGTCACCAACCATATCCACAGCGGCAGCCCCGGCCGCGCGATGTACGGCGTCTGCTATGCCACCGGCGACACCAGCCGCGGCTATGGCCTCGCCAACGTGCAGAAGACCAACTGGCTCGGGGAACTCGCGGCGTTCGCCAAGAAAATAAAATTCAAGGGCGTGATCTACGGCTATGACCTGAGCAACCAGATCCATGCCCCGTCGGTGACCGTCTCCTACACCCGAATCGGCGCGGCCGCGGTCATCCAGGTGAAGAAGTACCACGCCACGGAGGACACCAAGGGCGCCAACACCAACCCCGCCAACCACCGGATGATCCGCCGCGACAGCGGCAGCGGCAAATACATCCTGCAAAACACCGAAAGCCAGGTCGTCATCCGCACCACGAACAACGGCTGGAAGACCGTCTATCCGGAAACCCTGCGTTCCTGACCAGAACAATCCGCAGGTCATTGAAAGGATTGGTGGAGCTAAGCGGAATCGAACCGCTGACCTTCTGCATGCCATGCAGACGCTCTACCAATTGAGCTATAGCCCCATCAGGCCGGGAAAAGCCGGTGGAGGGCGCATATAGACCGGGGTTTTGCTCGCAATCAAGGGGCGCCCGGCAAGGGGCACCCGGCAAGGGGCGCCCTGCAAGGGGCGGCGGCGACGCAGCCCTCGAAGGGCTGGAACTCCGGTTATTGTATGTTAAACGCAAAGCCGTCTGCCGGATTAGCACAGTGGTAGTGCAGCGGTTTTGTAAACCGAAGGTCGCGGGTTCAAATCCTGCATCCGGCACCATACCCAGTGAAAGCTCCGTCTCACACAATGCCCAAAACGCCGCCCATATTTCGCACCCCCACCAGCCTGCCTTGAAGCCGCGGCAAAATCCCCGCCACGTCATGGCCGCGCTTGACGCGGCCATCCACGCCTTGCCGCCCAAGACGCGCAGCCCGTCAGCTCAACAGCCACGGCAGCCGGCCGCATGATCTGGGCCAAAACACTCTTCATCGATGGCGCCTTTTCCGGCCCCGCAGCGGTAGAAATTCGGCACGGTCACATCACCGCGATCCGGCCCGGCCCGCCCGCCCCCGGCGACGAAATCCTGGACTCCGGCTGTCTCGCCCCCGGCCTGATCGACCTGCACAACAACGGCGCTTTTGGCGCCGACTTCGCCACCGCATCCGTGGCCGATATCACCGCCTGCCTCAAAAAGCTCGCCGCCCGCGGCGTCACCTCCCTCCTGCCCACCATCATCACCGCCCCGTTGGACGAACTGGCCGCCGCCGCCGCCCGCCTGAAAACCGCCGCGGCGGAGAACCCCGGCATTCTGGGCATCCACCTCGAAGGCCCATTCCTCGCCCCCGCCAAAAAAGGCGCCCACCGCGCCGACTGGCTGCTGCCGCCCACGGAGTCCAACCTCGCCCCCCTCCTGGAAAACCCCAGCTTCTCGACCGTCAAATTTCTGACCATCGCCCCCGAACTCCCCGGCGCCATCGCCGCCATCAGCCGCCTCACCGCCGCCGGAATCACCGTCTCCCTCGGTCACACCGCGGCGGACGGCGCAAAAATCCAGTCCGCCATCGCCGCCGGCGCCAGTTTCGTCACACACGTCTTCACCGCCCAGCCCGCCATCACCCATCGCGGCCCCGCCGCCCCCGGCCTGCCAGCGCTCGCCCTCACGGACGAGCGCCTATCCCCCTGCCTCATCGCCGATACCCTGCACGTCCATCCCGCCCTCCTGCTGCTCGCCTTCCGCGCTTGCCCGCGCGCCATCGCCGTCACCGACTCCATCCTGCTCGCCGGCCTCGAACCCGGCGCCACCGCCCCCTTCGGCGGCGCCGAAGCCATTCTCGGCGAAGACGGCCTGGCCCGCCGCCCGGACGGCACCGTGGCCGGCGCCGCCATCACCCTCGACGAGGCGCTGCGCCGCCTCATCAGCGCCGGCGTCGCGCCGGAAACCGCCCTCGCCGCCTGCACCCAGCGCCCCGCCGACGCCCTCAACCGCGCCGACCTCGGCCGCATCGTTCCGGGCGCCCGCGCTGACCTGGTCTGGTTCTCCGACGATTTTTTCGTGCAAAAAGTCTGGTTTTCGGGCAGCCCGCCCGCCCCGGCTAAGCCACTTCGCGGCACCGAAACCGCCCGCCCCGACCTTGCCGGCCTGGACGAATGGCCCAGCGATAAAATCGTCGCCACGTTTCTGGCGCAAGAAGCCGCCGCCCAGCGCGCGCTCGCCGCCGCCGCACCGGCCCTGGCCGCCCTGGCCGACGCCGTGGCGCAAAAAATCGCCGCCGGCGGCCGCCTGTTCTACGCCGGCGCCGGCACCTCCGGCCGCCTGGCCCTGCTGGACGCCGTCGAATGCGGCCCCACCTTCGGCATTCCCGAAGGCCAGATCATCGCCCTCCTCGCCGGCGGCGACTCGGCCTTCCCCAAAGCCGTCGAAGGCGCCGAGGATTCTTCCTCCGCCGCCCCCGCCGCCCTGCAAGCCGCCAACCTCACCGCCGCCGACAGCCTCGTCGCCATAGCCGCCTCCGGCGCCACCCCCTTCACCCTCGCCGCCCTGAACTACGCCGCGTCCCAAGGCGCGCTGACCGCCGCCATCGTCAACAATCTTTCCACCCCCCTCGCCGCCGCCGCCCAGCACCCCATCGTCATAAATTCCGGCCCCGAAATCATCGCCGGCAGCACCCGCCTCTCCGCCGGCACCACCCAAAAAATCGCCCTCAATATTTTATCCTCCACCATCATGATCCGCCTAGGCAAAACCTACGGCCCCAACATGATCGACCTGCGCCCCACCAACGCCAAACTTCTGCACCGCGCCACCAACATCATCGCCACCCTCGCCAACGTGGACGAACCCACCGCCCGCGCCGCCCTCGAGCGCTGCGACATGCACGTCAAAACCGCCATCCTGACATTGCGTTTGGGAATTGACCCGGACCAAGCCCGCGCCCTGCTCGCGACCGCAAAAGGCTCGCTGCGTGCCGCGTTAGCGGCAACCCAGGATCTCACGGAAACAGCCAAAACATCCAGTTCGTGACCGATCGCCCCTCAACGTCATCTGCTTCATCTGCGGATAAATCCTTTATTCATCCCGCAACGCCCGCCCCATCAGCAACCCCATCGCCGCGGCCACCGTCTTGTCTCCCGCCAACAATCCCACCACCGCCTCGGTCAGCGGCATCTCCACCCCCACCTGCCGCGCCCTTTGCAGCAGCGCCGGCGCCGTCGCCACCCCTTCCGTCACATTTGTCCGATGCCCCAACACCTCATCCAGCGCCTCTCCCCTCCCCAACGCCAACCCCAGTGAAAAATTCCGGCTTTTTGCTCCCGTACAGGTCAACAACAAATCACCCAGCCCCGATAACCCAAACACGGTCTCCGCCCGTCCCCCCAGTGCCGCCGCCAGCCGCGCCATCTCCGCCACCCCGCGCGTCATCAACGC
>PLFB01000085.1 GCA_003137135.1 Acetobacteraceae bacterium
AACAAGGCCGCGCGCTCGGAGGCGGTGCCGCGGTCGATGCTTTGTTCCACTTCCTTGTCGCCGCCGAAGCGGCTGACGGCCAGGATGGTGGCGCCGTGCATGGCGAACAGCAGCACCGAGCCGTACAGAAACACGATGGAGAGCATGTGGAACGGGTTGTAATAAAGATTGCCGCAGCGCAGGGAAAACGCNNTACAGCCAGATGGCGGAGGCGAAGGCCCAGGTGGTGTGCGTGCCGATGCCGAGCGCCCGGGCGCGCTGGTGCGTGCGCACGCACCACAGGATCATCGACGAGGTGAGAAAGAACCCCGCCATCAGCCACCAGCCGCCCTGGTTCAGGGAAGGGATGTTCAAGCCGTCGCTGGGCGCCGGCGGTTCCAGCGCCAGCCACGGCAAATCTCGCAGGAACAGGATGGGGCTCCAATGCACCGAAGCCCACATGTTGAGCCCGATGATTTCGATGGCGATGAAGCCGAACAGCATGGAGACCAGGCCGAGCGAGCCGAGATAGAACGGCCCGACCTGCGCGTTGCCGATGAGGCCGAGGAAATGGCTGAAGAAGGGCTGGCCTTCCCGCACCCATGGCCCGCGCCGTATCGGCACCCCGGCATGAACGGGGCCGCGAATTTGCACGCGGGTGAAAATGTTTTGATATTCTGGCATTAGACGTCTCCCGAAGGGATTAGAAAATCAGAAGGAAGAACTTCTTTTTTTGCAAAAAAAGGCGCCCCGCCCGGGGAAGCAAAAAAACTCTCAATTGTCCCCGGCTTTTGAGTGGCCACAGTTTGGCCACTCCAACACCGCGGAGTAACAAAAGTTTTTTGGTTCTTTTTTTCAAAAAAGAACATTCTTACTTTTCCTTTGTTAGTGGCCCAAAGACCAAATCGGCATGTTCAGCCACCAGTTCCACCAGCTCGGCCAGCCCGCGGTCCAGAACGGGCCGCTGATGAGAATGCAGACCGCCGAGAAGAAGCCGGCGCCTAAGGCGAGGGCCAGGCCCAGCCTATGGATTCCCAAAGTGCCGATGGAATAGCCGATAAAGTCGCGGAAAAACGTGTCTTCGTGATCGGCGGTTTTCACTTCCTCGCCGCGGCCGGGGTTGAGTGCGGCCAGCACCAGCGAGCCGTGCAGCGAGAGCGCGAAGGTGGTGGTGAAGAACAATGTCACCGCGATCATGTGCGCGGGGTTGTATTCGAAATTGAGGTAGTTATAGCCGGTGTTGGAGACCCAATCGAGATGCGACATGATGCCGTAGGGGAATGCGACGCCCCACGAGCCCATCAGGATCGGGCGGATCACTTCCAGGCTGACATAGGCGAAGATGGCGACGGAGAAGGCGAACGGCACGTGCAGGCCGATGCCGAGTTTGCGGGAAATTTCCACCTCGCGCAGCGCCCAAGACACGAAGGAGCCGATGGCGCAGACCGTGATGATCTGCCATAGCCCGCCTTTCAAAAGCGGCGCGAAGCCGAGGCCGTAGGAGACGTCCGGCGGGGCGATGTTGATCTGCCAGATGTTCCAGGTGGGGCCGTGGGCGGCGCCGTAGATGATGAGCGCGGTGCCGAGCACGATGAAGAAGAAGGCGGTGACGCCAAAGAACCCGACATAGAAGGGGCCGACCCAGAAATCGAAAAGATCGCCGCCTACCAATGTGCCGCCGGGGACACGGTATTTTTTTTCGAAGGTGAGCATGGGCATCGCAAAATTCCTTGTTCGGGCTTGGAAGAGGGGCTGCCCGGCCGCAAAAATCAGCCGGGCAGTCCTGGAGTTATTTGCTTGCTGGCAGCGAGGAGTCTTGCGCGGCCGGCGGTGTGGCAGCACCTCCGCCGATCCAGTCGAAGCGCGGGGTGCTGAGCAGGATAAAATGGATCAGCAGGGCCAGCGTGAACAGGAACGCAAACAACGCGACCAAGGCACGGCGCGGGTCGAAAAGCAGCCATATGCGATACATGGGTATGCCTCCTTACGCGAACGCGCTGGCGGCGAGCGCCAGGGCATTGTGGGCGTGATCGATCAGCATGGTGTATCCGTTCGGGCCGGGAATCCAGGGACGCCAGGACCAGACGAGAAAATGCGCCACGATGGCGATCAGCGTGAAAACGATGAAGCTGAACACAAAGATTTTGTGAAACTCCTTCGCCTCGGTTTCGGTCAGCCCGCTGAGCGAGCCTTCCCGTGGTGGTAGTGAACTAGACATGACTTATCCTTTCAATGACGCAACGGTCTCCCGAGGGAAACCGTTTCGCCAGGATCGCGCGCACCCCGCGCGAGGGAACGGGCCCGCCTTGCGGCGGACTCGATCTGGGAGATGAGGGACTCATGCGAGTTGCCTCATGGAAATGGCGGAGAGCACGTGCGACGCCGTGACCGTGGGCTCGCCTAGCGCGCGGGCCTCGCGCTCCGCGGCGTCGCGCAGGCGTTTGGCGGCGGAGATGCGGATGAGGTAGGGCTCGGTGTCCAGATGATCGTCCAGGGCCGCGATGGCCGCGTCGTCCCAGTCCAGCTGCGCCGACATTTTTGCCGGTGTGGCTTCGATCTTGTCCATGTCGGTGGCGAGCGGCAGGATGGTGAACAGCGCGTCGAACAGCGCGTTGCAGTATTCCTGCACCACGTAGGTGGCGCCGGCGAAGCCCATGAACGGCGTGCCGGTGGCGCGCCTTATGATGGCGCCTGGAAACGATGCCGGAATATATTTTGCCCGCCCGCCAAGCTCCGCATTATACATGCGCTCGTTGAAAGAGCCGAACAGCACGAGAGGCGGCTTTTCCTTCAGCAGCACCCGCACCGCCTGGTTATCCGGCTTTTTGCCGGGCTTGCGCGCCACGGCAAACGTGCAGGGAATGCCTAGATCATCTTCCATCAGCCGTTGCAGCCCGCGGGAATAGGTTTCGGTCGCCACCACGGCAAAACTCGCGGTGGCGAAAAAATCCTGCGTCACGCTGCGCCACAGGTCCCAGATCGGCTTTAACGTCGTTTCCTTCTCCCGCGCGATAAACGGTTCTGGGTCCAGGCCGGTGAGTTCGCCCAGCTTGCGCAAAAAGTTGGTGGTCGCGAAAATGCCCATCGGCGCGCGCAGATAGGGTTTTCCCAGTTCCTCGCAAAGCTTTGTGCCGAATTCGCGGTACATGCAGATGTTGACGTCGGCGTCGGCGAGTTTGGGAATGTCCTTGATATGGGTGCCGAGCGGAAACACCGCGTTGATTTCGCAGCCCATCCCTTCGAGCAGCCGGCGGATTTCCGCCAGGTCCGACGGCATGTTGAACGTGCCATAGATCGGCCCGATGATGTTCACCTTCGGCTTCGTACCCTCGGCTTTTTCCTTGCGCTTGGCCTTGGGATTGCCGAATTCATTCCACAGCCAGACCATCGCCCGCTCGGCGCACTGCCACTGGTCTTCGTCGATCGTGCGCGGAATGAACCGCCGCAGATTGGAGCCTTCCGGCGTCACGCCGCCGCNNCCGCCGATCATCTCGGCGATCGACCCCGTCACCACCACCGCCGGCATCTTTTGGTCGCCAATCGCGGCGGCCCGCCGCATCGGCCCTTCGGTGCCGGTTTGTGATAGGTTCTCTTCCGAAAGTCCTGTCACCGTAATCGGCAATTCATGCGGCGGCAGCCCGTCGGTGTAGTGCAGCACCGCCGTCACCGGCAGGTTTTCGCAGCCCACCGGCCCGTCGATCACGACGCGCAGCCCCTGCACGGCGGTAAAGGTATAAACCGCGCCCCAATACCCGCCCGCCCGGTCGTGGTCCTGCACTAACATCAGGCCACCTCCTCCTTCACAAGTTTCTTCGACGAAGGCACGATCACCGGCTTGGCCGGCGCCGGCGGCTTTTCAAAGAAACTCACCATGCGGGAAAACCGCTCCCGCCCGGCGGTCTGCGCCGCCACGATCGCCGGCAGTGCGGCGCACCCCGCCGCCCCGAACAGCGGCCGCGCTGACACCATGTTGGTGAAATATACCGCCGGCGTGCCGATTTCTTTCGCCGCCTGCACCAGCGGCGTGGTCCCCAGCGCCAGATCGGGCTTTATATCGCGCATCGCCGCGACGTCCTGCTCCAGCGAGGCGCGATACTGCACATGCGTGCCGCGCGCCTCCAGCCAGGCCAGATCCGCCGCACTCCATTCGGTTTTGGGCAGCGCCGTCCCGACATACGGAATCTCCGCACCCGCCTCCATCAGCAGCCGCGCCACCAGCAGTTCCGAGCCCTCGTAGCCGGACACCACCATTCGCGCATTCACCCGGTTGGCCTCCAGCACCGCCTTTATCCCAGGCAGCGCCTTCGCCTTTGCCGAATCGGCGGAAACGCCCAGCGCCTTGCCCACGGCATCCAGCCAGTCCGCCGTGCCGTCCACGCCGACCGGCGCGGAGCCCACAACCGGCCGCCCCGCCGCCGCAAATTCCCGCACCGTCGCGGTGTAAAACGGATGCACCGCGCCGACGACCGAGCAATCGAGCGCGCCGTAAAGATCGCGCCATTCGCGCGCCGGCGAGCCAGGCGAGAGGGAGACGCCCATCGGCGCCAACAGCGAGCCGATGATCTGCGGGTCGGCCGGAAACAATTCGCCGATCAGGGAAATCCGCAAACCGTCCGCCATCGCCGCGCGCGGCCGCGCCACCGCGCCGCGTTCCGCCTCGCCGCGCGCGTATTTCAGCATCGCCCCGGCCAGCACGTCCTTGGCTTCCGCGTGCGTCGGCACGCCGAAACCCGGCACGTCGATGCCAATGATCCGCACGCCGTCGATCTCTTTGGGTAGCAGATCCAGCGGCACGCCGGACGCCGTCGGCACGCACAAATTGATGATCACGACTGCGTCATAATCCGCCGGCCGCGCGGTCTCGAACACCGCCTTCCGAATATCCTCATAGAGCTGCCCCGTCACTAACGTTTCGGAGTCAAACGGAACATACCCCACGCTGCGCCGCGCGCCATAAAAATGCGAGGTAAACGTCAGCCCATAGACGCAGCAAGCCGAGCCCGACAAAATCGTCGCCACCCGCCGCATCCGCAAGCCGACGCGCAAACTCCCGAACGCCGGGCACATGGATTGCGGCTGGTCATGCGGCCCCTTCGGATAATCCGCCGCCATTCTCTCCAACATTTCCGACTTGCCGGCGGCGCGCGCCGCCGCCAGCATCGTCTCCTTGCCGCCATGGCAGGACGCGGCGGCGGCGACGGGGACAATGGCGCCGTCCATGTTCAAGACCCCTCGTACACAACTTCGAGCGACGGAATCTCCACGTGATTCACGCCGCACATATCGGCAAAGCTGGCGGGTTCCAGAACCACATCCCGGCCCACCGCGTCGCCCTTGAACAGCCCCAGCAGCCCATCCTGCGTCAGCGGTTTCGGCCGGATCGGCGGCGCTTCCGCTACCGCCAGGCCCAGCGTTTCGAACAGGCTGCCCCACTGGCTGTTGGACGTGCCGATGATCTCATAATTCGCACTCTTCTTGCGGATATCATCATCCGCCGGAATCGCCGCCAGAATCGGAATGCCCACTTCGGTGCAAAACGCCTGCGCCTCGCCGGTGCCGTCGTCCTTATTAATCACCATCCCGGCCACGCCCACATTGCCGCCGAGATTGCGAAAGTAATCCACCGCCGAGCACACATTGTTCGCCACATACAGCGACTGCAGATCGTTCGATGCCACCACGATCACCTTCTGGCAAAGGTCCCGTGCAATCGGCAGGCCGAACCCGCCGCACACCACGTCTCCCAAAAAGTCCAGCAGCACAAAGTCGAAATCCCAATCCTGGAAGCCCAGTTTGTCGAGCAGTTCGAAGCCGTGAATGATCCCGCGCCCGCCGCAGCCGCGCCCCACTTCCGGCCCGCCCAGTTCCATCGCGAACACGCCGCCGCGTTTAAAACATACATCGCCGATCACCACCGCCTCGCCCGCGGCCTTTTTCTTCGAAGAGGTTTCGATGATCGTCGGGCAGGACCGCCCGCCGAACAGCAGCGAGGTGGTGTCGGATTTCGGATCGCAGCCGATCAGCAGCACGCGTTTGCCCTGCTCGGCCATCATGAAAGACAGGTTCGCCAGCGTAAAGGATTTGCCAATCCCGCCCTTGCCATAAATCGCGATGATCTGCGTTTTTTTAGGCGCCGTACTCACGCCCTCAACGGCGATGTCAGGCTGAATCCGTCCGGCAGAGGCGTTCATGAAACACTCCAATCGATAAGAAGTTTGAGGCAGTCCGCGTTGGAAAACGCGGTCGCATAAGCGGTGGCGGCGTCCGCCGCCGGCACGTGGTGCGTAATCAAACCATCCAGGCTCAGCGCGCCGGATTCGGCGGCGATTTTTACCGCCAGCAAGTCAGAGGGCTGCCACTGCGCGGCGATGCGAATCCGCGCTTCGCGCATGAATGCCGGCGCGAAGGCAAAGCCCAACCGGTCATAAAACCCCGCCAGCACAATTTCTCCGCCCGGCAGCAGCCGCGAAATCAGCGTGTCCAGAACTGCGGCATCCCCGCTCGCATCATAAATCGTCTGGTATTTGCCAGCCGTATCCTCAGCCGGATCAATCACCCGGTACCCCACCGCCCCCTGGCGACGGCTGGGCGAGGTTTCCCACACCACCGGCGTGGCGCCGCAAAACACCGCAATCCGCGCCAGCAGCCTGCCAACCACGCCATGCCCCACGATCAAATCCGGCTGCTGGTGATCGGCACTCGCATGAAACGCCGTCGCCGCCAGCGCCAGCAGCACCCCGCGCTCGCCCAGCGCCGGATCAATTGTCAGCGCGCGCCCCTCCGGCACCACGATGCGCGAGGCGGAGGCGCCAAAAAGCCCCCGGATCGCGCCATAACAATTCGCGCCCGGCACAAACACGAAATCGCCCAGCCGATGGCGGTTTTTTTCGCCCGCCTCCACCACCAGGCCGACCGACTCGTAACCCGGCACCAGCGGATACCCCATGCCGGGAAAGGGCGGCATCTCGCCGGACCAGAACAGCTTTTCGGTGCCGGTCGAAATTCCGGAAAACCGGGTTTCCACCACCAAATCCTCGGCCGCCGGGTCATTCAGCGTCACCGCCGATAAATCGACCCGCTTTGGCTCCCGGATGATGATGGCTTCGGCCTGCACGCTTCGTTCCCCTCTCCAGCCGCCGGTTACGGCGCTCGCCTTGATATATGTCAAACTAACCTGACAGTATTTAATGTCAAGATAAACTTACACTTCTCCGACCAGCACGCTGGCCAGCAGCGGCTGATTGGTGCGTTTCTGCCGGATTTTTTTGAATCCGGCGGCCTGGAGCAGGGCTGCAAGCTCCGCCGCGCTGCGCGGCCGGCCGCTGCGCATCGCCGCGAGGTACATTGAAAAATAGGCGCCTACGGTTTCCGCGCCGCCGGTGCCGGCCATCGGCTCCGCCACCAAAATTTTTCCGCCCGGCGCCAATGCCGCCCGCGCCGCCGCCAAAATCGCCGCCGCCCGCGCGTCGGAATTGTCGTGCAGGACCCGGATCAGCGTCACCAAATCAGCACCTTCGGGCAGCGCATCGCGGGAGACATCGCCAGCCACAGCCCGCGCCCGCCCCGAAAGCCCGGCGGCGGCAAAAATCTGCGCCGCCCGCGCCGCGACATCCGGCAGGTCAAACAATATCAGCCGCGCCTGCGGTGCCCTGGCGGCCACCCGCACCAGAAACGAACCGTCCCCGCCACAAACATCCATAATGATCGCGTGCCGAGACACCTCATAAGCGGCAAAAATCTCGGCGGCGATCATTGGTTGCGTCGCGCTCATCAGCGCCGAATAGGCGTTAGAATCCCCCGCCTGGCCATGATAGGGCCAAAACGCCGCCAGCGCCGGCTCGGTTTGCCCCCGCAGTAACGCCACCGGGTCCCGCAAATCGTCATAAAACAGCTTGTGGTGCCTGATCATCGCGACCGCGCCCGGATTGCCCCGCAGCGCCGCCCCCAGTTGCCCCAGCCTGATCTTCTCCCCGGCGCGGGACAGCAGCCGCAGCGAGACCGCCGCACTCACCAGCGAGGCAAACGCCGCCTCCGGCACCCCAACCCGCGCCGCCAAAGCCCGCTCATCCAGCGGACCGCGGGCCAGTATCTCAAACAAATCCAGCTCAACGCAGGCGCCCAGAACCTGCGCGTAAACAAACCCGGCGCAGATATCGAACAGCGCTTTCGCCTCCCGCCGCGCCACGCCACGGGTGAGCGGAAATTTTGCTGCGAAGGCGTGAAAGCGCGGATCGGCCAAAAGGCGATCACGCCAAGAAAGAAGAGAAAAAGAAACTTCTTTTTTTGAAAAAAAAGAAGCAAAAAAACTTTTGCTCCNNTTTGGTTAACCCGGGCGGGCAGCCTTTTTTTCAAAAAAGTAACTTCTTAGGCTGCCACTTTGCTCAAACTCTTCGGCACCAACCTTTTCGCTTCCTGGGCAATCAGCGCCCTCAGCGGCACCGCGCCCAGGCAATCGGGGATCGACTCGGCGGCGTCCCGCGCCAGGGATTCCAGCAGTGCCAGCGCGCCGTCGATGCCGTAGGCGCGCACGGCGCTGGGGCGGTCGAGGGCGGAATCTTGGCCCACCGGCTTGCCGGCGTCTTCGGGGCTGGAGACGGCGTCCAAAAGGTCGTCGGCGATCTGGTAGGCTTCGCCCAGGCATTCGCCGAGCTGGCGCCAGGGCTGCGGGTCCGCGCCCGCGGCGATGGCGCCGGCGACGGTGGCGGCGGAGAACAGTGCGCCGGTTTTGGCGCGCTGATAGACCGAGAGGTCCGGTTTGGTTTCGCTTTCCCAGGCCTGCCCGGCGGCGATGCCGGCCGGCATGCCGACCGCCTGCGCCACCGTAATCACCAGCGGGCCGAGCCGCGCCGGCGTGGCGATGGCGCCCCAGGCGAGATTCTGGAAGGCGAGCACGATCAGCGCGTCCCCCGCCAGCACCGCCAGCGGCGCGCCGTAGGCGGCGTGGACGGAGGGTTTGCCGCGCCGCGTCGCGGCGTCGTCGAAGCAGGGCAGGTCGTCGTGCACCAGGCTGGCGCAGTGCAGAAATTCTATGGCGCAGGCGGCGGCGTCGGCGGCTTCGGGGTGGTCGTCCCCGCACGCCGCGGCGACCGCCAGGCACAGCCTTGGCCGCACCCGCGCGCCGCGCGGAAACACGGCGTGCCGCATGGCGGCGGCCAGCAGGGGCGGTGCCGGCGGGGCGTGGGTGCGCGTAAAGGCGAGGTTGAGGCCGGCTTCGATCCTGGTCATGGGGTCCATGGTGGGCGCCTCCCGCAAGTGTCAACTTTTATTGTCACTTTATACTGTGCATATTGGTTGACAGTTGGTCAAGTGGAATCGAAGGTTGGGGTATGAAGGTCGTGGTGGTCGGCGCCGGAATGGGGGGATTGGTGGCGGCTTTGCTTCTGGCGCAGGCAGGCGCGGAGGTGACGGTGCTGGAGGCGGCCGAGAGGCCCGGCGGCAAGCTGCACCAGGTGGCGGTGGGCGGCGCGCTGATCGATGGCGGGCCGACGGTGTTTACCATGCGCGGGGTGTTCGACGGCATTTTCGCCGCCGTGGGGACGAGTCTGGAGGCGCATGTGCGGCTGGAGAAGCTGGATGTGCTGGCGCGCCATGCGTGGCAGGACGGTTCCCAACTGGATTTGTTTGCCGAGCCGGCGCGGAATGTGGATGCGGTGGCGGCTTTCGCCGGCGGCGCGGCGGCCCGCGGCTACGCGGATTTCGCCAGGCGCGCGCGGCAGATTTTTGAGCTGTTGGACCACAGTTTTATGCGCGTCCCGCAGCCGGGGCTGTTTGGGCTGATGCGCCGCGCGGGACCTGGCGTGGCGAGCATTTCGCCGTTTGACTCGCTGATGGATGAGTTGGGGAAATATTTTAGCGACCCGCGGCTAAGACAATTGTTTGGGCGGTACGCGACCTATTGCGGGTCTTCGCCGTATGAGGCGCCGGCGACGCTGATGCTGATCGCGCATGCGGAGGCGATGGGGGTGTGGGCGATCGAGGGCGGGATGTATGCGCTGGCAAAGGTGTTTTGCGAGCTGGCGCAGGCCAGGGGTGCCAAATTCGTTTTTGGGGCGCGCGTGAAAAACGTTCTGGTGTCCGGCGGCAAGGTGGCCGGCGTGGCGACGGAGGCCGAAAATTTCGCGGCGGATGCGGTGGTGGCGAATGCGGATTTTTCATCCATCGACGCGGGGTATCTGGGGCCGGAGGCGCAAAGGGCGCTCTTTGGGATGATGAAGGGCGCGAAAAAATCGCTCTCGGCGGTGACATGGGCGATGACCGGGACCGCGGAGGGATTCCCTTTGGCGCATCACAACGTGTTTTTTGCGCCTGATTACAAGGCGGAGTTTGATGAACTGCGAGGCGGGAAGGTGCCGGAGCGGCCGACGGTTTATGTCTGCGCGCCGCAAGGCAAGGGCGAATTTTTCTGTCTGGTGAACGCGCCGGCGAATGGGGCTGCGGTGGACGAGACGGTAACGGCAAACATGCTTTCGCAACTGCAACGATGCGGCCTGCGGCTGCAAGCCGGCGCGGTGGTGCGGACCGATCCGGCGGCCTGGGAACAACGCTTTGCCGGAACCGGCGGGGCGCTTTACGGCCGCGCGCTGGCCGGCTGGAAGGATTCTTTCGCGCGGCCAGGGGCCAAAACGAAATTGCCGGGATTTTACCTGGCCGGCGGCGGGGTGCATCCGGGGCCGGGGCTGCCGATGGCGGCGACGTCGGGGAGGATCGCGGCGCAATGCGTTTTGACCAGGCGGTAGCACCCGGCGGCTATAAATGGTGGTACGTGGACGCGCTTAGCGATGACGGCGAACACGCGCTCACGCTGATCGCGTTCATCGGCAGCGTGTTCTCGCCCTACTATGCCTGGGCGAATGCCAGGGCGCCGGCGCCGGCTGAAAATTATTGCGCGATGAACGTGGCGCTGTATGGCCGGCACAAGGCCTGGGCGATGACCGAAAGAGGCAGCCGATTCCTGCTTCGCCGCAAAACCGTGCTGCGGATCGGGCCGAGCTTGTTGCGGTGGGATAACGGCGTGCTGCACGCCGAGGTGGATGAGGTGACGGCGCCGATCCCCGCGCGGCTGCGCGGGAAGTTCGAGGTGAAAACGGGCGTTTTGCAGGAGAAGGTTTTTGTGCTGGACGCACAGGGGCGGCATCGCTGGCGGCCGGTGGCGCCGGCGGCGCGGATCGAGGTGGCGTTCGAGAGTCCAAAACTTGCCTGGAGCGGCAACGCCTATTTTGATACGAACGAGGGAGACGCGCCGCTGGAGCGGGATTTTTCGTCCTGGCACTGGTCACGAAATGTCGGGCGGGGAGAGATTTTTTACGACGTCGTGCGCCAGGATGGCACCGCGCTGGGGCTGGCGCTGAACATCGGGGACGATGGTTTGGCGCGGGAAGTGGCGCCGCCGCCGCTGCGGGATTTGCCAAGGGGGTTTTGGGGTGTGAAGCGGTCGGTGCGCGCGGCGGGAGAGCCAAAAGTGATCCGGACTTTGGAAGATGCGCCGTTCTATCTGCGCTCGCACGTTGCGCTTGGGGATGGGCGTGAGGCAATGTGCGAGTCGCTGGATTTGACAAGGTTTTCGCGGCGGATTGTGAAATTGATGCTGCCGTTCCGGATGCCGCGCGTGCAGTAGAAAGAAGTTACTTTTTTTGAAAAAAAAGTAACCAAAAAAACTTCTGCTCCGCTTCGCGCGGGGTTGATCCGTTAGGGAACCTCTGCGTAGCATG
>PLFB01000277.1:0-3863 GCA_003137135.1 Acetobacteraceae bacterium
GCAAAGCCCCCCTGGCCTTACTTACCTCAAACGAACTTCGTACGCCGAACTGTCAGACGGACGCCGATGTTGATGAGCAGGACGACGATCATGACCAGGAAGGCGGCGGCGAAGGCGAGGGCGTGGGCTTCGGAGTTGGGTTGTTCGTAGGCCGTCCAGATGACGTAGGTAAGGTAGCCGATGGGTTCGTGGGTGAAGTGGCCTTGCCAACGGCCGGCGGACCAGCCGGCGGTGTAGATCAGCGGCGCTGTTTCGCCGACGGAGATGGCGAGCGCAAGGAGCGCGCCGGTGACGACGCCGGACATCGCGCCGGGCAGGATGACCTTGAAGACGACGGTGGGGTCTTTGGCGCCGAGCGCGAAGGCGGCTTCGCGCATCGCGACGGGGACCTGGCGCAAAGCAAGTTCCGTGATGCGTGCGAGGTAGGGGACGATGAGGATGGCGATGGTGATGGCGGCGGCGAGGAGGGAGAATTTCCAGCCCAGGGCCAGCACGAAGACGATGTAGGAGAAGTAGCCAAGCACGACCGAGGGTGTGCCGGTCAGCACGTCCGACATGAAGCGGATGACCGCGCCGAGGCGGTTATTGCCGTATTCGGAGAGGTAGATGCCGGCGGCGACACCGATGGGCACGGCAATGAACATCGCGAACAGGGTAATGAGGAAGGTGCCCTCGATGGCGTTGAGCAGTCCGCCGCTCATGCCGTTGCCGTTGGTGGTGAAGAGTTTTACCGAGAAGGCGGAGGCGCCGTTGATGCCGACCACCGCGACGATATCGACCAGCGGGCCGATGACGAGCAGCAGGCCGATGCCGCAGGCAACCCAGCCGGCGGCGCTGATGATCGAGCGTCGGATTTCCTGCGAGGAGCGGGCGGGTTTGGCGGCGGATTTAATGCTGGCGCTTGCGGACATGGAGCGCTCCCGAAGAGAGAAGTTTTGCGGCGGCGTTGACCGCCAGGGTGATGAGGAACAGCACCAGCGCCACCGCGGCGATGGCGTAGACCGACATGTTGGTGGAATCGCCCTGCGAACTGTCCAGATTGTTGACGATGAATGAGGCGATAGAGGAGATCGGCGAGAAGATGGAGGTGGGCAGGATGTTGACGCCGCCGCCGGAGACCATCGCGACGGCCATGGTTTCGCCCAAGGCGCGGCCGAGGGCGAGCACGATGCCGCCGATCAGGGTGGCGCGGACCATCGGCATCATGGCTTTGGAGACGACCTCGAAATGCGTGGCGCCGAGGGCGAAGGCGGATTCGCGGTTTTCCTTGGGCACCTGCATCAGCGCGTCCAGCAGGGTGGTGGCGATGATGGGCGTGATCATGAGGGCGAGGACCACCGAGGCGGCGAGCAGGCCGTAGCCGTTGCCGGTGGGCGAGAGGTAGTGGCCGATGAAGGGGATGAGNNGCCGGGCGGATTTTGGGGGGCACGGCTTCCGCCAGGAAGATGGCGGCTCCGATGCTCAGGGGCACGGCGATGATGATGGCGATGGCGGAGGAGAGGATGGTGCCGGCGATGAAGACCAGGATGCCGTAGCTGGCGCCGCCGGGGACCAGCATGCCGCGGGTCATCACCGGGTCGTCCTCGGTATCGCCAAAATTCCAGTTGATGTCGGTAAAGAAATGCAGGCCGGAGAATTTGAACACCGGCAGCGAATAGACCATCAGAAACAGCACGATCGCCACCAGCGAGGCCGGAATGAGCAAGGCGAGCGCCAGCACGGAGAGGCGGAACGGACCGAGTTTCATGGCTTTGCCCTATCGGAAATTTCCCACCTTCCGGTTTACGCCGGAAGGTGGGAAGCGGAGACGACTACTGGATTTTCGCGATCTGCGCTTCGGTGAGCGTCAGCACAGGTGCCGGCAGGGGCAGGAAATTGACCTGCTTGAGGTAGGACGCGGCATTGCCCTGGGTGACGCAGAAGGTGAGGAAGTCGCGGACCGCGCCGGCGACGGCGACCGCCGGCTGGTTGCTGTCCACGATCGCGTATTCGTAATTGACGATCGGGTAGGCATTCGTGCCGGGCGAGAAGATCATGCTGATGCGCTCGTCGGGCGGGGTGGAGTTGGCGACGCTGTTGGCGGCGGCCTGGATGTTTTCCGGGGTCGGCAGCACGTATTCGCCGTTCTTGTCCAAAAGGGCGGCCTGGCCGAGGCCGGCGGACGCCACCTTGCCGGCGTAGGAAATGCCGATATAGGCGACCGAATAGGGGTTCGCGGCGGCGGCGGCCAGCATGCCGGCGTTGCCTTTGGCGCCCAGTTCACCCGAAATCGCCGGCCATGAGACGGTGGTGCCGAATTTCAGCGTGCTCGCCCAGGTCGGATCGGAATCGGCCAGATACTGCGAGAATATGAAGGTATCACCGGACCCGTCCAGGCGGTGCACCGGCACGATGACGTGCGCGGGGAGTGCTACGCCCGGGTTCGCCGCGGCGATCGCCGGGTCGTTCCACATCGTGATCTTGCCGGTGTAGATGCCGGCCAGGATCGGGCCGGAGAGGTTCAGTTTCGTGACGCCGGGGATATTGTAGTTGATCGCCTGGGAGGAGATCGCGAGCGGGATGCTCAGCATCGTCGGATGGGCCTTGACCTGGCTGTCGGACATGTAGGCGTCGGACGCACCGATGTTGATGAGGCCGTTGATCGCCTGCGCGATGCCGGCGCCGGAGCCGGTGGAGGTGGTGGTGATGTTGGCGTTCGGGTTGACCGACGTGTAGCCTTCGACCCAGAGGTTGAACAGCGGATAGAGGAGGGAGGAGCCGCTTTCGACCAGCGGCACTTCGACCTGGGCCTGGGCCGCGGAGGAGAAGCCGAGAACGGCGGTCGCCGCGACGGCGGCGACGGCGAGCGCGGCGATGCCCGCGCGGCCGAGTTGGTTTTTGATGCTCACGAAAAATCCCCTTTTGGCGTTGTGATGACGTGTCTGACCGGTTCCGGGATGGCGCACCCGGCGGACCCCACGCTGTAAAAGAAGCGTGTTACAAAGGCGACGGGGTTTTGGTTGCAGTTTTATGACATTTGTGAACCTGATCGGCGGCGTAACGGGGTTTCCAAAGGGTTGCGTTCGGGGGCTGCCGCGTGGCTTTAAGGCGGCGCATGGCGGACCGCGAAAAACTCACTCATGGCGCGCTGTTTTCCGGGTTTTTTCAGGCCGGAATCATCGGGTTCGGCGGCGTGCTGCCGTTCGCGCGGCGGCTGATGGTGGAAAAATGGGGCTGGCTGACGGCGGAGGAATTCAACGACCTGTTCAGCCTGTGCCAGTTCATGCCGGGGGCGAACATCGTGAACATGGCGTTCGCGTTCGGCGCGCGGCACCAGGGCGTTTCCGGCGCCGCGGCGGCGGTGACGGGGCTATTGGCGGCGCCGATGGCGATCGTGCTGGTGCTGGGGGCAATGTGCGGGCGGTTCGGCGGGATTCCGGTGGTGCAGCACGGCCTGGCGGGGCTGGCGGCGGCGGCCTGTGGACTGGTGGCGGCGACGGCGGTCAAGATTGCCTGGCCTGTCGTAAGGAAGAAAGACGTTCTTTTTTTGCAAAAAAAGGCGCCCCGCCCGGGGAACCAAAAAAACTCTTATTTACCGCGGGATTTGGCGCCGGCGGGGGAAGCGCCCCCAGTTAATAAAAGTTTTTTGCTNNAAAAGAAGTTCTTGCTTCCTTCTCCCTCCGCGGCATGTTGGTGACGTGTTTGGCGTTCGGCTTGGTGGTTATCGGGCATGTGTCGCTGCCGCTGACGATGCTGGTCCTGTTGCCGTTTTCGCTGGTGCTGGCGTGGCGCCTCTAGTCCAGATCGCGCTGCTGTTCGGTAAGCTGTCGCTGCTGGCGGTGGGCGGCGTGAATTCGACGTTGCCGGCGATTGAGCGGGAGGTG
>PLFB01000277.1:3883-9692 GCA_003137135.1 Acetobacteraceae bacterium
TGGCGGGCGGGGTGGTGGCGGCGCTGGCCATGCTGCTGCCGGCGGGGGTGCTGGTGGTGGTGGCGTCCGGGCTGTGGGAGCGGTTTCGTGCGGCGCGGTGGCGGCGGGTGCTGCAGGCGGCGATTTTGCCGATTACGGCGGGNNTGGTGCTGGCGGCGGCGGCGGTGCTGGTGGAGGCGGCGGATACGAGTTTCGTGCTGGCGGCGGTGACGGCGGCGGCGACGTGGGCGAATTTGCGGACGAAATGGCATCCGCTATGGGTGCTGGCGGGGGGGACAGTGGTGGGATTGCTTGTGTGGTGATTGCGGCTGATGGCAAGTATAGACTATGATTTTGGTCTATCCGCCGGAGGTCTGATGAGTCAGAGCCAGCAATTTTCAATTTCGCTGCCCGTTGAACTCGCGGACCTTGTAAAGGCCAAGGTCGCCACGGGCGAATATGCCAGCGAGAGTGATGTGATCCATGACGGGCTGCGAAGCCTACTGGCGCGCGACCAGGCGATGCAGGATTGGCTGCGCCAGGAGGTTGGGCCCGCGTTTGATGCGATGGCGGCCGACCCGACTCGCGCGGTGCCGATAGCGGACGTTCGCGTGATGCTGAAGGATGAGCATGAGCGCCATACAGCCAGGTGAGGGAACTTCCGGTCTGGTTTGCGCCTGAAGCGCGGACGCAGCTGGCGGAGATTTACCGTTACATCGCGGCCGCTGCGTCGCCCGGCGTCGCCCAGAATTATACCGATCAGATTTTGGACTTTTGCGAAGGTCTCGGTGCGTTCCCGTTGCGCGGCGTGGCCCGCGACAACATTCGCGAAAGCATTCGCATCGTCGTTTTCAGGCGGCGCGTGACCATCGCGTATTCTGTAGAGCGTGGCCGTGTCGAGATTTTGGGCGTCTTTTATGGCGGGCGGGAGATTCGGCTTTAGCCTACCGCAAATGCTCCGCGAAAAACGCCAGGCTGCGGAGCTCCGCTAGCTCCGCGTCCTTGGCGCTGTAGCTGGGGCGTTCCTCGCAGCCAAAGCCGTGCTGCGCGCCGTTGTACACATAAACCGGCACGTCCGGATGCGCTTCCTCGATGGACTGCACGTCGGACATGGGAATGTGAGAATCCTCGCCGCCGAAATGCAGTTGCGCCGGGCAGTGCAGGGAAAGATCCTTCATCGCGGCGATGCCGCCGCCGTACCAGCCGACCGCGGCCTTGAAAGACTGCGTCTTGGTGGCGCCCAGCCAGGCCACAGCACCACCCCAGCAATAGCCGATGATGCCCACCGGCTTGCCGGCGAACGCCGCGGCACAGGCCTCGATATCCGCCAAGACCCCCGCTTCCGGAATTTTGCCGCGCAACGCCATGCCGCGCTGCGCGTCCTCCGGTGTATAGCCCAGCTCCACATGGCGCTCGGCCCGGTCGAACAACGCCGGCGACAGCACGCGATAGCCGAAACCGGCCAGCCGCTCGCTGACCGCGCGCATGTGGCGGTTCACGCCAAAAATCTCCTGCACCACGACCAAGCCGCGCGGCGCGTTGACGTTGCCGGCTTCGAAAGCGTCGAACTGGTGGCCGTCGGCGGCGGTGAGCTTAAGCATGGAAGATCCTCTCTGTTTTAGAAGAAGGAAGTAAGCAGTTACTTTTTTGAAAAAAAGTAACCAAAAAACTTTTATTAACTCCGGCCTTTGAGTGGCCACAGTATGGCCGCTCAAAAGCCGGAGCTAATAAAAGTTTTTTGCTGCTTTTTTTCAAAAAAGGAGTTCTTTCTTACTTAGCAAACGGCGCAAAATCCCTTGCCAGAACTTCATAAATCGGCCGCTTGAACGACACCGCAAGACCCGGCAGCTCAGCAATCTCCACCCAGCGCCAGGCGTCGAATTCGGGATGCGGATCGGCATCCAGCCGGATCTCTGAATCCGCGCCCAGAAAGCGCAGCGCGAACCATTTTTGCCGCTGGCCCCGAAACCGGCCCTTAAAAGCCTTGCCGATCAGCTCCTCCGGTAGATCATAGGTAAGCCATTCCGGGTGCTCGGCCAGTAACTCGGCATTCGCGGTGCCGATTTCCTCCGCCAGTTCGCGAAAAATCGCCGCGCGCGGTTCTTCGTCCTCGTCGATCCCGCCCTGCGGCAACTGCCAGCCGCCGGCGGCAGCCTCGGCGTTGGGCAAATGCGCGCGCCGCGCCACCAGCACCAGGCCGTCGCCGTTGAACAGCACGGCGCCGACATTGCGGCGATAAGGCAGGCCGGTCACTGCTTGCTGCTCGCATACAGCGGCAACGCCACGTCCGGCGGCCGCACCAGCGCGCTGACGGGGACCAGCACAGCGCCCCGGGTGGCCAGCGTGGCGCTCCAGCCGCGCAGGATTTGCAGCGCCGCCGGCGTCGGGTTCAGCAGGACGGCCAGCGCCGCGTGCCGCGACTGCCCGTCGGTGACCAGCGCGGCGAGCCCTTTTGTTTCCGCCGCCGCGCCGTAGGCGGCGTCGATGATGACGTCGGCTTTCCGGCCGGCGGCATACAGCAGCGCGGTCGCGCCGGGGTCGCCCTCGATATAAAACAGCCCGTGCCGGGCGATGTTGGCCATCAGCCAGGTTTTGGCGGGTTGGTAGGCCATGAAGCCGCCGCCCATGGCGGGGCCAAAGGCGTCGGTCACGCCGGCATAGCCCTGGAACTGCGCCATCGCCCATTGCAGCGTGGCCGCGTTTTGGTGCGGTGACGCGCCGGCCAGCAGGCCCGGCATCGGCAGCAGCAGCAAGGTCTCGTGGCCATTATAGCGTGCCGCGGCGGCGGCCTGCGTGACGCTTTTGCCGTAGGGCGAGAGCGCCATTGCGAACGCCGGCGGCAGGTTTGCCGCCATCTGCGACAGCGCCAAATCGTCGCCCAGCCCGGCGATCACCACCGCGACGCGCGCCACGTTCGCCGGTGGCGGAATACTGGTGGCGGCCTGCACGCCGGCGGCGAGCAATTTGGGGCTCGCGGTGACCGAGGCGGCGGCCAACGCCGGCGCCAAGGGCTGCCCTGCTTGCTGCCGTGCTTGCGGCGCCGCCTGCTGCGCGGCGGCGGGTGGTGATGCCGCGGCCTGTGCGCCAACCTTGATCGGGACGGGCGTGTCGTAAAAACCCGGCGGCGGCGGGCCCAGATACTGCAAATAGCCGCAGCCCGCGGCGGCGCCGGACAAAATCACCGCCCAGAACATGACCAGCCCCCACCGCCGGCCCGGCTTTGCCGCGTTGGTGGGGAGTCCGGCCATCACGGACTAATTATTCGAAGCCGTGCTGGTGCCGGTTTCAGTCATCGCGGCAGCCAGTTTCAGGCCCATCTGCAACTGGAAATCGGTCGCCGGCTTGGTCAGATCCAGCGCCGGCCAGTTCGCCGGCGGCGCCGCCGGGATGGTTTTGGCGACCGCCGGCAGCGGCACCGGCGGCGGCAGCGAAGGCGCGGTGATGCCGGATGGATTCTGGAAGGAATTCAACAAATCGCTCTCACGCAGATTGGCGAACTCGTCCTGCGGCGTCGCCGTCTCCGCCACCTTGATGTCCGGCGTCACGCCGTAATCCTGGATCGATTTGCCGGACGGCGTGTAGTACAAAGCCGTCGTCATGCGCAGCGCGCCGTTGCCGGGAATCGGTACGATCGTCTGCACCGAGCCTTTGCCGAAGGTGCGCATGCCGAGCACGATCGCGCGGCGGTTCTGCTGCAGCGCCGCGGTGACGATCTCTGCCGCCGAAGCCGTGCCCTCATTGGTCAGCACCACCAGCGGCGCCCCGCCGGTCAGATCGCCGGGGTCGGACTGCGCGTACCACACAGAATCATCCTCCGGATGCCGGCCATGGGTGGAGACGATCTCGCCATTGTTCAAGAAATCGTTGGCGACGGCGACAGCCTGGTCCAGCAACCCGCCGGGATTATCCCGCATGTCCAGAATATACGCGTGAATGTGCCCGTGCGCCTGGCCCTGCAATGCCGTGATCGCCTTGCGGATGTCCGGGTCCGCGTTCTCGGAAAAACTCGCCAGCCGGATATAGCCGATCTCCCCAGCAGCACTCGAAAACAGCCGGTCCTTCACCGCCTGGATCTGGATGATCTCGCGCGTCAGCGTCACCACCACCGGCGTGTCGATGCCGTTGCGCTTCAGCGTCAGCGTGATCTGGCTGCCGACCGGGCCGCGCATCTTATCGACCGCGTCGTTCAGGTTCAGCCCGTCGGTGGTGTGCCCATCGATCGAAACGATAATATCGCCCGCCTGGATGCCAGCGCGCGAAGCCGGCGTGTCGTCAATCGGGGTGATCACCTTCAGCAGCCCGGAAGCCTGCGTCACCTCTAGCCCCAGCCCGCCGAACTGGCCGGTGGTCTCCACCTGCATGTCGGCATACTGCTTCTCGTTCATGTAGGAGCTATGCGGGTCCAGCCCCGCCAGCATGCCGTTCACGGCGTTGTAGATAAGCTTGTCGGACGGCGGATCGACCACGTAGTTGGCCTTGATGCGCTCAAAAATATCGCCGAACAGCGACAATTGCTGATATGTGCTGTCGCTCGGCGCGTCCTGCCCGAGCGCGCGGGTGATGGGCGTGGTGGCGGTGCCGATCACCAGCCCGGCCGCGAACACCGCGCTCAACATCAGCCCACTGCGAAACTTCATGTAGCAACCCCTATCCATGCGGCGCCGAACAGCGCCGTGCCTGACGCATTAGATAACATAGTTTCTGGTTTATCCAGAGCCGCCGGCCGACAGCCACGAGCCCGGATCGGCCGGCGCGCCGTTTTGCAGAAACTCGACGTAAAGATGTGGCTGCGCCGTTGGGGTTTTTGCATCAAAATCCTGCATTTCGCCCACGGGCTGTCCGCGCGCGACCATCTGGCCGGAAGATACATCAAGTCGCGACATGCCGGAAAGCGCAAAATCATTGCCGCCGCCGCACGCCACCACCACCAGCAGCCCGTACGACCGGAAATGGTCCGCAAACAGCACCGGCCCGCCGCACGGCGCGGTCACACGCGCGCCAGGTGCCGCCTGGTACGTCACGCCCTGCGCCGGCCCGGCAATCGTCGGGTCGCCAAAATTCTCGATCAGCATCCCCGAAACCGGCGCGCCCGGCCCAGTGGGCACCGCCTCCGCCACCGCCGACCCGGAACCGCGACTCTGCAATTTCGCGATCACCTCGCGCAAATCCCGCACCTTCACGTTCGCCGCAACCGCCGCCGCCGCCTCGGACATCGCGGTATCCGTATCCGCCGCCTCGGCGGCGCGCGCGGCGAGAATCTGCGCGCTCAATGCCGCCTCCGCCACGCGCTGCGCTGCCACCGCCGCCAGCAGCACGCGCCGCTGCGCCGCCACCTGCTCCATCAAGTCAGCCACCCGTGCCGCCTGCGCCCGCACCGCCTCCGAACGCTGCTCGATCACCCCCGCCACCGTCTGCAACACCAGAATCCCCCGCACCGAATCACTCGGCGACTCCGGCACCGCCAGAATCGTCGCCGCCGGCGCCGCGGATAGCCGCTGCATCACCGGCAACAACGCCGTCAACGCCACCTCATTCCGCCCCAGATCCGCCCGTGCCTCCGCTGCCGCCACTTCGAGCCGCCCCAACGCCGCCGCCGCCGCCCCCGTCTCATCCTCCAGCCGCCGCAAGCCCGCGGCCGCCACCACCTCCTGCTCCCCCACGAGCGCCGCCCGCGCCGCATCCGCCTGCGCCCGCTGCCGGGCCGCCGCCGCCGCCGCATCATGCGCCACCACCGCCGCCTTGGCCGCTGCCAATTGCTGGCCCGGTGTATTCGCTAGGGCTGGGGGGTGGAGGGTTAAGTAAGCAAGCAAGGCCAGGGGGGCGCTGCCCC
>PLFB01000138.1 GCA_003137135.1 Acetobacteraceae bacterium
ACCTTGACCGTGGTCGTCACCCCGTTGATCACAACGATCTCATGGCTCCAGTCGAACTGGTAGGCTTCGCCGGCGGCAAAGCTCAGCGGCACGAAGGCTTGCGCCGTCACCGCACCTCGATCCTTCGCCCAGGACCGCGCATAGCGCCGCACCGCGTCGTAGCTGCCCTCAAAAACCCGGATCAGCGTCAGCCGCTCGCGCGCCGGCTTCGCCTCGTTGCCCAGTAGCAACTCATCCAGCGTGGCCACCCACGGCCCCAGCTTCGGCAGCGGCTGCGCCGCCCGCTCATAGGGAAATTCCGTCGCCTCGCCGCGGATCACCTTGCGCACCACTTTGCGCGACACCCGCAGCTCCCGGCAGATCACCTTGATCGGCTTCTTCTGGACAAAATACGCCCGCCTGATCTTCGAAATCGTCTCCACTATCAGCATCCCACATCCAGCTCCCTCGACCTTGAGGAAGCCATTGTGAACCCCAGTCCAGGGGGTCCTATTGGACGCCGATCACCCCCATAACCGAGTCCTTTTTCCACGCCGATTCACAGCCGACATTGGGCGATATGGACAACGAGCTTGCCTCTCAAGAAGGTGAACCGCGGAGCTGCATGTAGCTGCTGCACTTAGCTATCGCGCGGCTTCTTTTTTGAGCAATAGCGAAACCGCAGAGTAGGCGCGGGTTTTGGTAAAATGGCTGAATTTCGCACCAGCCAAACCCATCCGACAGGTCTGCGCCCAATACCCGACGCGCGGTCCGTCAGAACCGATCGCGTCGAATTCCGGTAAAGACCTTAGCCGTGATTGCCCAAAAAATTGGGCACTTGGAACGAAGCGGCCAATCATCAAGCGCAATCTTAAGCGGGTAGCGAGGGTTGGCCGCGGTCAAGCTGGCGGAAACGATCGCAGGCGACCAGCCTAGTCACTCATGGCGACGGCGCGGCGCGCGCAATAACTCGATCGACGCTGGACGGTGTGGCTCATCGCGCTCAGTCCACACGGCGATGAGGATCCGGTCGATCCAGGCTAAGCGGACGATGTCCTCAATCGCATGTTCGACAGCGTGGAACCGCCGTTCTTCTCCATGCTCGGTCTCGAGGGCGAATCCTTTGAAGTCGCCGAACCGGTCGTAGTTGACCGCCGTCACCTTTCCTGTCCAGTGCTGGCGCTCGACCTTCGGTGGCGGAAGCAGATGGATGGCCGGCAGCCCGGTGGGCGACGGCTTGACCTTGCCGGGGTCTCCGCCAAATCCTCGAACGCGGCCCTCGATGTATTCGATGTATCGTTCCAGCACCGGACGCCAGCGGTAGAGCGGGGAATATTGCTCCAGGCGCCATTTGAGTATCGCGAGCGTGTTCTCTTCCGGCCGAAGCAGTTGCGGGTCATCGCCGACCGGTATCTTCACCTGGAATGTGCCGGTGACGTAACGCCAGTTTATAAAACCCTCGTTGACCGCTGAGGCTTTGACTCCGGCATCTTGATTGAAGCCCTTCGTGGTACGAGGCTCCAGCCGGCGCGAAACCACTCTGCGAACCTGGATGTTGAGCTCCTGTCCGGCCACGACGGTTTCAGGAAGATCGACGGTAAAAAGTCCCGCGAAATTCGCCGCCGGTGTATAGGGAATCGGGATATAGGTCACGCCCTTGGTCGTGCTGACCCTGATCGTATGTCCGTCGGCGGCGCTGAGTCGCGTTGTCGCATAGCGCTGCGCCGCTAGCTTCAAGACGTCTTGGACGTTGACCTGCGGCCAGTAGATGCTCGCAAGACTGCCCGCGGGCACGGCGCCCCAGTCGATCATCAGCTCGTCGGCGTAGTCCTGCAATGGGCCTTGCGCGACAGGCGGCAGGCTCGCGCGGGTGTCGAAAGTCTGCGGGACGCGATGCGACTGGGGAAATCCGGGATTTCCGGACGACGTGATCTGCAGGTTGCGCTGGGCGAGCTTGTCGGTGTTCTCAGGGCTCAGCGTCACGCCGCCGCTGTTGGTGATGGGCGTCGGATCGTAGGCGATCTGCGCCACCACGCAGTGATGCGTGCCGGGAAATTTTGACTGGTTCATGGCGTTGTAGACGTCGAGGAAGCAGCCGAAATATGCCCAGGTCTTGTCGGAACCCATAGGCACGCCGATCGTGCGAATGTTGCCGTTCGGATTGGTCCCGTCATAGTCGTGCGAGCCGGCCGCGTCGGTGGCGAAAAACGGGATCGTCTGAAGGGTATTTCCGGAGGGGTCGAAGAGGCCGGTTTGGGAGGCAAGCGGGAACACCGGAAGCCCCAAATCCGGGCCGCTGGTTCCCAGGGTGCTTTGGTAGGTGGTCGTGGGCTGGAAGTCGGTATCGCAGGACACGCCGACCCAGAGCCGGAAGAATACCCTGACATTGGACGCCGACGTGCCGCTGGCGCCCTGCAGGCGCACGCGCGCGACCGCAAAATTGTAGTTTTGCTGGTTGGCGGGGTTGAGCGGGGTGACCGAGGTGTCGCCGGTTTCGTATCCGGTCTGATCGGGCAGCGCATTCAGCGGGTCGGGGCCTGGCGTGGTGTAGGCCGGGCTCGCGTTCAAGAACGAGAGGATGTTCTGGATCGTGCCGTAGGGGTCACTTGTCGCCGCCGGTCCGCCTGGCAGCGGCGTGTCGCCGGCGGCGACCGAGAACACGCGCAGGTCCTGGCTCAGGTAGAAATACTGCTGAGTCACCGGATCCACGTTGGTGAAATAGGGATCGGCGCCCGCCACGAGCTCGAACAGGACGGCGGTGGACAGGGTGGCCCCGCTCAGAGTCATACTTGCGTCAAGAATTTCCGCGTTTGGCGCGCCGCCGGGGCTCGGGAAGGCAGCGGTCAGCGCGGTTGCGTTGAAGATGACGTCGTACGGGAATTGAATGCGCTGCGGCGAATAGAGGTCGGTCGGGTCTTCGAAGGCCGGACCCGCGGCGTCCATGAAGACCGTGACGCCGGCAAGCGCCGAAAACGGCCCGGACAACGCCGGCCGCAGGCCGCCAAGCTGGGTGATCGAAAAGCCTTCCAGCACCAGCCAGAAAGCGTTCGAGTAGAGCCCGCCGCCGGTGGCGATGACATCAGAGACCTCGTCGGCGCCGAAGGTGCTCTTGTCCACGATGAAGTACAAATTGCGGGCATAGACGGACTTCAATCCCGCGAGGAGGACCTGGCCGTTGGGACTGCCCCAGCCCGTGCAGGCGTCCCAGCCGGGGCCGGCCGGGTAGCCGGGAGAGCCGCTGTTGCTGTTGTCCGCAGGTCCCGCGCCGGGCACGATGTCCCGGAAAAAGCTTGATCCGAGCTTATAGAACACGGGATTGACGAATCCGACATTGAATCCGAGGGCGGCGTTGATCAGCGCGATCAGGCCGGCCCATTGCGGCGCCGCGGCGCTGGTGCCGTTGCCTGGGTAGGGATCCGTGCCGCTCGGCGGCCACGCGGCGGTCAAGCCGCCGAGGACGATACCCAAATAGCCGCTGACGATGTTGGCGTTGCCGGCGACATCGGGAACGCCGCGTCCCGGGTTGTGGGGCGGGTTCAGGGAGACGGGAACTCCCGCGCCCGTCTGATACGACGGCAGGGGAAAGTAGGCGCTGACGCCGCCGCCGGTCGTGCCCCAATTGTCGTGGTTCGGGTCGGCATTCGGATCATTCCAGACATATTCGTCGAACGAAGCGCCGCTAATGTTGCCGATCGTGGTCCCGCCGACGGCGAGCACCCATGGATCGCTCGCGGGATATTGCACGTGGCACTTGCCGTCGCCGACGTCGGAGTCGGTTCCGCGGTCACCGGTCGCGATGCAAACCGTCACGCCCTGGATCGCGGCGTCCTGAAAGGCCGCCGTGACCGCTTGGAGAAACGCGATCGTAACGCCCTGATCGGCAAGCCCGTCGGTATCATCGCCATCGGCAATGAACCAGCTGCTCGACAGCACCGAAGGCGCGCTGTCGCTGGCATTCGGATGCGCGACGCGGCTGATCGCCTGGACCCAACCAGTTTGATCGCCGGTCGTGATGTACACGTTGATCGCGCTGCCCGGCGCGAACGACGAGGCGATGTCGATGTCCTGGGTGGTTTCGCCGACGGGATCGGAACCCGGATTCGTCGCGCCGTTGATCAGGATATCGGTAAGCGTGGGAGCCGTGAATCCGGAGTAATGCGCATTCAGGTTGGTGTAATAGCCGGTGATGTCGCTGCTGGCGTAGCCGGTGAGTGAAAGGATGCCGATCGTCTGACCGGCCGCCGAGTTCGTTGGATAGTTATATAGGCTTGAGACGATCGGAACCCAGACCGGATTCGTGTTGGCTGGCTCCGCACCGTTGGTTTTGCCGATCCGGCGATTGTCGAGGCCGAACACGCCGACGACGACGCCAGCGAGGGTACTCGGAACGGAAACGACTCCATCGCGTCCACGATACGTTTCGGTCTGCCGCCGACGTTTTCGCCCCAGCTCGACTTCGTGCTCGTAGCGTGCAAGCTCGACGGCAAAAGCGGCGGACATCTGCGCGACGGTGCCCCGTACGACGACCATCCGGCGAACCGCACTGGTTTCTACGATTATCAAGCCGTGGTCTTGTGCAAAGGCGATGACCTTGTCGATGTCCGCCTGCGCCGCACCGAATTTTGCGGCGAATTTATCGTCCGGCATCCGTTGGCGCTGGGCGGGGGGAGTCGATAGAAAGTAATCAAAGTCAGGAAGGCTGGCGCCATCGAGCCGGCGCCTGATCATGATTGTAACGTCGAAGACCTCGTTCGGGTCAGCTGGACCGATTAGCCTTGCGGTTTTCGAAGGCCGTCTTTCACTGCCCGGTATCGCGACGTAAGCGCTCGGAACCGGCGGAACGGACGGATGACTCGGCCTCTTCGCCATAATGCTTCTCCTCTAGGAAACTTCTTTGCCGATTCTGAGAAATCTGCTCGAGGATTTCTGAATGGTGCCCCCCACAGTGAGGGAAAGACGCCGCCCTCTTCTCCCTTTGTGCCTTTTCTTAACTAATTCATTATTTAATCGCAAGGTATTTCATTAATATATTGAAAGATCATTTATTAACAACTCGTATTATGGTTCATTAGAAATTCAAATTAAGTGTACACTCACTCTCGGCTAAGCGCGTCCGGATTGGGAGACGCACCCAGGATGGGCGCAGCGCTCTATCTCGTGCTCGCATAGGTCGAATTTGGCACGCTTGCACAAGCGGTAGATTTTACTGCGCCGCGAGCCGTTTATGGGCTGTTAAGTGCCAAATAGTCTGATGGCAATGGGTCTGCTGTTCCGGCGTGTGTCTTCCTTAGCCGACCTTCCGCTTGCGGCCAGCTCCAGCCAAAAAACACTTGATTTAGCGGAACCAATGGCTAGGCTGATAGCCAATCGTACGAGCGAGGCAGCCTATGACGAGTCGTGTAGCCCTCCATGCCCGCTACGCGGCGGACATGCAGAGGGACGCCTCCATTGAGGACCAACTCCGCGTCTGCCGTGCCTTTGCCGCAAATCATTCCTGGCCGATTATTGACAGCTACTCAGATCGCGCCATCTCCGGCGCCTCGATGCTGCGCCAGGGCGTGCAAGATCTATTGGCTGATGCGTCTGCCCGCCACTTCGACATCGTGCTGGCGGAAGCCCTGGACCGATTGAGCCGTGACCAGGCGGAGATCGCCACTTTGTAAAAGCATCTGACATTCGCCGGCGTCCGCATCATAACCATCGCCGAAGGCGAGATCACCGAGGTGCTTATTCAACACTCAACACAGATCTGGTCGGCTACGCCACCGCCCGCAACGAGTTTATTTCGCGCTGCCTCCAGCGCCGGAGCGGCGTAAATTGCGTGAATCGACGGCTTGTCCTGATAGCCGATCAGAAATTGCGCCTAGGCGTCTTGCCTCGGACGCCGGAACGGGCAGCGTCAGAGGGGCTATGAGGCTGCTCTGACGCTGCTGGCCGGTTTTATAGCCAGGGGTGCCGCGGCGGGTTCACGTTATTCAGATAGTAGTTCCCGACATGGCGGAATTTCCACCTCACAGGGTCATGCAGAGTATGCGTCCTTGCGTTGCGCCAATGCCGGTCCAGATTATGCTCTTCCAGGGTGGATCGCGTCCCGCTCAACTCGAACAATTTGTTCGCCGCCTGCAACGCGATTTCCGTGGTCAGAATTTTGGCTTCCGCAACCGCGATCGAGGCCGCGGCGACGCTCTCCTCTGTAGCATTCTCATGCCCGGCCTGGATCAACTCCGCGCTGCGGTCCAGCAGCGCCTCCGCCGCATGCAGCCGCAGTTTCAGGTCACCGACCTGCTGAAGTGTGTACGCATCCTGCGTGGCCGAGGTCGCCCCCACATCGTCGATCCAAGGCCGCGCATGCGCGCGCACGTAGCTGATCGTCTCTTCAATCGTGCCACGCGCGATCCCGGCATCCACCGCCGCCTGAATGAATTGCGAAACCGGACCCGCGACAGTAGGGCGGCCAAAAGCCTGGTAGATCGGCACCAGATGCTCGGCCGGCAGCCGCACGTTCTCAATATGCACTGTCCCGCTTGCGGTGGTGCGCTGGCCAAAACTCGACCAGTCATCGATGACCGTCAGCCCCGGCGTGCCGCGCTCCACGAGTGCGAGATGCGGCAGGCCTTCGGCGTTCACTGTCACGATTGGCACCCAGTGCGCCAGCAGCGCACCTGTCGAGAAAAATTTCGTACCATTCACGACATATTCAGTGTCTTCCTGATGAAACCGCGTCTGGAAATCCGCCACCGTGCGGCTGTTCCTCTCGCAAAACGCGTTGCCGAACCGCACGCCCCGCAAGACCAGATCAAAGAAATATTTCTTTTGCGATTCATTTCCGTCCAGCGCGATATGTTCGACGATCACCAGATGGTTTTGCGGTAACTGGCCAAGCGAAGGGTCCGCCGCAGAGATGATGGCGATCACATGGCCGAGCGTGCGGTATGAAACGCCGGCCCCGCCAAATTCCCGCGGCACGGTGATTCCCCACAGCCCGCTTTGGGAAAATCGGTCCAGCTCCGCCACCGGCAGCCGGCGTTCACGATCCCGCACCGCGGCTTCTTGGGCAAATTCCGCCGCCAGGCGATGCGCGATTTCGATCGCCTCGGCATCGCTGCTAATCACATGCGCTGGCTCGGGGGAGAGGACGGGATGGGGGAGCGAGGCACTCGCCGCCCCGTTTGGTTTGGTTGGCTGTATGACAGTCATGAGAAATTTCCTTCTGGGTTTTTATTTCAAGAACGTTGTTTCAGCTCCAGGCGTGCAGCGGCGGGTTCACGCCGTTCAAGAAATAATTGCCGAGGATGGCATATTTCCAGCGCACCGGGTCGTGCAGCGTGTGGGTGCGGGCGTTGCGCCAATGACGGTCCAGCCCATGCACCGCGAGTGTGGAGCGTGTCCCGGCTAGCTCAAACAATTTGTTGGTGGCGGCAATCGCAAGTTCGGTGCTGAAGACTTTCGCCGCCGCCACTGCAATCTGCGCCTCGGCCACGCTCTTCTCTCCAGGTGCTGCCACCGCCGCGTCAATCGCCAGGCCCGATCTATCAAGCAGCGCTTGCGTCGCCAGCAGCTTTAGCTCCAGCTCACCAATCGCCTGGATCGTGTACGGGTCCTGCCAGGCATGATCGACCCCGCTATCCACCCAAGCCCGCGACGATGACCGTACGAACGCAATCGTATCCTCGATCGCGGCGCGCGCGATGCCGGTATCCACGGCGGCCTGAATCACCTGGAAGATGGCGCCATCTGCGGTTGGCACCTCGTACCCCTTGTAGCCCGGCACCAGATAGGTCTTCGGCACCTTCACATGATCCAGAATCACGGTGCCGCTCAGCGTCGTGCGCTGGCCGAAGGATGACCAGTCATCGATGACGGTGAGGCCCGGCGCGTCGCGGTCCGCGATCGCGTACCAGGCGCGGCCTTCATCATCGAGGGCGACGATCGGCACCAGATGCGCGAGCAATGCGCCGGTGGAGTAGAATTTCTTTCCGGTCACCACCACATGGTCGCCGGCATCGGTGAACTTGGTTTCAAAATCCGCCGCGCGTTTGCTGCCGAATTCCGAAAACGCATTGCCGAACCGGGTGCCGCGCAGCACTTCGCCGAACAGCAGCGCCTTCTGCGCATCATCCGAAACGGTGTTGATCGCCGCAACGACGCCAAGATGATTCTGGGGAATCTGGCCCAGTGACGGATCCGCCGCCGAAATGATCTCGATGACCTTGTTCAGTGTCACATAGGACAAGCCCGGCCCGCCAAACGCCTTCGGAACATTGATGGACCAAAGCCCGCTTTGCGAAAACGCATCGAGCTCGGCCACCGGCCAGATCCGCTCGCGGTCCCGCTGCGCGGCGCCCTCCTTGAACTGCGCCGCGAGCCGCTCGGCCACCGCGATGGCCTCCGCATCGTCGCGAATGATATGCGCGGGCGCCGCCGGGCGCGCCACGCCAGGGATGGGGGAAAGAGATTGCCCGGTCTGCGCCGGACGGGTCGATTTCTGATCGATAACGGTCATGCAAAAATTCCTTCAAACAGTGAGTTCAGCTGAAAGCGTAATCTGGCTCGGCGGCAGGCCGAGATAGGCGGCGCGGATATCGTCCCTACATCGCAGTTCGGCGGCGGAGCCGGCCGCGGAAATCTTGCCGTTCTCCAGCACCACCGCACGATGCGCATGCCGCAGCGCCACCGCCGCATTCTGCTCCGCCAGCAAAATCGCCAGGCCCTCATTGCGATTCAATCGGTCGAGCGACTGGAAGATCTCCGCGACCAGCAGCGGCGCCAGGCCCATCGAAGGCTCATCCAACACCAGCAGCCGCGGCCGCGACATCAGTGCGCGCCCAATCGCCAGCATCTGCTGCTGCCCGCCGGAAAGCAGACCAGCCGCCTGCCGGCGTTTCGGCGCCAGGGTCGGAAACAATTCATAAACATGCCCGATACTCTCGCGCGTCTCCGCCCGGCTGGCACCCTTGCCGATCGCCCCGGCAATCAGGTTTTCCTCAACGGAGAGCTGCAAAAAACAATGCCGCCCCTCCAGCACCTGCACCAGGCCTGTGCGCACCAGCCGGCTGGTCGGCACACCCAGAATCGGCTTGCCATCAAACGTAATCGCCCCATGCGCGATCCACCCGCGCTTGGCATGGAGAATATTGGAAACCGCCCGCAACAGCGAAGACTTGCCCGCCCCATTCGCCCCCAGCAGCGCCACAATCTCCCCCGGCTGCACCGAAAGCGACACGCCGGCGACGGCCAGGATGGCGGATTCGTAAACGACGTGGACATTTTCGATGTCGAGTAACGGCGCGGTCATGTTCGTTGCACTAAAAGAAAGGAAGCAAGGACTTCTTTTTTTGAAAAAAAAGCGCCCCGCCTGGGGAAGCAAAAAAACTTTTGATTCGCTTGGCGTAGAGTTCGCCCGTGGCGGGCCAACTCCGCGCGAAGCGGAATAAAAGTTTTTTGCTTCCCCAGGCGAGGCGCCTTTTTATTCAAAAAAGAAGTTCTTGCGTGCCTAACCATGTCAGTTCGAAGCCACCTGGCTCTGGCAATCGCGCGGCGTAATGCCATTCTGCGCTGCGTATTTGTTGGCCGAGGCCTCGATGATCGGCCGCAGCAGCGCCCAGTCCGGCGCGATCCAGTCGCTGATGCGGTGCCACTGCGTGCCGTCCCATTGCTGGAACGTGACAAGGCCGTGGCCTTCATGGTCGCTGCACGTTACGTCGATGGAATGAAACAGGCCGGCGGCGCCCAGCGCCTTGACGCGGTCCGGGCTGAGGTTGAGATGTTCAAAACCCCACCGCACTTGGTCACCGGTGAGGGTCTGATCGCCAAATTTCGCCTGCGCGATGCGGACGGCTTCGACGTTCAGAATTCCGTTGACCACGCCGAGGTTGTAATAGACGCTGCCGATTCGGGATTTGTCCGCCATGTCGCCCTTGCCGGCGGCATAGACCGTGCTTTCAATCTGCTGAATCACCGGATAGCTGGTGCCGGTCGCCTGCGTCGTCAGCGCGATGTAGCCTTTCGCTGCATCACCGGCGGGTTTGGCGTCTTCCTCGGAATTGCTCCAGACATTGCCGATGATGTGGTTGGCCGGGAAACCGGTTTTCTGCGCGGTCTTCAGCGCCACCGGGTTCATCACGCCCCAGCCGCGCAGCACCACGAAGTCCGGATGGATGCGGCGGATTTCCAGCCATTGCGCCTCCTGCTCGGTGCCCGGGTCCGGCACTTCGATTTGCTGCAGCTTGAACCCGTATTTTTGAGCGAGCAGTTGGTAGATCGGTATCGTCTCCCGCCCATAAGGCGATCCATGATATAGAACAACTATAGATTTGCTGCCAAGATTTTGGTCACCGCCGACCTTGCTGCCGATGAAATTCACGATCGCCGACGTTTCGCTGTACGGATTCATCAGCAGCGGAAACACGTAGGGAAACACGGCGCCATCGGTCGAATCAGTTCGCCCGTGGTCGATGGTGATCAGCGGCACCTTATCGGCCGTGATGCCGGGGATCATCGCGTAGGCGATGCCGACGCTGAGCGGATTCCAGGCGGAGGGCGGCGGATTGCTGTTCTTCATCCGCTCATAGCATTCCACGCCCTGCTCGACGATGTACTGCGTCTCGCATTCGCTCCAGCTGAGTTTTACGCCGTTGACGCCGCCATCGCGCAGATTGATGAGGTTCATGTAGTCGATGAACCCGCCAAAAAATCCGGTGCCGCCGGCGGCGTAGGGGCCGACGCGATAGCTCTGCAGCGGGAAATACTGCGTCCCTGGTGTTTGTGCCTGCGCCGCTGGTGCGCCGAGGCCGGCAAGCGCGGCGGCGAACACCGCCCCCGCCAGATGTTTACGCAAACTCATGTTAAACTCCCTGATGTTTCAACGGTTCGTGAACGTGTGATGTGCTGCCAGCGGATTCGCGCGACAAGCGCGGAGAGACCCGCTGGTTCGACGCGCAGGAAGAAAATGATCAGGACGCCGAGAATGATTTTCTCGACGATATCGACCAAGCCGCTATCGAACGTGGACCCAAATACGGCGGCGCCGGCGCGCGAGAGCAGCAGCGGCAGCACCACGATGAACGCCGCCCCCAGAAACGCGCCGCGAATGCTGGCCAGTCCGCCGATGATGATGACGAACAGGATTTCGAACGAGCGGTCGAGATCGAACCCGGCCGGCTCGACGGTGCGCAAATACAGAAACGCCCACAGCGCGCCGGCGACGCCGATGTAAAAACTGCTGACCGCGCAAGCAAACAATTTTGTGCGCAGAATTTTGACACCCAGCACGCGCGCCGCCAGCTCATGATCCCGCACCGCCAGAAACTCGCGCCCCGCCCGCCCCGATACGAGCCTGACGGCGAGTGCCGTGAGTGCGGCCACGATCAGCAGCGAGAGCAGATAGCGCCTGACGGGGCTATCGATCGCCATCGGCCCGATGAACAGCGGCGGCGTGGTGATGACACCGGAGGTATCTCCACCGGAGAACCAGGCAAAATTCGTCAGCGCCCACTGCACAAAAAATTGCGCCGCCAGGGTGGAAACGGCGAGATAAAAACCTTGCAGCCGCAGGCTCGGCAAACCGAAAAACACACCGACCGCGGCGGTGACCAAGCCAGCTAGGCCCAGATCCACCAGCAGCGGCAAGCCGGGCACACGCAGCAGACAATTATAGGCCGTGAATGCCCCCACCGCCATGAACGCGGCGCTGCCGAGCGAAACCTGCCCCGCATAGCCCGCCAGCAAATTCAACCCAAGGGCCGCCAGCGAAATCGCCAGCATCGGCGTCAGAATCGCGTCGAACAGATAATCCGATGGGATGAACGGCACCACCAGCGCCATCAGCAGAAATAGTGCGGCGGCGGCGGCGTGGAGCTTATTGAAGCGCGCCATTCAAACCCGCTCCACGCTTCGCTGGCCAAACAAACCCGTCGGCCGTACCAGCAGAAAACCCAACGCGATCACATAGGCAATCCATTGGTCGATCCCGCCGCCGACATACGGCCCGATATACACTTCCGCCAGCGTCTCGGTCAGCCCGATGATCAGCCCGCCCACAATGGCGCCCAGGATGGAATCAAACCCGCCCAGCACCAGCACCGGCAGAGATTTCAGCACCACCAGCGAGAGCGAAAACTGCACCCCCGTCCGCGCGCCCCACAGCAGCCCGGCCACCAGCGACACAAACCCCGCCACACCCCAAATGCTCGCCCAGATCACCGGCAGCCTGAGCCCGGTATTCAGCGCCGCATACTGGTCCTCCGCCGCCGCACGAAACGCCAGGCCGGTGCGGGTATAGCGAAACAAAATCGTCAGCGCGGCGACGATCACCCCCGCCACCACGGCGCAGAACACATCGAACTGACTTATCAGGATCGCATTCAGCGGCAGCGGCACATCCTCGATCCCAAGATCGAGCGAATGCACCTGCGTGCCCCAGAACAACTGCGCCGCACCCTCGATGACATAGGACAGCCCCAACGTCGCCAAAAACAATGTAATCGGCGGCTGGTTCACCAGCGGCCGCAACACCAGCGCCTCGATCAGAATCCCCAGCACGATCATCGCGCCAAGAGTCACCGCAAACGCGACCCAGAAGGGCAACCCTTCCTCATGCAGACTGACAAAGGTCAGCGCCGCGAACAGCACCATCGCCCCTTGCGCGAAATTCAGCACGCTGGAAGTCTTGTAGATCAGCACAAACCCGATCGCGACCAGCGAGTACATCACGCCGGCCAGCAGCCCCGCGATCGCAACGCCCGCGAAAAACCCCCAATCCATGGCTAGGCCGCCAGTTCCGGTTCGTGCCGGGACAACGCCGCAACTTCCTCGGCCCCCAGATACGCTTCGATCACGGCCGGATTCCGTTGTACCTCTGCGGGCGTGCCATCAGCGATCCGCACGCCATGATCGAGCACGGTAATCCGGTCGGAAAGCCCCATCACCACGCCCATATCATGTTCCACCAGCACGATCGTGGTTTTATGTTCCGCTCGTGCGCTTAGGATGAAATTGCACATCTCGGCTTTCTCGCCCGCGGTCATCCCCGCCATCGGTTCATCGAGCAGCAGCAATTTCGGGCCCGCGATCAGGGCCCGCGCCAGCTCGACGCGCTTCTGAACACCGTAGGGCAGCACATCAACTTTTCGGTCCGCGTATGCCGACAAATCGAACCGGGTGAGCAGCGCATCGGCCGCCTGCCGGGCATCGCGTTCTTCACGCCGCGCCCGTCCCAGCCCCAAAACCTGTTCCGCCGCCGTCGCGCGCCCGCGATGAGTCAGGCCCACCGCAATATTTTCGCGCGCCGTCAAACCCTTGAACAACGCCACGTTCTGAAACGTCCGCGCCACCCCCAGCCGCGCCAGGTCCTGCGCGCGCAAGGTTTCGAAACTCCGCCCGCCGAGATCAATGCGCCCCGCATCCGGCCGATAGATGCCGGTCATCACGTTGAGCAGCGAGCTTTTGCCGGCACCATTCGGGCCGATGATGCTATGCACATCACCCTCCCCGATGCTCAGGCTCACATCGCGCAACGCCGCGATCCCGCCGAAGCTGAGCGTTATGCCCGCCAGTTCCAAAACCGCTTTCATGCGCTTATTCGGCGGCGACGGCCAGTTTGTCGCCGGCGACGCGCTCTCTGGCCTCCAGCTCGCGCACCAGCGGAATCACGTGCTTGCCGAAAAACTCGACCTCTTCCTGGAAATGCAGGAACCCGAGCAGGATCAAATCCGCCCCGGCATTTTTCAGACCGATGATCCGCTCCGCGATCTGCTCGGGCGTGCCGATCAGGTTGGAGCGGAACCCGTCATTATACTGCACCAGATCCTCGAACGAAGATTTTGCCCAGTTGCCCTGGCCTTCCGGTGAGGCTTTGCCGGCGTTCTTCACCTCATGCGCGAAACCATGCACCGCTTCCGGGTTGGCCTTGGCGATGATCTCGGCCAGCACCTCGCGCGCCTCTGCTTCCGTGTCGCGCGCGATGGCAAACGCATTCACGCCGATTTTCACCTTATGGTTATTCGCCGCCGCCTTCCCGCGGATATCATCGACCTGCTTCTTGATTTCTTCCGGCGTATTGCCGTTGGTGAAATACCAGTCGGAAACCCGCGACGCCATGTCCCGCGCCGCGCGCGAGGAGCCGCCCTGGAAAATCTCCGGCAGCGGATCAATCGGCTTGGGCTTCATGGTATAGTTGCTGAACCGGTAGAAATCGCCGCGAAAAGTGAAATCATCCTGCGTCCAAATCCCTTTCAGGGCGCGAATGAATTCTTCCGAGCGGCGATAGCGCTCGTCATGGTCCAGCCAATGCTCGCCGATGGCGGTAAACTCGCCACGGAACCAGCCGCTCACCACGTTCACGGCGACCCGGCCATTGGTGAGGTGATTGATGGTGGCGATCTGTTTGGCGGCCAGCGCCGGATTCCACGGCCCCGGCAGAACCGCCGCGATCACCTTGAGTGTTTCGGTGGCGGCGAGCAGCGCATGGCTGAACGATACCGATTCATGCTGGTTATCCGCGCCGTAGCCGGCGGTGAACCGGATCTGGCTCAGCGCGTAATCAAACCCGCTCGCCTCCGCGATCTGCGCCAGCTTGCGGTTGTAATCGATATCCCAGCTGGTGCGCTGCTCGATATTGCTGATGACGAGGCCGCCCGAAACATTGGGCACCCAATATGCAAATTTCACCGGTTCATTCTGCGTCGTCATGAAGCGTCTCCTCTATTCAAATATCGGGTGGGGTGTCAGCCGGCGGCGGCGCGCAAGGGCGCCACCGATGCGTCGCGTAAACTCAGCTGCGCCGCCGCTTCGCCGGCGGCGCGCGCGATGCGGTCGATAATTTTTGGATTCACCAGCCGGTAATCCGCAAAATCATCCTCGGTGGCGTAGATTGTCGTCGGCAGCGTCAGCGCATTCAAAAACCCGAACAGCGGCCGCAGCTGGTGTTCGGTCACCAGGCCATGCAATGGCGTGCCGCCGGTCGCCGCCAGCAGCACGGGCTTGCCCGCGAACGCCTCATGATTCACCAGATCAAAAACATGTTTCAGCGCCCCGGTATAAGAAGCGCGATACACCGGCGTGCCGACCACCAGCAGATCAGCCGCTTCCACCGCCTGCACCACCTGCGCGGCGCGGCCGGACAGTTGCCTGCGCGTCAGCGCCGAGAAGATATGCGGCGCATCATCGGCCAATTCGATCAATGTGCCGGATATGCCAATGCGTGCGCTCACCGCCTCCAGAATGGCGCGCAGCAGCGCCGTCGTTCGCGACGGGTGGGCGACACTTCCTGACAGGCCAAGCAACTTCACCGCCATCTTACACATCCTCTTCACGGCACGCGCATATAACTCTATTAATTCCATTGGATCAATAGAGAATCTTCGTCACGACTCGAAAATCGGTTCTGCATCAATCATGCCAAAGCCAATTTCCAGGTTCCGCCCAAGATGTCAGGCGCCAGGGCGCGCCGCCGCTGTGGGAATTGCAGCAGAACGTGGGTTTGCCGTTTGGATTTGAAGCAGCCGCCTAAATATTACGGTATCAAAATCGAACGCGACAGAAAGCAGTTACTTTTTTGAAAAAAAGTAACCAAAAAACTTTTGATTCCTCCGGNNGCCGGGGGAAATAGAAGTTTTTTTGGTTACTTTTTTTTCAAAAAAAGTAACTGCTTTCTTCCTGCCTGAGTTGAACTCACGCCCTCATCCAAACCGCATCCCGCACGGAAATCGCCTTGCCGATCAGCCCCAGCGCGTAGAACCGGTCGGCGATTTTCTGTTGCTCCCACACAACGTCCTGGTCGATCGGCCGGGTGCCATGCGTCAGCCGCTTGAACATGATTTCCAACGTCGGCAGATCGATCCCTATTTTCGGGCTCAGCGCGCGCGCCGTTTCCAGCGCCTGGCCGCCGAGCAGCTTGCCGATCCGCCGCAGTTCTTCATGCGACAGGCTGATGATATCCGGATTCGCGTCTGCGAAATCCCGCCGCGCCAGGTGGAATTCATGGTTCAGCACCAAGCCCTTGCCGTCGAACAGCACCCGCACTTCCCGGCTGCGCTGGGCGATGGTCAGCAACGGGTCCCATAGCGCCCAGGCAT
>PLFB01000176.1 GCA_003137135.1 Acetobacteraceae bacterium
TGCTGGCGCGTGAGCAAACTCGCGCCCATGCTCAAAACCCCCTCTGACGAGCCAAAACCGCGCCGCAAGCGCGCCAGGCGCCAGAAGGACGCGCGCAAACTTTTCGCGCGGCTGCGCGAAACCCTGGCCTCCGGCGCCGCCAGCCTGCCTGATATCGCCACCCTGGTCGCGCACGAACTGCCGGCCGACGCCGTCGCCATCTACGTCGCTCGCGCCGGCGAATTTCTCGAGCTCGCCGCCACCGAAGGCCTGAACCCCGCCGCCGTCGGCCGCACCCGCCTACGCATGGGCGAGGGCATCACCGGCATGGCCGCCACCAGCGGCGAGGCCCTCAACCTGCCGGACGCGCAAAACCACCCCCGCTACGCCTACCGCGCCGAAACGGGGGAAGAAAAATTCGCCGCCATGCTCGCCATGCCGGTCAAGCGCGCCGGCCGCATCCTCGGCGTCCTCGTCCTGCTCAACCGCCAGCCGCGCCCCTTCGCCGCCGTCGAAGTCGAATCCGTCGCCACCATCTCCATGCTTCTGGCCGAAATTTTAGCCCGCGCCGGTGCGACGGATCTCCCCGAGGAAGGCCTCGGCGACACCCTGCCCCGCCGCTATTCCGGCCACATCCTGGCCGGCGGCATCGCCCGCGGCCCGATTTTGCCCTACGGCGCCGCCCCGCCCATCGCCCAGCTCCTCACCGACGATCCNNTCGCGCGACGTGCTGGAAGCCTACCGCATGGTCGCCCAATCCAGCGGCTGGCTCACCCGCGTCAAAACCGCGATCGGCGACGGCCTCACCGCCGAAGCCGCGGTCGATAAAATCGCCCGCGACCTGCGCGAAAGAATGCGCAAAATCGCCGACCCCTATTTGCGCGAACGCCTCGCCGACATCGAGGATATGATCGGCAGGCTTCTGCTCGCCCTGGGCGGCGGCGCCGCCAAGCCCGACCGCGCCGATGGCTTTCTGCTCCTGGTCCGCCGCCTCGGCCCCGCCGACCTATTGGACTGGCACGCCCGCGGCATCGCCGGCATCGCCATCGAGGACGCCAGCACCTCCGGCCACGCCGCCATCCTCGCGCGCGCCCTCGGCATCCCGGCTTTGCAGGTGGACCGCGGTGCCGTCGAGGCCGCGCACGCCGGCGACGAGGCCCTGCTGGACTGCGAAGGCGGCACGCTCATCCTGCGCCCCGAACCCGAAGTCATCCAGGTTTACGACCGCGCGCTCGCCGCCCGAACCGTCCGCGCCGCCGCTTTGGCCAAATACCGCGACATTCCCGCCACGACGCAGGACGGCACCACCATCAGCCTGATGCTCAATGTCGGCCTNNGACGTCGCCGCCCAGGCCGCCGAATACGCCCGCGTGCTGGACCGCGCCGGCGGCCGCCGCGTGCAATTCCGCACGCTGGATCTCGGCGCCGACAAAATGCTCCCCGGCGAATCAAACGCCGACGAGGAAAACCCCGCCATGGGCTGGCGCTCGCTGCGCGTCGCGCTCGACCGCCCCGCCATCCTGCGCCGCCAGCTCCGCGCCCTGTTGCTCGGCGCGCAAGGCCGCCCGCTCACCGTCATGTTCCCCATGGTCGCCACCGTAGAAGAATTCCGCACCGCCCGCGACCTGCTCGAAGCCGAAGCCGCCCGCATCCGCCCCGCGCCCGAAACCCTGGAAGCCGGCACCATGCTGGAAATCCCATCCCTCCTTTACCAGCTCCCCTGCCTGCTCGCCGAAGCCGACTTCATCTCGCTCGGCACCAACGACCTGTTGCAATTCCTCTTCGCCGCCGACCGCGGCACCCCCGAACTCTCCGACCGCTACGACGCGCTCTCCGCCCCGGTGCTGGAAATGCTAGAACGCCTGGTGCTCGCCTGCGAGGAAGCCCAGGTGCCGCTTTCCATCTGCGGCGAAGCCGCCGGCCGCCCGCTTGACGCCCTGGCATTCGCCGCTTTGGGGGTGACGACGCTCTCAATGTCTGGTAACGCGATTTTGCCCGTCAAAGCCTTGCTCGCTTCGGCCGACCTCACAACCCTGCGGCCGGTGCTGCGGGAACTGCGGCGGGCCGGCGCCGCCGGCGGCAGCATCCGCGAACCGCTCACCAGTTGGGCGCGGGAACATAATTTGCCGGTCTAGTCCGATGCCTCTTAAAGCCGCGCGCCGTTTAGTTTATTGAGGATAAATCTCACGCCGAATCATGACGTCAAAGCCGGGTTTTACATGGATAGATCGAGTGCCGCGATGACTCTGGAACCTGAGACCCACCTCTCCGGCGCCGCCCGCGTAGGCATGGAAATGCGCTACGTCCGCGAACGCCTCGGCTGGCGCCTCTCCGACGTCGCCGCCGAGCTGCGCATCCGGCTGCCCTACCTCGAAGCCATCGAGCGCGGCGAACTCTCGGCGCTGCCCGGCGCCGCTTACCAGACCGGCTTTGTCCGCACCTACGCGCAAGCCCTGGGGCTAGACGGCGACGAAATTCTGCGCCGCTTCCGCGCCGAAGGCACCGGCTTCGTCCCCAAAGCCGAGCTGACCTTTCTAGCCCCCGTCCCTGACCGCGCCGTCCCCACCGGCGCCATTGTTTTGCTCGGCGTCCTCCTGGTCCTCGGCGGCTACGGTTTCTGGTATCACCACACCGAGCAGCAAGCGCAACTCGCCGCCCAGATCCCCGCCATCCCCACCGAGCTCGCGCCCCTCGCCGTGCCCCCCAAACCGCCGTCCGCGGTGGCGCCGGTAAAAACCGCCACGTTCACCCCGCCGCCGCCCGCCGCCGTGCCGCCGGCCGCGAACCCAGTACCGCAGCAATCCGCTGCCGCCGCCGCGCCGGCCGCCGCCGCGCCGGCCGCCGCCAATCCAACCGCCGCCGGCACCCCGCTGGTCCCGCAGGCCAACGCCGCCACCCCGAACGCGGGTCTTCCCCCGCCGCCGCCCGCCGCCCCCACGCCGCAGCAGGCCGCTGCCGCGCAAGCCGCCGCCGCGCCGGCCGCCGCCGCGCCGGCCACGCCTCAAGTCATCGAAGCCACCGGCGACACCTGGATCCAGGTCGCCGACACCAAGGGCAACATCCTGTTCAGCAAAACCATGCACCAGGGCGACACCTGGCCGGTCCCTAACCTGCCCGGCCTGGTCCTCACCGCCGGCAACGCCGGCGCCACGGTGATCGACGTCAACGGTCAGCCCGGCACCCCCCTCGGCTCAACCGGCACTGTGCTGCGCAACTTCGCGCTGACCGCGCCTGACACGCTGCCTGTGGTTATTACGCCCTCGCCAAGCGGGCCGGCGCGTACTAATTAGGGCAGGAAGAAGTTACTTTTTTTGAAAAAAAAGTAACCAAAAAAACTTTTATTTCCCCCGGCCTTTGAGCGGCCATACTGTGGCCACTCAAAGGCCGTGGGTAATAAAAAGTTTTTTGCTTCTTTTTTTCAAAAAAGAAGTTCTTGCTTGCCTTACTTTCTTAAAGGACGCCTGATGAACTACCGCGAATACCAGCAAATCATCCGCCGCAAATCGCGCCAGATCAGCGTCGGCAACGTCAAAGTCGGCGGCGACGCGCCGATTTCCGTCCAGACCATGACCAACACGCTCACCCACGACGTGGACGCCACCGTCGCCCAGATCCTGCGCGCCGAAACCGCCGGCGTGGACATCGTCCGCGTCTCCTGCCCCGACGAGGAGAGCACCGCCGCCCTCAAGCACATCGTCGCCCAGGTCAACGTCCCCATCGTCGCCGACATCCATTTCCACTACAAGCGCGGCATCGAGGCCGCGAAGGCCGGTGCCGCCTGCCTGCGCATCAACCCCGGCAACATCGGCAGCCCCGAACGCGTGCGCGAGGTCATCAAGGCCGCCCGCGACCACAACTGCTCCATGCGCATCGGGGTCAACGCCGGCAGCCTGGAAAAACACCTCTTGGAAAAATACGGCGAGCCCAACCCCGAAGCCCTGGTCGAAAGTGCCCTGGAACACGCCAAAATCCTGCAAGACCACGATTTTCACGAGTTCAAAATCAGCGTCAAGGCCTCCGACGTCTTCATGGCCGTCGCCGCCTACCAGCAGCTCGCCGAAGTCTGCGACCACCCCCTGCACATCGGCATCACCGAGGCCGGCAGCAAGCGCGCCGGCACCGTCAAATCCTCCATCGGCCTGGGCTCCCTGCTCTGGGCCGGCATCGGCGACACCATGCGAGTCTCCCTCAGCGCCGAGCCCGAAGAAGAAGTGCTGGTCGCCTGGGACATGCTGAAATCCCTCGGCATCCGCCACCGCGGCGTCAGAATCATTTCCTGCCCCTCCTGCGCCCGCCAAGGCTTCAACGTCATCAAGACGGTGGAAACCCTCGAAGAGCGCCTAGCCCACATCAAAACCCCCATCACCCTCTCCATCATCGGCTGCGTCGTCAACGGCCCCGGCGAAGCGCTGATGACCGATCTCGGCCTAACCGGCGGCGGCAGCGGCCGCCACATGATCTACGCCGCCGGCAAAACCGACCACACGATTGACGGCGCCGACATGGTGGAACACATCGTGGACCTGGTCGAACAAAAAGCCGCCCAACTAGAATCCGCCAAAGCCGCCGAAAAACTCGCCGCCGAGTAGCGACGCTCTCTCCCGCCACCACCGCCCCATCGTAGGATGGGTAAGCGAAGCGCTACCCATCATCTCCTCCCACACGAGACGACCAAAATGCCCCCCCCGCTGCAACCCGTCCGAGGCACCCGCGACATCATCGGTGAAGACTCCGCCCGCCACCACCACGTCGTAGAAACCGCCCGCCGCATCACCTCACTCTACGGCTTTTCCGAATGGCAAACCCCCATCTTCGAAGATACCGCGGTTTTTCTTCGCCCGCTCGGCGAAACCTCCGACGTCGTCACCAAAGAAATGTACACCTTTGCGGACCGCGGCGGCGACTCCATCACGCTCCGCCCCGAAGGCACCGCCGGCATCTGCCGCGCCCTCATCACCGCCGGCCTGACCCAAACCCTTCCCCAAAAAATCTTCTACCAAGGCCCCATGTTCCGCTACGAGCGCCCCCAAAAAGGCCGCTACCGCCAGTTCCACCAAATCGGCATCGAATTTTTAGGCCCCGCTACACCTCTCGCCGACGCCGAAGTGATCGCCTGCGGCTGGCACATTTTAAACGAGCTTGGCATCGCCAAAGACATCGTCCTCAACGTCAACACGCTGGGCGACACCGAATCCCGCGACAAGTACCGTTCTGCTCTCGTATCATACTTCACGGAGCATAAATCCGCCCTTTCCTCCGATAGCCTCACGCGGCTTGAAAAAAACCCCCTCAGAATTCTCGATTCCAAAGACGAAGCCGACAAAAACCTCGTCGCCAGCGCTCCCAAAATCTACGATCACCTATCACAGGAGGCCGCCAATTTTTATGCCGGCCTCAAAACGCATCTCGCCGCCTTCGGCGTCCCTTTCACAGACAATCCCGGAATCGTCCGCGGCTTCGACTACTACAATCACACCGCCTTCGAATTCGTTACGCAAGCCCTGGGCGCGCAAGGCACCGTGCTCGGCGGCGGCCGCTATAACGGCCTGGTCGCCAGCCTCGGCGGCCCCAACGTCCCCGGCGTCGGCTGGGCCGCCGGCATCGAGCGCCTGGCCATGCTCCTCGACTCCACACCCACCACGCCGCCCCCCGTCATCATCTTCGGCGACACCGCCATCCCCACCGCGACATACTTACGCGCCCAAAACATAAAAACCGAAATCGCCTTCCAATCCAATCTTAAAAACGCCCTCAAGCACGCCAACCGCCTCGGCGCCAAATGGGCCATCCTCGCCAACCCCGAAACCCTTATCTTAAAAAACCTAGACGACGGCTCGCAATCCGAAGTAACTCTAGAATCCCTAGCGTCGCATCTAACCTAATGACCGCCCCACCGTCATTGCGAGCGCAGCGAAGCAATCCATCTTTCCCGCGCTACTCATCCCCATGAACCTCGACCACAAACTAGACCGCATCCTCTCCCGCGCCGAGGAACTGCGTTTCCTCCTCTCCGGCAACCTCAACGGCGAAGCTTTTGTGAAGGCCTCGAAAGAACTGGCCGAACTAGAACCTATCGAATCCCGCATCACCGAACTAAAAACAGCCGAAAAATCCAAACTAGAAGCCGAACAAATGCTATCCGACCCCGAACTAAAACCCCTCGCCGAAGCCGAACTCGAATCCCTCAAACAAAACCTCCCCGCCCTAGAACTCTCCCTCCGCCTCGCCCTCCTCCCCAAAGACGAAGCCGACGACCGCTCCGCCATCCTGGAAATCCGCCCCGCCGCCGGCGGCGACGAAGCCGGCCTGTTCGCCGCCGAGCTCTTCCAAGCCTACCAAAAATACGCCAACCTCCAAGGCTGGCGCTTCGAAGTTTTGGACTACACCGAATCCGAACTCGGCGGCCTGAAAGAAGGCATCGCCGAAATCACCGGCAAATCCGTCTTCGCCAAACTCAAATTCGAATCCGGCGTGCACCGAGTCCAGCGCGTCCCCGCCACCGAAACGCAAGGCCGCATCCACACCTCCACCGTCACAGTCGCCGTCCTTCCGGAAGCCGAAGACGTTGACGTGGACATCAACGAATCGGATCTGCGCATCGACGTCTATCGCGCCTCCGGCGCCGGCGGCCAGCACGTCAACAAAACCGAATCCGCCGTCCGCATCACCCACCTGCCCACCGGCATCGTCGTCGCCATGCAGGAAGAGCGCAGCCAGCACAAAAACCGCGCCAAAGCCATGAAAATTCTTCGCGCCCGCATGTATGAGCAACAACGCGCGTCCCTCCACGCCACCCGCGCGGAAAACCGCAAATCCCAGGTCGGCACCGGCGACCGCAGCGAACGAATCCGCACCTACAACTTCCCGCAAGGCCGCGTTTCCGACCACCGCATCAACCTCACTTTGCACAAAATCGACCGCATCATGCAAGGCGAAATGGACGACATCATCGACGCCCTCATCGCCGAAGACCAGGCTTCTCGGCTCGCCGCCGACCAGTGAAAACGCAAGACGCCCTCGCCGAAATCACAAAATCTCTGCAAGCCGCCGGCATCGAAAACCCCCGCCGCGAAGCCCGCTACCTCCTCGCCGCCGCCCACCACATCACCACCACCCAACTCCTCAATCTCGAACAAACCACCGAACAGACCTACCTCCCCTACCTCACCCGCCGCCTCGCCCACGAACCCCTGGCCTACATCACCGGCCAAAAAGAATTCTGGGGCCTCACCTTCAAAACCTCAAAAGCCACCCTCATCCCGCGCCCCGACTCCGAAACCCTCATCACCGCCGCCCTCGAAACATTCCCCCACAAAAACGACGTCCAAAACATCCTCGATCTCGGCACCGGCACCGGCTGCCTCCTGCTCGCCGCGCTCACCGAATTTCCCCACGCCTTCGGCATCGGCACCGACATCTCGCCCGAGGCCGCCGCCCTCGCCCAAAGCAACGCCAAATCCCTCGCCCTCTCCCACCGCGCGCTTTTCGTCACCGCAAACTGGGCCGCCCCCCTTAAAGGCCGCAAATTCGACCTCATCCTCAGCAACCCCCCCTACATCCCCACCGCAACAATCCCCAGCCTCATGCAAGATGTCCAAAAATACGAACCCAGCTCTGCGCTGGACGGTGGTCTGGACGGCCTCACCGGCTATAACGCTATCATCAAAAGCCTCCCCACCCTGCTCGCCCCCGCCGGCGCCGCCATCCTCGAACTCGGCATAAACCAGGCGGATTCGGTCCAAAACCTCGCCCAAACCGCCGGCTTCACCACCAAAATCCGCGAGGACCTCGCAAAAATCCCCCGCGCCCTCATCATCCGCCCTTGAACCCAAAGAATTCCGAAATAACATTTGGCAACGCGCCCATATGCGGCTAGAGACAACCCAGCGCGGCTGCTTCCGCTCAAGAGTCATGGTTAACCGAACCATTGGCGTGATGGGCAAAGCGGGGTGGCAATTTCCCAGCCGCGCCAGCATCTAACGAGGATAGACNNGGAGGTTTTCGCAACCAGCAAAACGGCATCCCGCTCAACCGCAACCACGTTTTCGACAGTTCAGGGCCGGAAATGCGCGTCCGCGGCACCGCCCAGCAGCTTTACGACAAATACCAGCAAATGGCGCGCGACGCCTTCTCCAACGGCGACCGCGTCACCGGCGAATCCTACTACCAGCACGCCGAGCACTATTTCCGCATCATCAGCGCCATCAACCAGGCCCAGGGCGTGCCCAACCCGCCGCAAAACGGCCAGAACGGCCAACCCTACCAGGCCAACGGCCAGGACCGAAGCCAGGACCGGAGCCAGGACCGCGGCCACTACCAGGACCGCAACAACTACAACGCGGACCGCGACTACAACCGCCGCGACCAGAATGCCGGCGACGTCAGCACCGAGCCGCAGCCCGAACCGCGCCAGGACACGCGCCCCGAAACCCCGCGATTCGAGCCCCGCCCGACCCAATACCGCCACAACGACCCGCGCAACCCGGAGCCCCGCTCGGAATTCCGCCCTCCCAAACCCGACTACCAGCGCCAGGCCCGGCCGGAGCGCCAGGACCGCAATGAACAACGCTTCCGCCCCCCGGAACCCCCGGCCGCTGAAATGCGCATCGACCCGCGCATCGACATCAGCTCGGCGCTGGAAGCCGAACTCGCGGCCACCCTGCCCGAGCCCGCGCAGCCCGAATTCGCCGGCTTCGGCGAGCAGCCCGTCATCCAGACTCGTACCGAGCCCCGCCCTGAAAGCGTCGAAAAACCCCGCTCCATCCCCATCATTGTC
>PLFB01000253.1 GCA_003137135.1 Acetobacteraceae bacterium
GGCGGGGGGTGGGGGGGTTAATCGGCGGGGGAATAAGGATAGTCAACTTCGGTAGGGGCCGGGAAGTTGACACAGCCCGTTTTGATGACAAAATCGAAATGACGATGGAAACGCGGCAGAAAGAGGCGGAGGATACGCTTGTCCTCTGGCTAAACTGCACTTGTATTGACCAAAATGGAGATCGGAATCAAAAGGAACGTTTCGGATGGCAACGGATCATGACTTGATCTTTAAGCTGTATGAAGCGGCCGGTAATCCTGCGGCTTGGCAGCCGTTTTTGGACGCGTTCGTGGAGACCTATCCGGGTGGGAAAGGCGGCTTCGTTTTACACGACCTTGCTGCTCAGGAGGGGGTGCTGGAGCTTGGTTCAGGCTGGACGGAGGAGGACCTCACTGCCTATCATGGACATTTTTCGAACGTGAATCCGTGGCTGGCCAATATACACAAGGCCACGTTGGGCGTCGCCTATAATGCCGAGCTGTTGTGCGCGCGCCGTGATCTGCAAAGAACTGAGTTTCATGCCGACTGGCTGCGGCCAGTGAAGGTCGGGGCTGGTAATGGGGTCGTGCTACAGCAAGACGCGTCCCGTTTCATGGTGTTGACCACCCTTTATCCTGAGAGGACGGAGGAGCGAGACCCGGACGTGGTGGGGCGGTTGCAGCGGCTGGCGCCGCATGTGCTGCGCGTGGCGCAGATTAACCGTCAGTTGGCGCTGCTGGAGACGCGCGCAAAGCTAGCGGAAGCGGCGCTGGGTGGGCAGCACGCCGCGATGCTTTTGGTGAGCGCGCAGGGCGAGCTTTTGCAGGTGGACGAGGCGGGCGAGAGATTGCTGGCGGCGGGGGATGGGTTGCGGCTGGCGGGCAAGCGCTTGGAGGCGGCGCAGCCGGCGCAAACCGCCTTGTTGCATCGGTTGATCGGGGAGGCGGCGCGGGCGTTGGACGAGATTGGGGTGCCGCCCGGCGGCATGGTGCGGCTGGCCCGGAAATCAGGGCGGCCGGCTTTTGAGGTGCTGGTGGGGCCGGCGCCGCACCGGGTACCGCGCGGTTCGTTCGGCTGCCCGATGGCGGTGCTGCTCGTCAAGGACCCGGAGGCGAGGCCGGTGGTGCGCAGCGAGGATTTGCGGCGCCTCTACGGGCTGACGCGGAAGGAGGCGCGGCTGATGACGGCGCTGATGACGGAAGATACGATCGAGACCGCGGCGGAGCGGTTTGGGGTCTCGCGCGAGACGCTGCGGACGCAGCTGAAATCGGTGTTTTTGAAAACCGGGACGAGCACGCAGGTGGAACTGGTGAGGTTGGGAATGAGCGGCCCGTTACGGTAAGCTCCGTCCGGTTATTTACTGGCCTATTTGCCACCATCGAACACAAATTTGCGCCATTTCACCCATTCGGGTGATTTAATTCTCGTTGGGTTTTGTTACTTTAGTCCTCTTGAAGAGGACAGGGATTTGAACGGTTGAAACGCACGAAATTTTTGCCGACTGATCCGTTCCAAGTCGTTGCTTGTCGGGCGGGGATGGAAGGGAGTGGTTGCTATGGGTAACGTCTTCACGCTAAGTGTGGCTGATGGGGGACTTGAGATTGGAGTAGGGATAAATTTTACTTTCTCCGTCATCGACAATCGAGACTCGCAGGCAAAATATGACAACAAATACGCCGAGCTGATCATAAATTATGGGACGATGTCAGGACCGCGTTATGATTATGGTACGGGCATATTATTAACCTCCAACTATGTCAGCCAGCGAGATCTGATCAACCATGGTACCATATTCTATGGTGTTGAGCTGCGAGGTTTGAATGCAAATCAGTATGTTTTGAATAGCGGGGAAATTTACGGCGGGTTATATTTAAGTGGGGGCATCGGAACAACAGACAGCATCACGAATACGGGTTCCATTAACGATGGCGAGCAAGGGAGTGCACTTGTAGTCAGTACGCGAGGCACGGTGGCCATCACGAATTCAGGCTACATCGATGGGATTTCGACGGGCGGTGTCGAAGGAGATTCTGGGAATTCGTATATCATTAATCAGGCAAGCGGATCGATTGCTGCGAGTGTCTTCTCTGATTTTGGTGGAACGCTGATAAACGACGGTCGAATCACGGATATAGCCGTGGCAGTGGAGTTCGGCGGAGTCCCGGGAACTTTCGACAACGTCATCGACAACAATGGGTATATCGCGACGACGGGACAAACCGGAGTCGAGGGTGGTCCCGGGGTATTTGTGTCATCATATGGGACGGGAACTTCGATCAACAATGCTGGCACCATTCTCGGGCCATCCGGTATTCGTGTTGCTGGCGGCAGTTACACCACGAGCATTGTCAATTCCGGAATTATTCGTGCTGATGTATCTTCGACGTTTAGCGGGATTACTTTTGCTGTCGGCGGCGGCGTCGCGCTTACGTCCAGCTTCGAGACGCAGCATTATGGGATTTACCTCGAAAACATCATAGTCAACACTGGTACCATCAGCGGCGGCGCGGCCGATCCGCAGGATGAAGATTTACTCAACGGTTATGGTGTCTATATTTTCAGCGGAACGGTTAAAAATCTTGGATCTTCCGCGCTCATTTCTAGTTATTACAGCAGTGGCGTGCAGTTCCAAAGGCAGGGGTTCAACGGCAGCGCGCCGGCCTATCTGCTTAACCAGGGCTCGATTGTTGAGCATGGGACGATTGGCATTGACGGAGCGTACCGAGCTAACGGGGTAGATTTTTACGTTTCTGGTATGCTAAACAATTCTGGTCTCATCTATGCGGGCAATTCGCAGCAGGGTGTCGGTGTCCTCCTCCACGGCGCCGGTCCTTCTACAATTGAAAATTCCGGAACGATCATCGGCTACAGCGCGCACCGTGGTGGCGGTGTTGTGCTTGCCTTAGCCAATACGTATGAGGTGGCGATTTCGAATAGCGGGACCATTATCGGGGAGGCCAATACCGGCTTGCGGCTGACGTACCAATCGAATTCGAGCAATTATGTTCTTAACACGGGCACGATTATTGGCGACAATTTGGGGCCAGGCGTGTTTTATGTGCCGACGTACGGCAATGGTTTGCGGCGTTATGGTGATTTGGGGTCTGGCGTTGATCTTGTTTACAGTGCGGGAACGTTCGCCAATCTGGGACGCAAGGCGCTGATCACGTCCGGCGCCGGCGCTGGGATCGGGGTTGACGGCGATAGTAAAGGGCAGGCGCTTACCATCGTCAATCAGGGGATTATCTCGCAGACTGGAACCGGTGTTGCGTATGGGGCGGTTTTTCTGAAGAATGTTTTTTATAGCAACCTGATATTGAATGAAGCCGGCGGCGTGCTGGAGAATACCAACAACGCCAATTCCGCGGCGGTCGTTTCGATTTCGGGCACCGGGACGATTGATAATTTTGGCACGATCAGGAATGCCGGGACGGGATACGCCGTTGTTGAATCCAATGGCGACACGTTTATCTATCATCCGGGGTCCGTGGTTGACGGAATCGTGGACGGGGGTGGGAGCTACAGCACGCTGGTGCTGGGCGGATCCGGCACGTTTTCCGGCCTTGGCAGCCAGTACGTCAATTTTGGGACGGTGGCGGTTGGGGCCGGCGTGACCTGGGATTTGCCAGGGAAGTTCGATACCGGCATCGACGTCCTCAATGACGGCACCATCAAGGAGAGCAGCACGAACGGGGGGACGATCGCGGGCAGCCTGACGGGCAGCGGGGTGGTTCAGCTCTCGAAAAAACTTTTTGCGCTGGATGGCGGCGTGGCGAAGGGGCAGACCATCGCTTTCACCGGCACCGGTGAGACGCTGGCCCTGGGTGACCCGACGCTGTTTGGCGGCACGGTGGCGGCGTTTAAGGCGGGCGATACGATTGATCTGACGGCTATCAAGTTCTCGGCAATCAAAGGGACGCATTTCGCTAAGGGTGAGCTGACGATTGATTCAACGGCGGGCGACTTTCACTTGAAATTTGCCAGCCCCGCGTCGTTTGGGAAAGACACGTTCAAACTGTTTGCGGATGGCAAGGGAACCGGCATTACGCTGTCGGGCGCGGGGGCGGCGTTGCCCGCGCTGGCGCCAGCTTATGCCGTGCCGGTTGCGAGCGCCGCCGGGTCCAGTAGCGGGGCGGGCTGGCTGGCGGATAATTTGGTGAATACGGGCGGAACGTCGTTGACGCCGCTGGTGACGCTGGGGTTATGAGGCGCGGTTCCATGGGTTTTGGTTAGCGGGGCCAAGGCTAAGAGGGTCGGGAATTGCTTGTAGCGGTTTGGCGCCGCGCGAAGCGGGTCAAAAGTTTTTGCGCGCTTTTTTCAAAAAGCGCTGCTTTCTTTTGATGGCACTGAGCGGCGGGTAGAATCCCAGGTTTTGCGGCGGGTTAGGAAGTTGTACCAGCCTAGGGTGGCGCCTAGGTGGCGGAGGAGTTGGAAGCTGAAAGGTTCCAGGAAGGAGGCTAGGATGGCTTGCGAAAAACTGGCTCTGGTCTCGGGGCCGGACCAGAGGCGGTAGAGTTTTATGGACCAGAGGTGGAAGGAAAAGTCGAGGGCGATTTTGGCTAGGATGAGGGCGCCGACGGGGATGAGCAGGGCGACGCGGCCGGTGAAAAGGTAGTCTAGGAGCAGAAAAAAAGCGAAGAGGCCGTAGAGGGGTTGAAAAGTGTCGATGGCTTTGATGGGGAGCATCAGCAGGCCGAGTTTCTGGTATTTGCGGGCGCCGACCATGTCGCGGTACCAGAACTGGGTTTGCAAAAAACCGCCGAACCAGCGGCGGCGCTGGCGCAGAAAAGCCGGGATGGTGGCCGGCGCGCTGGTGATGGCGCGGGCGGCGCCGATGACGGTGGTGTGCCAGTTCAGGGCGTGGTCAAAACCGTAGCGGCGGAGGCGGTGGATGAGTTCGTAGTCCTCCACCAGGCAATCCGGGTCGAAGCCGCCGACGGTGAGGACGGCGTCCCGCCGAAAACCGGCGAAGGCGCCGGAGATGAGGAGCAAGGAGTTTTGGCTCGCCCAGGCGTAGCGGCCCAAAAAGTTGCGGATGTATTCGTAGGTCTGGAACCATTCGAGGAGGCGGCCGGAAAGGGTATCTTCGCAGTGGGGGGCCAAAATGCCGGTGGCGGCGACCAGGTTTTTGTCCGCGGCGAAGTTTTCCCGCATGGCGGTGAGGGCGCCAGGGAGGAGGGTGGTGTCGGCGTCCACCGTGACGAAGAGGTCCGACTGGAGGTGGGGCAGCGCGAGGTTGAGGGTGGCGGCCTTGCCGGCGTGGGGGGCGCGCAGCCAGCGGATTCTTTCTCCGGCCGGGGTGATGGCGCCGAGCGGCGGGGGCATGAGGGCGAATTGCTCGGCGAGGATTCTGGCGGTGGCGTCGGTGCTGCCGTCGTCGGCCAAAATAATTTCGTCGGGCGGGTCGGACTGGGTGAGCAGGGCGGTGATGGACGCGGCGAGGACCGGGGCCTCGTTATAGGCGGCGATGATGACGGCCAGCGTGGGGCGGACGGCGGGTTGGGTTGGTGTGGGGGCGTGGCGGAGCGGGAGGGTTTGGATGAAGGTGAAGAGGAGGAGAAACGTATCGTAGGCGATGTAGATGATGCCGGCGGACCAGGCGGCCAAACCGTGCGCGGTGAAGGCGCGGGCGACGAGGGCGAGCCAGAGCAAGGCGACGGCGCCGTGAATTAAGAAACTGGCGGCGGGCGTGGGCGGGCGCGTAAAACGCGGGGAGATTTTTTGCAGGGTGGCTTCGAGCATGGCGGCGGTTTAGCAGGTTTTTGTTGCGCGATGTTTTCCGGGGCGGGGGAACACCGGGAATTGATGTTTTTGCGCCATCATCCGGTGTATGAGCGTGAGGCGCTCGTTTTTCGCTACGCTGGGGTCCCGGGTGCGGCGCGAAAGGCGTGGATGGCCGGGTCAAGCCCGGCCATGACGTGGGACGGGCGGAGGGCGGAGGGCGGAGGGCGGAGGATGAGTGTGGCGGACAAATATACCAAAACCGCGGTGGCGCTGCATTGGGCGATCGCGGGGATGATTTTTTGCAATATCGGGCTGGGGCTGGGGTCCCAGTATGTGCCGGATGCGTATGTGCGGCCGATGGTGGATTTGCATAAGTCCATCGGCATCACGATCCTGGGGCTGTTTTTCGTGCGGCTGGTGTGGCGGCTGACGCACCGGCCGCCACCGTTGCCGGCGGAGTATAAGACGTGGGAGGCGCATGCGGCGCATACGGCGCATGTCATGCTGTACGTGCTGATGATCGCGCTGCCGGTGACGGGATGGATTCATGATTCGGCGTGGAGTGCTGCGGCGAGCCATCCGATGCGGCTGTACTGGGTGATCCCGTGGTTCCGGCTGGGGTTTGTGACGGCGCTGGACCCGGCGACCAAGGAGGCCTGGCATACGGCGTTTGGGATTGTGCACACCTATCTGGGCTATGCGCTGTATGTGGTGCTGTTCGCGCATGTGGCGGGGGCGCTAAAGCACCAGATGCTGGACCGGCAGCCGGAATTGCAGCGGATGTGGCGCTAACAAACGCAAACGGCGATGCGGGGTGCGCATCGCCGTTTGGTGGGAAGCTTTCGGCTTAGAATTTCGCCGACATCTCGAACTCGATGGAGCGCGGCGGGCCTTCGAAGGCGGAGAGATACGGGCTGGTCGGCGCGTAGCCGGAGGCGGTGTTGGGGTCGAGGAACTCCGCGTAGGAGCTGTAGAGATGTTCGTAATAGTGCACGTCGAACAGGTTCTGGAAATTCAGTTCGAAATGCAGCTTCGTGACCGCGCCGAAATGCATCGGCAGGTCGTAGGTCAGCAGCAGGTTGGTGAGCAGGTAGCTGGGCTGCTTGACGTCCGGGATCGGACCGCCGAGCAGTTGTTTGAGCGCGTTGGGCGTCGCCGGCACGGTGGCGAGGCCCAGGCAGGAGTTCTGCGCGCAGTTCGGATCGACCGTGACGTTGGGGATCGACGACGGCAGGATGGGCGGGAAGTCGTAGGTGATCGGCTGCGGGCCGGTGAATGATTCGTCCACGCGGACGCCAAAATTGTCCATGTTGAAATCCAGCCCGAAATTGGCCAGCCATTTCGGCACCGAGGCGAGCGGGTCGCCCTTGAAGACGTAGCCGTACTGGTCCTCGAACGGCGTATCGTCGGCGAAATAGCTGGTGAGGTAGGTCGCCTGGTTGTAGGAGCCGTTGAGGAAGAAATCGAGCGCCGGCGTGGCCTGGAATTTGGTTTGCAACTCCTCGCCGCGAAACTGCTGCTCGCCGAAATTGCCGGAGTCAAACTGCACGGCACCGTTGCCGTAATAGGCGAAGAAGCTGTCGGCGTCGTTGACTTTCTGGTAGAAGAAGTCGGCATCCACCAGCAGCTTGCTGGTGTCGTAGCGCAGCCCGGCCTCGTAGAGATGGATGATTTCCGGCCGCGGCGCGTAGAGACCTTGCAGCGGCGGGTTCAAATTGTCGTTCAGCTCCGGATAGTAGGTGGAGAGCGGCGCGAAATAGCCGCCCTTGCCGGTGCTGGCATAGGCGGTCAAGTGGTAGGGCAGATCGTAGCTGACGCCGAGATACGGCTCGGCGATGACGTTGAAATTCTGCAACTTGTAGATCAGACCGGAAAAGTTGAGGCCCGGCACGGAGCTGCTATAGGCCGAGGAGACCACGACGCCCGGCTGGAAATGCAGCGTGTCATTCAGCAGGTCGATCTTGTCCTGGATAAAGGCCTGATAGACCGAACGCTGCACGCCGCCGCCGAAGGCCAGGGCGTTATAGCCTTCCTGCTCGGGCATGTTGGGCGTGCCGTAGACGAAGGCGGAGCCGGATTGGCTTTCCTTGGCGATCAAGGCGCCGATGGTGATGGAGTTGTGCGGCAGGAAGATATTGGCGCGCGGCGCAAATCCGATCGTGTTGCTGACGGTATTGATGATTTCGGCGGCCTCGCCGTAGGCATAGGGGTTGCTGCCGACGGCATAGCCGACACTGGCGGGATTGGAACCGGCCGGCGCGAACATGAACGGATCATAGGTGAACCAGGGCGCGGTCGGGCCCTCGCCGTTGGCCGCGGCCGTGGCACCGTAGGAGCCGCCGAAAATCGAGGGGAGCTGGAAGGTGATCTGGTAGGGAAACGCCGGATTATAGCCGATGGTCGAGGGATCCTCGTAGGATGTCGAGGTGCCGGAGGTGCGCTCATAAAACAGCGTGCCGCTGAGGATCAGATATGGGTTGACGTAGGTCTCGTCGTGCAGGAGCGACGTCAGGTATGCATTGTCTTCCCGGTAGAAGGACAGGCTCAGCGGGAAATTGTAGGAGCGGCTGTTGGCATTGAGCAGCGGCACCGCGATCGGCTGGTTGTTGGCGTAGCCGTCGCCACGGTTGTAAATCACCGTCAGGCTGATGTTGGACAGCCCGTTATTGTAGGGCTTGACGATCTTGAACAGCATGTTGCCGTTGCGGACGCTGGTATCGTCGATAAAACCGTCGGTATAGCCCTGGTCGTATTGCAGCACGGCGCGGGCGCCGGTGTCGGAATTGCCCATGGTGCCGGTGTTCAGCGTGAAGCCGGCGTCGCTGGTGTTGAAGGAGCCATAGCTGCCGAACACCACGGCGGATTTTTCCGTGCTCGGATCCAGCGTCGTGTAAGCGACGGTGCCGCCGCCGGAGCCAAAGCCCTGGTCGTCCGGCGGGGCGACGCCGGGATAGATGGTGGTATCCTGCAACTGGTTGAGCACGTAGGGGGAGCCGATATTGTTGGAGAGGAACTGGCCCTGCCCGCCGTCCAAAATGTCGGAAATCGGGATGCCGTCGAGGGTTTCGCTGAGTTCGTAGAGCCGCTCGCCGCGGACGGTGAGCACCGGCACGCCCTGGCCGGGGCCGGACTGGTATTCGTTGACGGAGGGGGTGTCTTTCAACACCGATTCAACCGAGCCGAGCGTGCCCGCGGCCTCGATTTCCTCATGCGTGATGTGGGAGACGGCGTTGGGAATGTCTTTCTCCTTGAGCAGGAGCTTTTTGTAGTAAACCTTGATCGCCTGGATCTGTTCGGTGCTTGTGGCGGCGGGGGCGCCGTCGCCAGGCACCACGACCGGACTGGCCGACTGCGCGCTGGCGGCGTGCACCGCGACGGTGCTGGCCATGGTACAGGCGGTGAACAGCAGCAACGCGCCGCGCAGATGGAAGGTCGTGGATTTCATTTTGAATGCCCCCTTGATTTCCCAGTTAAACCGATCCCAGCCCGGGCCGCCTTGCACCGCCGTTTGCGCAGCGGTTGTGGCAAGCCCGTGACGGATAAGTTACTGCAAGGTGAATGCCAGTCAGCGAAAATGTTACATTGCGTTACAAATAAGTTTCCTTTTGATTAAATGACATGCGGCGTGTTCCTCGCGCATGTTTCTGTCGGTAACCGAGTGTGCAAATTTATAATTGTGTCCGCTGCTGCGGAACACTTTGCCGATGGCGCGCACCCGCGGGCGGGGTTTGGTTTTTGACTAAAATTCAGGCGGGCTGTTTTTTGGTCAAAAACTGCCCGGATGGGGAGAAAATAGGCAGAAAAATAGCGCGTAAAAAGCGGGCAGAAGAGGTCGCTTTTTTAAAAAAGCCCCGCAAAAAACGTTTATTTCCCCCGGCCTTTGAGCGGCCACGGTGCGGCCGCTCAAAGGCCGGGGGGAATTAAAAGATTTTTGCGGAGCCCGGGCGGGCAGCCTTTTTTTCAAAAAAGCGACCTCTTGCTTTCTGCTCGCAGCCCTGAAATCGCCTGAATTCTACTTATTAAGATCACTGTCGTGATAGAATGTTGTTTGCGAGGAAACAGAAATGCCTCTATAGCAATGATGGGAAATTTAATAATTGTGCCACGAAGCCCGAGCGAAAAGGCCGGGTACAATGTTTTGGCACAATGCGGCGGGGTTTTGGCGCAAACGGGTATGGTGAACGATTAATGTCAGTGGTTGGCGACTATTTTCAGAAATACCGGACGCGCCTCTCGTTCTGGTATCGCCACACCTTTCGGCTGCAGAACGCCGCCTATCGCGCCGGCCGGAAAATGCGCCGCATCGCCGGGCTGGCCGACGGCGCCAGGCTGAAGGGGGTGCCCGCGGTGGTGCCCTATTATGGCGACCACCGGCTGCTGGACTGGTTCTTGGCGTATTACCGGCGCCTGGGCGTGGAACATTTCATTTTTCTGGACCTTGGCGCCGAGCGCGATTTGCATGAACGGCTGCCGGAGGCGGCGGACTGCACGATCTGGCGGCCGGAAGGTTTTATGCACCCCAGCAACACCATCCACGCGCTGAATTTTCTGCGCCGGCGCTACGGCATGGATAAATGGGTGCTCTCGGTTGGCCCGTTCGACCTGTTCGTGTTCCCAAAGTCCGAAACCCGGCATATCCGCGATCTGATCGATTTCATCGAGAGCGAGCAGCGCGACCATGTCGCGGCGCTGGTGATCGACGTGTATGGCGAGCGGCCGGCGCGCGAGATGGAGTACGAGCCCGGCAAATCGCCGCTGGCGCTGCTGCCGTTTTTTGACAAGTTCGGCTACCAGACCACCGATGCGCAGGCCAATCTGGTGGTGCCGATCTATGGCGGCGTGCAGCGCCGCGCGCTGTATGGCGACGAGCCGCGGATGGCGCCGCCGCTGAACCGCATCCCGTTGGTGAAATGGACCAAGGAGTGTTTTTATACCGCGTCAACCCGGCATCTGGTGCCGCACAAGCTCAACACGCCGCATTCGGACTGGCATTCCACCACCACCGCCTGCCTGCTGCGCTTCGCGATGCTGGGGGATGAGCACGCGCTGCACATCGCCAAGCAGGCCGAAGGCGGCCAGCTCTATCCGGACCATGTCACGACCTTGTACCCCGGCAGCACCAGAATGGCGGAAATGTGGCTGGTTAATCAGAACAGCGGGCGCTATGAAAGCACGCAGGACCTGCTGAGTGTCGGGTTGCTGAATAATGGGCAATGGTTCTGAGCGGATGAAAATTTCTTACATCATTCTGGCGCATCAGCACCCCAAAATCCTGGTGCGGCTGGTCGCCGCGCTGACCCAGGCCGGCCACACCGTGGCGCTGCATTACGACAAGAAATCCGATGACGAGGGTTTCGCGGCGCTGCGCGAAAGCTTTACCGGCAACGAGAGCGTGCGCTTCGCCCGGCGCGTGAACGTGAAATGGGGCGAATGGTCGATCTGCAAGGCGACGCTGAACTGCATCGACGAGATCGAGGCGGCGGGCTGGAACCCGGACTACGTGTATTACTGTTCCGGCGCGGATTATCCGATCCGTTCCTCCGACGACCTGGTGGCGTTTCTGGAGCGCAATGACGGCAAGGAATTTATCGAGGGCGTGCCGACCGACAAGCAGAGCTGGGTGAAGGGCGGGCCGGAGCAGGAGCGCTACCAGTACCGGTTTTTTACCAACTGGCGCGACCGGCATGAATTGTCCAAACGGCTGTTGAAGGTGCAGCAGTTTTTGGGTCTCAAACGCAAATTCGTGCTCGGGCTGGAGCCGCATATGGGCAGCCAGTGGTGGGTGCTGACCTGGAAGACGCTGCAAAAAGTGATGGAGCTGGCGCGCCGGCGCGACGTGCAGCGGTTTTTTTCGACCACGCTGATCCCCGACGAGCTGTTTTTCCAGACGCTGGTGTGCAACCTGGTGCCGTCCTCGCGCATCGTGGCGCGGCCGCTGACGCTGTATCAATTCACCGACTACATGGTGCCGATCATTTTCTGCGCCGACCGGGTGGAGTATCTGGTGCGCCAGCCGTTCTTCATGGCCCGAAAACTCTCGCCGCACCGGCTGGAGATGTATGACGAATTGGACAAGGTGTGGCTGGGGCATTCGCGCACCTTGGCCTTCGCGAACGACCAGGCGGCAAAAATTTCCGGCGAATACGAGGAAAACCGCCAGCGTTTTCGGGACGGCGCGCCGGGCGTGCCGGTCTATGGCAAGCCGGTGCAGAAATGGTACGAGGATCTGGGGCGGCTGGATGAGAGTTTTTTCGCGGTCATGGGGCTTTCGACCGTCGAGCTGAAAATCGCATTTTTGATTTTGTCGTGCTCGAAAAAAATCGTCTGCCATGGGCAGATCTTTCACCCGCATTGCATCGAATTCGCGCATCTGGGCGACGAATTCGCAGGCTATACGCGCAACGCGGTAAGACTGCGCAACACCTCGGCGCCGAATTTCGTGGCGAACCTGGTGCGCGCCTCGCCCGACAAGACCACCGGGTTTTTGCTGCGCTCCGGCCAGGGCTGGCACGTGCCGGAGATCATTTTCGACCGGCCGAACCCGCGCGCGCTGCTGCTGCGCGGCGATCCGCTGATCGCGTTCGCGGAAAGCCTGTATCACTCCGATCCGGCGCTGCATGACCGGATCGATTGGAACCTGATCGATACGATGCCGCCATCGGTGCTGGTGCGCAAATGGAACGAATTCTGGCCGGAATTCCAGAATCGGCTGGGGCGGCTGGATCATCTGGTGAGCCAGGGGATCGAGAAGAAGCGCGATCATAACTGGAACTGGCTGACCGAGGTGGATCTGGACATCTCCAAACCGTCGCGGCTGCACAGCCAGAATGTGCTGCGGCTGCGCTCGGACCTGGCCGGCTGGTCCGGCATGACGCTGGCGCGCTGGCGGGACTGGATGGTGCCGGCGGGCAAAAATCTGGGCGTGCACCTGACCAGCCTGGTGCCGGCGGAAACCTGGCGGGAAATCACCACCACGCTGGGCGGGCTGGAGGCCGGACGCAAAATGCTGATTGGCGCGTTGGGGGCCGGGGGCGTGCAGATTTCGCCCGATTACGATCCACCGGATGCGGAGGAGCCGAACCTGGCCGGGATTCGCTCGCTCAAGGCGTTCTGATGAAGGCAGCAAGCAAGCACTGCTTTTTTTTAAAAAAAAAGCCGCAGAAAAAACTTTTGATTCCTTTGACCGCCCTGGTAGAAACGCCTGTGGCCCAGATTAATAAAAATTTTTTGCTGCCCCGGGCGGGGCGCCGTTTTTTTAAAAACGAAGTTCTTGCTTCCTGCTTTTGCTGATGCGCCAACTGCTTTCGATTTTCGCCTGGGCCGGAATATTCGGCCTAGGGGCGGCGGGGTTTGGGTATGCGCAGACGCCCGACATCGACATCACGATCGACACCGGCGGCGGCACGCCGATTTCGCCGCTGCTGTATGGCGTGAATTATGTGTGGGACAAGATTCCAGCACCGGATTTTGCCGCCTATCGCGCGGCGATGGACGGCATCGCGCACGCCACGCTGTCGCGCTATCTCGGCGGCTGGGGAGCGGAAAGCTACGACTGGGCGGCGAATGAGGAAGTCGGCAAGCGCGCCGCGGCGGTGGCCGGCGAGGCGCCCGGCCCGTTCGTAAGCGCCGTGCCGGCGGCGAGTTTCATTACGCCGAGCGTGGCGGCGGTGAAGAACCCGTCTTATGTCGGCCAAACCGCGCAGTTTGATGCGCATCTGGTGCTAACCTACGGCGCGCGGGTGAAATATTGGGAAATCGGCAATGAGTGGTGGCTGCAAGGCGGCGCCAAGAAGAATGCCGCGCGGCGCGCCGCCAATCTGGCGAATTATGCCGCGCTGGTGGCGGTGGCGGCACCGGCGATGAAGGCGGCGGACCCCAGCGTGAGGATTTTTGTGATGGCCGACTGGACGGCGCCGGATGAGATTCGGCGGATGCGCGGCCTGGCAGGTCGGGGTTGGGACGCGGTTGATGGCGTTTCGGTGCACAGCTATTGCGGCACCATGGGCTCGACGCGGCGCTGCGATAGCCTGCCGGCGGTGATTGCGGCGGTGCGGCAAGCGAGCGGAAAGCAATTGATCTATGCCTCGGAATGGGCGGCGGTGAAGAAGATCAACCCGGATGACGAAGGGATTCGCAACGCTGCTTACACGGTAAATGCGTTGGGGGCGATGGCGGCGGCGGGGATCCAGCTGGGGGCATACTGGCCGCCGGTGCGCGAGGTGCCAGATCTAAGCTTTTGTTCTGCTGATTTCCGCACCGCCTACGCGACGGGCATCGCGTTCGGCTGGATGTCGCAGTATTATGAGGGCACGGCGCTAGCCGCGACCGGCGGCGCGCTGGCTGCCCGGCAGGGCGATGAGGTAACGCTGATCGTGCCGTCCGGCGACGCCGGTCCACAGCGTTTCCGGCTGTTGCTGGACGGCACCGGGCTGGACAAGGTGGTGTCCGCCGCCGTGCTGTTTACCGAAGCTGGGCAGGCAGGTGCCGCCGGCTGGCAGGGCTATGTGGCGAATTTGCCGGTGGCGATCAGCCAGGCCGGCGGCGCGTCCTACGCCGTGTTCGAGCTCGACACCGGCGGCGCGGCGCGCGGCGCCGCCTACGAGATCGCGCGGATAACATTGCGATGAATGCGAGGAAGGCTGTATGAGAAGGGCGAAAAAGGAGCGGGTGATGATGGATGCCGCGACGGACGATGTGGGCATGGCGCATGAATTGGAACGAGCCGAGCTGCTGCAGAGCAGCGTGACGGAGGTGGCCGGCGAGGCGGCCGCGGTTGCGGCCGCGGTTGCACCCGCGCCTGCACCAGCGCCGGATGACGCGCCGGCGCCAGCCGCCAAAAAACCGGTGAAACTGCAGCTCACGGATGCGGTGCCCGGGTTCAAGTCGATCGACGGGTTTCTGACGGTCGCGGAAGGCGAAGTGCTGTTTGCCTACGCCAAGGCGGTGACGGATGGCTGCATCGTCGAGGTCGGCAGCTATCGCGGCCGCTCGACGGCGGCGTTGTGCGCGGGCGTGAGCGCCGGGCCGACCACCGAGGGCGAGCCGGTGCCGGTCTATGCGGTCGAGCCGCATGAGAAATTTATCGGCGTGCGGGGCGGCAAGTTCGGCCCGGGCGACCGCCGCGAGTTTTTCAAGAACATGGTCGAACACCGCCTGGTGCGGTTCGTCCGGCTGCTCAATGCCACCAGCCGGGTGGTGACGCCGGGCTGGCATACGCCGGTCTCGATGCTGTATCTGGACGGCGATCACCGCTACGATGCCACGCTGGCCGATTTCGAATCGTGGCGGCCGCATCTGGTGGAAGGTGCCGCCGTGCTGTTTGCGGATGCGCATGATGACGGGCCGAGCCGGGTGATCGCCGAATATGCGGCGCGCAAAATGCTCAACAAGGTGGAGTCGGTCGGCAAGGTCACGGTGTTCAAGTATTCGTCGCAGGGCGAGACGCCGCGGATCTATCCCAAGCTCGCGGTCGATGAGACCATCGTGCAGAAAAACCTCGATACCGACACGGTCGCCTACAACGTGTATCTGGGCAATGGCGGCAAGTACTTGTACCAGTCGATTCCAAAATGCGCCTGCACCACGATCAAGACGATTCTGCTGGAATTCGAGGGCCTGCCGATCGACGAGAATGAATGGAAGCGCCACCAGAAGGAAAACAATCGATTTCCCGGCGCCAACGGGCTGACCGAGCGCCAGTTGAATGAATTGTTCCGCGACAAGACCAAATGCTTCAAGTTCGTGATCGTGCGCGACCCCTATACGCGGCTGGCCAGCGCGTACAAGGACAAGATCCGCATGGAGACCAAATTGCGCGCGAAATTCTGGCTCAACATCATCAAGGAAGCGGCCCTCGAGCAGGGCATCAAGCTCTCGCCCGAGCCGACCTTCGAGGAATTCGTGCACGTCGTCTCGCAGCAGCCGATCGAGCAGATGGATTCGCACTGGCGGCAGCAATATTTCGAGGGCCGGTTCGGCATCATCAAATATAATTTCGTCGGCCATGTCGAAATGCTGCATAGCGACCTGCCCTATATTCTCGAGCAGATCGATGCGCCGGCGCATCTGCACGTCAAGGCCGCCGAGCAGCATAACGTCACCGGCGCGCAGATGGCGATCTGGGATACGGTGTCGCCGGACGTGCGGCAAAAATTCATGAAGGCCTTCGAAATCGACTTCGATACGCTGCGCTACCCCTTCAAAACCTCGAAAAACTGGTGAGTTTAAAATGTGTGCTGACGTCGTAAAAGAGAAAACAAGAAAAGAAAAAACCGGGCTGAACAAGCCGGCGGGCAAGGGCGGCCCGAACAAGGGCGGCCCCAATAAAACCGGCCCGAACAAGGGCGGCCAGAACAAGGGCGGCCAGAACAAGGCGGGCCAGAACAAGGCCGGCCAGAACGCGCCGCTGGCGGCCGGGCCGGAGAAGGAGGCGCCGCAGAAAACCGTCGAGCGGCGCTTCGACGATCCGGAGCGGGTGCGCGAATTCGTCGAGACCAAGAAGCACCGCTCGCTGGTCGGGCTGGCGTGGGATACGATGGGCGCGCTGCAGCTGAAACTGCTGCAGGATAACGGGCTGCTGCCCGAGCACAAGGTGCTGGATATCGGCTGCGGGTGCTTGCGCGCCGGCGTGAAAATCATTCCGTATCTGGAACCCGACCATTATTACGGCATCGACGCGCGCCAGCCGCTGCTCAATGTCGGCTTCAAGCGCGAACTGACGCGCATCGGCATGGAGACGCGGATGAACCGCGAGAACCTGTACACCTCGTCGGTGGCCGAGCATGTGCGGCTGCCGGAAAACAGCATCGATTACGGCCTGTGCATCCAGGTGATGACGCATTATCCGCTGAACTTTCTGCGCATCATGCTGGAGAATTCCGCGAAATATTTCAAGCCCGGCGCGAAACTCTATGTCAGCTTCTTCGAGCTGGCCGAGGGCGAACCCTACGCCAAGCCCTACCTGAACAAGGCCGGCACGCGCTCGCGCGGGCATAAGCCGCCGCTGCATTATTTGCGGCGCGACATGGAATACATGGCGCAGGGCACGGTCTGGACGCCGAGCTATATCGGCTATTGGGGCGAACCGGATGGGCAGTACCTGATGGTCTACCAGAAAAATTGAGGAGCGAGCGGGCGTGAAGATTCATCTGCATGTTGGTGTGCATAAAACCGCGACGACCTACATGCAGGCGCGGCTGAAGGGCAATCAGGCGAAGCTGAACCGCGCCGGGATCGGGTTTATGCCGACGTTTCAGTTTCGTAACACCTACGTGAAGGACCTGATGAAGTTCGATCCTGCGAGCTTCCGTCTGGAGGACCGGCTGGATGATTTCTTCGCGCGCGGCGTGCCCGACAACGTGCGCGGCATCATCATCTCGGATGAAAACCTGCTCGGCCTGTGCGGCGCCATGCTCAAATCGGGCAAGGTCTATTCCGGCGTACGCGCGCGCATGGCGCAACTGCGCCGTCTGCTCGGAGGCCACGAGGTGACGCTGTTCTGCGCGGTCCGGCGCTACGACGCGTTTCTCGCGTCGGCCTATTGCGAGGGCCTGCGCACGAACCCGCGCTATATCAATTTCGAGGATTTCTCCAGCCGGGTGAACTGGAAGGCGATTAGCTGGGTCTCACTGCTGGAGAAGTTCGAAACCGGGCTGCGGCCCGACCACACGCGCTACTGGCGCTATGAGCAGTTCCGGCCGAATGCCGAAATGCTCCTGCGCGAACTCGCGTTCGGCGAAAAGCTCGACCAGGTGGAAACCGAGACGGGCAAGGTCTCCTACCCCTCGCTCTCGCAAGCCGCGATCGATGCGATCGACAGCGTCTCCGAGCGGCTGGGGCGTGAAGTGGCGAGCCGGCTGGTGCGCGCCATCAGCGCCGCCCTCCCAAAGACCGACGGTTATCCGGATTTCGACCCCTGGGGTCCGCTGGAGAAAAAACGGCTGGCGCGGCGCTACGACGATGACTGCCTGCAGATCCCGCCTGAGAAATGGCTGCTGGCGCCGGAAGTCAGCCCAGAGTCGGCGCAGCGCGCCGCGGGGCCGGGCGCCGGGCCGCCAGCCACCGGGCAGCCGGGCACCGCGCCGCGTAGCGACGCGGCGTGAGGACGGACCGCGCCGTGCGCGCCAACGCCAGCCCGATGACCGGCACGCGGCATGGGCTGAACGCTGGGACGCCTCGCCCGCGCGCCGGCGAGGTGAACCCGGCGAGAGTGAACAGGGAGCAGCGTGATGGCTGACGGAAATTTTGATAACGCGATGACGGAGCAGGAGCAGGCCAGCCCGCGCGGCAGCCTGCTGCTGCAGATCGTGCCGGAATTTGAGAAAATTGAAGGCTGGCTGAAACTCGAAGACTCCGAATTGCTGTTCGCGGCGGCGGCCTCGGTGCGCTCGGGCTGCATCGTCGAGCTGGGCAGCTTTCGCGGCCGCTCGACGGTGGCACTCTGCGCCGGCTCCGCGGCGCGCGCCAAAGTGCCGGTCTATGCGATCGAGCCGCACGAGCATTTCGTCGGCGTCAAGGGCAGCGTGTTCGGCCCGAGCGACCGGCGCGCCTTCTTCAAGACCATGCTCACCACGCGCTTCGCCGCGATCGTGCGGCTGATCAACACGACCTCCCAGGTCGTGACACCCGGCTGGGACAAGCCGGTCTCGCTGCTGTTCGTCGATGGCGATCACCGCTACGATTCGGTGCTGTCGGATTTCTGCGCCTGGCGGCCGCATCTGGTGGATGGCGCGATCGTGATTTTTAACGACGCCACCGGTGCCGGCACTGGCCTGGTGATGCGCGAGCTGGAAAAAGAAGGCGCGCTGACGCCGGTGCAGACTGTCGGGCGGCTGGCGATGTTCTATTTCAACGCGGTCCAGTCCGGCCTCGATCCAGATGAATTCGAGGAGGCCGAGTTCGAGCCGGTCGATCCGCCCTGGCCCGATCCGTTGGAGAAACACGCGCGGCGGAATTTGACCGTGAGTGCGAGCACCTATTACAGCGCGCGCGGCAAATATCTGTACCGGGCGATTCCCAAATGCGCCTGCACCATCGTCAAGAACGCGCTGATCGAGCTCGAGGGCCTGCCGATGGACCCGAACCCGACGCGCCGGCACAGCAAGCGGTTCAATTTCTTTCCCGGCACCGAGACGCTGAGCGCGGAAGAGGAGGAGGCTTTGTTCGCGGGGCGGACGCCGGATTTCAAGTTCACCATGGTGCGCGACCCCTATACGCGCCTGGCCAGCGCCTATACCGACAAGATCGCCGGCCACTACACCGGACGGCGCGGCACGCTCTGGGTGGACCAGATCAAGCAATCGGCCGCTTCGCAGGGGGTGGCGCTGTCGGAAAAAATCACTTTTGAGGAATTCGTGCGCGTGGTGGCGGGCCAGCCGCGCCATGAGATGGACGTGCACTGGCGCCAGCAATACCACATCGCGCGCTTCGACCTGATCAAGTTCGACTTCGTCGGCCGCACCGAATCGGCGACGCTGGACTTCACGTATATCCTGGAGCGCCTGAAGGCGCCGGCCGA